>CAYFWE010000086.1:0-1598 GCA_964346745.1 uncultured Actinomyces sp. | reverse complement strand
CCGATTGTCAGTGTGCCCGTCTTGTCGAAGGCAACCGCATTGATACGAGCGGAAGTTTCCAGGTATTCCCCACCCTTGACCAAGATGCCGCTGCGCGCACCGCGTCCCACGCCCGCCACGATCGCCACTGGAATGGAAATGACCAGTGCGCCTGGGCAGCCGATGACCAGCAGGGTCAACGCTAGGACCGGGTCTTGGGTAATCAGGCCGACTACCGCCGCCAAAACAATGATGCCGGGCGTGTACCAGCGGGAGAAACGGTCGATGAAACTCTGCGTTTTTGCCTTGGCATCTTGCGCTTCTTCGACCCGCGCAACGATCCGCGCTAAGGCTGTGTCGCGCCCAACCCCATCGGCCACCACCTGAATGACACCCGATGTGGACACCGTCCCCGCATAAACCTGGTCGCCAGGCCCCTTACTTGCCGGCATGGATTCACCGGTAATGGACGCTTCGTTCACATGCCCCTTACCAGAGGTGACCGTGCCATCAACCGGCACCTGTGCGCCACTGCGGACGAGGACGGTCTGACCGACGGTTACCTGATGAATAGGGACCTCGATGAGAGAATCCCCGTCAACCACGGTCGCGGAAGTGGGGGCCAGAGCCACCAGTTCAGCCAGGGCCGACCTGGTTTTGTCGAGTGTGGCGGCTTCCAGCGTGTTGCCAACGTTGAAGAGGAAGGTGACCGCTGCGGCCTCCCAATAGTTCCCCAAGGCAATCGCACCAATCGCGGCGATAGAGACCAGTAAGTCGATACTCACCTGTCCCATGCGCAAACTGGAGATCGCCCGCCGCAGGATTCCCCACCCGGCGATGAAGGCGGCCGCAACCATCAGAGCATCGGAGAGCAAGAATGAGTCGCCGTGCTGAGTTGAGTGTGCGCCAGCATCAATCCATAGGGCGGGCGCCAAGCGGGCATCCCAGGGGGAGCCGATCTTCGCGAAGATGAATGACGCGATTATCAGCCCGGCGACCAGCCCCGGTTGAAACCATTTCGAACGGAGCCAATTCGAACTAAAGGGAGAGCGGTTCATTGATCCTTCCGTTTCAGAATGCTGAAGGCGCGGACTTGTAGCCGGCCTTGGCGACTGCTTGAACCAGGTCATCGACACTGATTTGGTCGGCGTCGTGACGGACTTGAATGCGGGCGGACGCATAGTTGACGGTGGCGTCCTCAACCCCTGGTAGGCGGGTAAGGCGCTTCTCAATCTTGTCCACGCAAGACGGGCAAGAAAAACCTTGGGCACGCAGTACGGTGTCGGTCATTTGGTTGGTGTTAGACATGAAAGTCCCTTTCAATACTTGGTTGAAGTTGAGCACTGGGGCTCTTGATGCCTCTAAGTTACGGGGAAGGGAAACCCGCGTCCTTGACATCCGTCAAGCCTCTGCGTCCAGGGGGTTTCTTTTCCGGTCGCTTGACTACGGGGTAGCGCTTGGTGGCAAGCTTCGAATATGCAGAATCTGTCTATCGTTGACGTCCACCCCGGGGGTCCGACCTGTGTCCAGTCGGTGCCAATGTTTGCTGGCCTGACCCCTCAGCAGCAATCGCTGGTGGCATCTTTGGCGAAACCTAAACGGTTCGCCAGTGGGGAACT
>CAYFWE010000085.1:0-1625 GCA_964346745.1 uncultured Actinomyces sp. | reverse complement strand
CTATCGCAGGGGTACTTCGTGGCGACGGTCAGCGACCCGTGTCAAGAGGCCCTCTCCCCTAGTGAGAGAGAGGATAAGTGGTTCGACCTGCAGTTCTTCCTTCTGAGGGACGCTAAACACCATGGTGACGTCGGCCCCCCACTGTGTGTCCAGCACAACCCAGTCTTGCCGGCGCAATTCAGATTCAATCTTCCCGGCAGATGCCGGATCTAGGACGACCTCAAACGTGGGTGAATGGCGAATTTGAGCCAGGGAAGCGTGATCCAAGGCCGCTACGGTTGCATCCGAATAAGCCCGCACTAGACCGCCCGTGCCCAGCAGCGTGCCCCCGAAATAGCGGGTCACCACGGCGACAACGTTGACTAGGTCGCGACCAGTGAGTACCTCAAGCATGGGGGCGCCGGCAGTCCCGGCAGGTTCGCCGTCATCGGAAAAGTGTACCTGCGGGGTTGCACCGGCGGACTCAAGCACATATGCAGAGCAGTGGTGGCGGGCATCAGGGTAGCGCGACTTTTCAGCGTCGATTACTTGGCGGGCCTCGGATGCGTTCGCTGCGGGTGCCACCACTGAGATGAAGCGCGACTTCTTTACCTCTATTTCAGCATGAGCACTGGTACCCGCTTGGATTGTCAACATGGTCGGAGTATCCCACGCTCGGGAGCAACTTCACAGTCAGAAAATGGGCTCAGAGTGGCGCTTTGTTTTGAATACATGACAGACTTGAGCAGTTCGGTAGGGACGCCGCGAGGCGTTCGCATGCCCAGATGAATGAAATGTATTCTTCTTGGGCCGGAAGAAACACCATTGGAACCGGAAGGAGCGACCAAGCTATGGCAGTCCCAAAGCGTAAAATGTCGCGTTCAAATACCCGTACTCGCCGTTCAACTTGGAAAGCAAAGTTGTCGGAACTGCAGACGGTGAAAGTTGGCGGCCGCGAAGTTCGTATTCCCCGCCATCTGACGAAGGCGTACCAGAAGGGTCTTCTGGACGTCGAGGATCTCGGCTGAGTCGAATTACTCCCATCCTCTTTTAGTGGTGTCTTAGTTAGTGCTGCGGCACTTTTAACAGAAAGACTAAACATGAGTACCAACCTCCTAGAGCAAGCGAGCGGCAAACTCCGCGTCGCGATGGGAATTTTTGGCCTGATCTCACTGGCGGCCGGCATCGCCATCATGGTCTGGCCGACAAAGACGGCGATGATCGTCACCGGTATCTTCGCGGTGTACGTCATCGTTGCTGGCCTGGCATACGCTGGTGCTGGCCTGTTCAGCCAGGGCATGGGCTTCGGTGCCCGCTTCTGGCGCATAATCTTGGGTGCAATCTTCGTTATTTCCGGGGTTGTCGCCCTGGGAAGCCTGCAGAGCACCGCTGCATTCTTCTTCGTCTTCATGGCGATCATGATCGGTGTCACGTGGATTTATGAAGGCTTCATCGCCTTTGCTTCCATGGGTTCCTCTTCCTCAAAGGGATGGACCTTCTTCTACGGGTTCGTTTCGATCCTGGCTGGCCTGACGATTGTCTTCTCTCCCCTGTACTCCACAGTCGCACTGTGGTGGGTGATTGGACTGTCGGCGATGATCTACGGCATCGTAGAAATCATTCAGTCTTTCCGAAGCTAGTTTCAC
>CAYFWE010000084.1:0-1666 GCA_964346745.1 uncultured Actinomyces sp. | reverse complement strand
GGGCGCGTCCCTGTAATAATCGGAAGCATGAATGCCGTTGCCTGTCCAAAATGTAAAAAGAAAAACCGCGTGCCTCAAACATCTGCGGGCATTCCCGCCTGCGGAAACTGCAAAACGAAAATGCCTTGGATCGTGAACGCCACGGACGCTGACTTCGACAAAGCGGTAAGTGCGAGCGTCCCCGTCCTAGTTGACCTTTGGGCACCGTGGTGCGGTCCGTGCCGCATGGTGGCGCCGATCCTAGAAAAAATCGCCGTCAAATATGCGGGGAGCTTGAAGATCGTCAAAGTCAACGTGGACAAAAGCCCAAGGGTCCAGGCGCGCTACAAAGCGATGAGCATCCCCACCATGCTGTTCATGCGCGAAGGTGAAGTGCTCGCCAAAAAGGTGGGGGCTATGCGCCAGCCACAACTTGAGCAGTGGTTAGCAAACCAAGGCGTCACTCCGTAGATTTTGCCTGTTTTCTTCCAGCCCCTTCGTCGAGGAAGCCCAAGAAAGTTTCATACCAAACTTCCGCGTTACCGGGTTTGAGGATCCAGTGACCTTCATCGGGGTAGTACAGGTATTTGTGACCAAGTTCCGGACTGGTCCTTTGCAGATCCATCCACAGCTCTAGCCCCTGTGAGATTGGCACGCGGTGATCATTGGCGCCATGGATGACCAGCATCGGCACTTCGACCTCGTCCACAAACCTGTGAGGGGACCATAAGGCTGCCTGCGGCGGACCCTGCTTTGATCCGGAGGGAACAGGGGCCATCATCCATTCGTACCAGCCGCCATTGTCGGTTGTGCGGCCCATGGACTCTATATTCCATAGGGATGCGTGCGTGACGATGCGGCGGAAGCGCCGGCCGGTGTGCCCGGCGACCCAGTTAGCCATGTACCCGCCGTAAGAGCCGCCCGCGAAAAGCTGGCAATCCCCATCAATATCCTCCCGCGCAACGGTGGCGTCAGTGAGGGCCATGATGTCGGTAAATGGTTCGTCCCCAATCGCGTCGTGGCCTCGATCCCCCAACTCTGGGCCGTAGCCCGTCGAAATCCCGGGGTCGGGTAGCAGTACGGCGTAGCCGCGAGCGGCGAACACCCACGGGTTCCACCGCCATGTCCAATCGTTCCAAGAACCCCACGGCCCCCCGTGCGCAAAGACAACCAGAGGGTGCGGACCCTCGCCATCAGGCAGCACCAGCCAAGCCCGCAACGGGGTCCCGTCGAGGGCGCTTGCCCGCACTTCCGTTAGTGTTCCCGGCAGGTCGAGGGCGATCGTTAGCGCCTCGTCCTCGGTCACGTCGTGAGTTTTCGGATCCAAGAAGATCACCCGTGCTGGTTCGGCGATGGACGACCGCAACGCCACCAGATGATCATTCGCCCAAGTGAGCGATCCGTACGTCATCTCATCGTCCTCGGTCAAAAGAGTGGCGGACCCGTCCGCAGACAGATGAAAGATTCCCCCACGACCTTTGCGGTCGGCCGTGAAGTACACCTGGTCATCATGTCCGATAACTGCGCCGTTAAACTCGTGGTCGGTCAAGGTACGCCGCTCCCCACTAGGCAGGTCCACCCTTTCCAAGGTTGAACGGGGAGGCTGCCCCGCAAGGGGAGGTGTAAACCGCGCTAACAGTGCCCAAGTGCCACTCGGCGACACGGACATGGTCGCGAAACTGGCTTC
>CAYFWE010000083.1:0-1742 GCA_964346745.1 uncultured Actinomyces sp. | reverse complement strand
GTGCCTGCCGTCGGGCGTGGGCAAGACGCTGTCCAAATCCCACTGGTGGACGTCAGATGGGGCCGAAGGCAGGGCGAGTTCCCTCAGGTCCAATTCGTGGGGTGGAAGACTCGCCTCCTTCTCTTTGTCAGCCTCTTCTTTCGACGGTGACGCTTGCGGTCTGTCGACGGATGGGTGAAGAGGCGGCAAGGGCGAGACGAACAACCGGAAGTGCCCCGGCCCCAGGTCTGTATCCCAATAGCGGGTTGGGAACCGCTCGTGCAAGACAGCGGTGACCTTAGTTTTCTTCCGCTCCGCAGCCTGTCGATGGGACTGTTCCAAAGTGGACTCTGGCATAACAGATAGAACTACGAACAGACTTGTCTCCGTAGCGTGAAGCGATTTGATTCCCGCCTTGTACCGGAACACTGCCCGAGCTTCACCGGTGGGCGGAAGCATCCAAATCGCGTCCCCCTTTTCATCGCTGCTGGGGTCCGACCGACTAAAGTAGATCTCTCCTCGTTTCCCCACCGCCAACAATGAAGCTGATTTGGGGCCGAACGTTAGTTGGCGTGCATCCCCGGGACCAACTGAAAACAATTGACTGACGAACTCTGATTCGTCCTCGCCAATCGTGGTGCGCGTCGCGACAACGGGCCCTTTGGGTGCGGCCGACAGTCCACTCAATCGAGGGGCGCGAACGAAGCGGGCTACGTCTGAAAAGAGGGATTCACTCATCCACGCAGTGTATCGCCGCCTATCTCATGGCTCAGAGCCAAAGTCATGACAAGATATAAACACTGAGATTCAAATCTAGACAGCGCCACACCGCAGTGGGGCTGGTGGGGGACTGCCGTGGACGATGGTCAAAGCCGTAAAAAACCGCGACCACAACTAATCGCTGCAATCGCGTCTTTTGCCGTCACTTTCCTGGTGGCGGGCGTGGCCGGCTGGCTGCTATTTCTGCAACCCGGTTCCGGTGCGTCTAGTACGGCTTTTGACCGTATGCCGACGAAGGCGACCGTTGTGGACCTGTCGACGTTTGGTGAGGACGTTCGGCTTGTGCCAATCGGGGGAAACCGTCAAGCCTCGTTATCTGGAGACGGTATGGACCTGATCGCGGTCGCTTCTGGCAACTCGATTGCGATTGCCGGCATATCGAGTGATGAGCCAGATGGCTTGCCACAGTGGATCGTCCCTATTTCGAGCCAGGCGTGGGAATGCGAACTGTCAGGCGCGGCCCTCACGTGTGGGCAACAATCGTTCCAGATAACCCCGCAGGCGGCCGTGCCCACAGAGCCGGGTGGGCCAGGATCTGCAGATGAAGAGCCGGATGAAGAGCCTGCCAATGATGATAAGCACTCCGGTCCGAACCATTCGCTTGGTCTAGAGCCGACTGACGAAATTCCTTACGGAGTCGGCTCGAATGGAGTGACCGGGACCGATGGCGCACCCGTCGTAGACGTGACAAACGATGAAGGCCCCTGGTGCGCCCTAGACGCAGGCGGGGGTCAGTGGGTGCTTTCCGATGGGAAGAGCGTCCTCGCCCTTAAAAACGATGAATTGCTGTGGGAACGCGAACTGTCTGACGGCTCAGCGGAAGTCAACGGGTTCGACGACGACTGCAACGGTTCGTGGCGAGTTTCCGGGCAAGTACTGATACTGGGCCAGCCGGACGGGATTTTGGCTGTCGACGTTGGCTCAGGTGAAGAGGTGTGGAGCATCGACGTTCCGGTTTCCTCTTGGAATGTGGATGAGGGCGG
>CAYFWE010000082.1:0-1787 GCA_964346745.1 uncultured Actinomyces sp. | reverse complement strand
GTTGGTTCGAATCCAACCGCGGGAGCTTTTCAATCCACTTGCATTCCAGAGTGCAAGCGCCTCCGGATTTATGTCCATACCCCAGGGATGACAGTGGCGCAGCGTGGGCAGACACTTTTTCCAAGCTCAACGGCAACCAGAATGTTCTCTGTCACGCGGTACCGGTCGCGCCCCACAACTCGCAAAGAACACGTTGGGCAAATTGTGGATTGGCCAAGTGGGTCGTAGATGTTACCCGTGTAGACATAGTTTTCGCCCTCCCCCATCGCTATTTCCCGCGCCCTACGCAGGGTTGCTGGCGGAGTTGGTGGCACGTCGCGCATTCGATGTGAAGGATGGAACGCGCTGAAGTGATGGGGCACGTTCGGCCCTAGCTTGTCGACGATCCATTGCGACATGGCGCGAATCTCGCCCTCGTCGTCATTCTTACCCGGAATGAGCAGGGTCGTTATTTCGAGCCAGCACTCAGTTGTGTTTACATATTCGATCGTGTCGAGGACGGTCTGAAGCCGTGCCCCAGTGACTTTGCGGTAAAACTCATCTGTGAAGCCTTTGAGGTCGATATTCGCAGCGCGCATGGGCGCAAAGAACTCTTCCCTCGCTTCCGGGCTGATGTATCCGGCGGTCACCGCGATGGGGTTTACCCCTGCTTCTAAGCATGCTCTTGCGGCGTCAATTGCGTACTCCGCGAAAATTATGGGGTCGTTGTAAGTGAAGGCCACGGATGCGCAGTCGAGTTTGCGGGCAGAGCGGGCAATCTGGGTGGGGGTGGCTTCTTCCGCCAGGGAATCGAACTGCCTAGATGTCGATATGGTCCAGTTTTGGCAAAACTTACAGCCGAGGTTGCACCCGGCCGTTCCGAACGAAAAGACGGATGTTCCGGGTAGGAAATGGTTTAGCGGCTTCTTCTCTATTGGATCAATGGCGAACCCGGAAGAGCGTCCGTATGTGTCGAGAACCAACTGTCCCCCGACATTTTGACGTACAAAGCAAAAGCCACGCTGGCCATCACGAAGTTTGCAGTGCCGCGGGCACAGATCGCACTGAACACGGCCATCAGGCAACGTGACCCACCACTTCCCCACGTGCGGCTGCTTAACCGCGCTAGAGCGCATTTTGGGCTCCCTTATCGAGATGGAACGTCTCTACCCGATACGTCTCAACCAGAATGTCCGGTGACCAAAAATTTGGGGCTAAGCCGGCTTTAACCTTTAGATTTGCTAGGAAATCACGTGGGTCCGGTAGTTGGTCCCAGACGCGCGGAAGGAACGTGGCGCGGTGATCCTCATAGGTGATAACCACCCCATCGCGGCCCGGCTCCAAAGTGTCGGCAACTTGATCTTCGGATAAGCCTGATCCTGATCCGGGCGTTTCGTGGTCGCCTAGTCCGCATGGTACGGACAGTTGCGAAACCTCGATATCGACTTCTTCAAGTTCAGCGTGGCTAAGCGGCGGGAAGCGTTCGTCCATAAAGGCTGCGGCTCGTGCGTTCGTCACCACGTCCTCATACAGCGGCCTATAGGCACGAAGGGTCCCTATACAGCCGCGCAGGCGGCCATTGATAGTCAGTGTCACGAAAGATGCGCCTAGTCCCTGCAGGTCTTTATCGCTGCTCTTGGGGAGAACCGGGTGCGACTTGCCTTCAAGCTGAGCTGCAATCGCCTGACGCGCCAAATTAGGCAGGCGTTGATCATCTCGCTGACCACTTGGCGTCCACGCCATAGAGGCATACCCGACGACGGAGTCTGCCTTCCCAGCCGTGTCGCTGGAGTTAGTGACATCCAAGA
>CAYFWE010000081.1:0-1805 GCA_964346745.1 uncultured Actinomyces sp. | reverse complement strand
GTCGCGGATCAGCACAACCCACGAAGAAGTGCGCAGAGAATTCAACCTTGGGACCGTTCTGACAGATAACGATGGCTACCTGTTCTTGAGGTACTGCAGACCGACCTGACGACCGAACTCATCGACTACGCTAAAAGGGCTGTTCTCTGCGGCTAGTTTGAGGTCCGCAAATCCGTCGATAGGAAGCCTTTGTCGCCCCTTTTTGCTCACTTGCAAGGCCTGCTTCCAAGGCCATCTGATATTCGCCAGATGAAAAAATCTTGGCGCGCTGACATCGTCGCCGGGGTCACCGTTGGTGTTGTGGCACTTCCGCTGGCGCTGGCGTTCGGCATGTCATCGGGAGTTGGCGCAGCTGCCGGCCTAGTCACCGCTATTGTGGCAGGCTTCGTCGCCGCAGTTTTCGGGGGGTCACGCGTCCAGGTTTCTGGGCCGACAGGAGCGATGGTCGTTGTCATTGCCCCGCTCGTTGCCGACCACGGTGTGGGTGTCCTGCCACTGCTATCCGTCATGGCTGGAATCCTGGTTATTGCTACAGGAGTGCTCGGGTTAGGACGGGCAATCTCGCTGATTCCCTGGCCCGTGATCGAAGGATTCACGCTTGGTATCGCGGTAGTTATTTTTATGCAACAGGTCCCGGCAGCGTTTGGGGTTGAACCTATTCCTGGGATCAACAGTCTGCAAGGCGCGTTCATGGCTGCCTTTGCAGCTGACTGGCCGGGCGCTTGGATGACTTTGGGTCTCACGACTGCGGCAGTGGTGTTGATTCTCGTGCTTGACCGAGTCGCGCCCAAACTGCCCAACTCTTTGATTGCCGTGGTTATTGCCACCATCCTCGTGTGGGTCGCCCGTTGGGATGTAGCGCTAATCGGTGAGATACCGTCATCGCTGCCGGCCCCAACGCTGCCCGCCATGAACCTTGACCTTGCCGCAACCTTGTTACCGGGGGCCATGGCAGTTGCCCTCCTCGCTGGAATCGAGTCGCTTCTGTCTGCGCGAATCGCGGCTGGGATGTACCGCGGCGGCACGTACGAACCAGATAGAGAGCTCTTCGGACAAGGCCTTGCATCGGTAGCATCGGGACTGTTCGGCGGTATGCCAGCAACCGGAGCAATCGCGCGAACAGCGGTCAACGTGCGCAGTGGTGGCCGCTCTCGACTCTCAGCCATAGTTCACGCCCTCTTGCTGCTGATCATCGTTTACGCGGCTTCCCAACTGGTGGCGGGTATCCCCTTGTTTGTCCTATCTGGCGTCCTGATGGTGACGACCTTCCGGATGGTTTCGGCTACGACAATTCGGCAGATCATGGGGTCAACCCGATCCGATGCTCTCGTCTTCACTCTGACCGCGACCATCACCGTCGGCTTTGACCTAATTTGGGCGATTGCCGTTGGTGTGCTGGCAGCGGGCGCGCTAATGCTGCGCCACTTTGCCAACCACGCTGGTGTCTACCGAGAGCGCGAACACCCGGGCCAAGACAGCCGAACCGCCGTTCTTCGCCTAGACGGTGCCATGTTCTTCGGAGTGTCTGACCGAATCGAATCAGAAATCGAAGATCTGACCGAGGTCGATGTGGTGATCCTGCGCCTGTCGCGGATGGGCGTTGTGGATGCGACTGGGGCGAAAGCTCTGTCTGAGATTGCCAGGAAGCTTGATCAGCGCGGAAAACTCGTGATCGTGAAGGGACTACCCGAGCAGTACCGAAATCTCACCGAGCGCGTTGGTCTGCAAGAATCGCCCGAGCACCATCTCTACATAGTTGATGACATGGATCGTGCCTTGGAACTCGCAGACGAATGGCGTCAGCA
>CAYFWE010000080.1:0-1907 GCA_964346745.1 uncultured Actinomyces sp. | reverse complement strand
CCCCCGGATTGGCTGGTGCACCGTTGGACCACCAGGCAACGACCGGTGCGTCGGGAAGAAGGAGCGGTAGAACCAGGGTGTCCAAGTTGGGGGCCTCCTGGTCCGAATGGCGCAGGACAATCACTTCCCCCGCACCCGCGTCACTTCCAAAGCGAAGCTCCGCATCCAACCGCCCGGCGTCATGCGAAGTCGCCGACAAGACCAAGACGCGACACGGGTTTTGTAGACTCGCCAGATTCGCCGCGGCAACGGCTGGTTCGGGGTCGCCTGAACCGGCGTCAATGATCAACGTCAGCACGCGGCCCAGGGCGACCGCGCCCCACTGGTTGCGCTCTGAGACCAGCCGCTTGCTGATTTCGTGTGTTGTTGTGGCGGGCATTTCAACGATCATGCCAACCTCCAGCTTCGAGCTTCGCGGCGCAACATTTCATCGGCTGATTCGGGCCCCCACGTGCCGGCCCGATACTTTTCGGGGTGCCCGGTGCTCTCCCAATGGTCGATGACCGGGTCGACCACTTCCCAGGACAGCTCCACCTCTTCCCGGCTGGGGAACAGGGGTGGGTCACCGCGCAGCATGTCTAGGATCAGCCGCTCATACGCTTCTGGTGACGATTCGGTAAAAGCGTGTCCGTAACCAAAATCCATGGTTACGTTGCGCAATTCCATTTGCGAGCCCGGCACTTTGGCGCCAAACCGCATGGTGACGCCCTCATCCGGTTGAATCCGAATGACGAGGGCGTTGCGCTTCAGCTGGTCAGTTTGCGCAGGTTGGAAGGGGTGGTGGGGAAGCCGCTTGAACATGATGGCAATCTCTGTCACCCGCTTCGCCAAGCGTTTTCCGGCACGCAAGTAAAACGGTACGCCCGCCCACCGCCTGGTATCTACGTGCAGGGTCATCGCCGCGTAGGTTTCCGTGTCCGACCCTTCGTCGAAACCGCCCTCTTCCACATAGCCGACGACTTCTTCGCCACCTTGCCACCCGGAAGTGTATTGGCCCCGCACGGTGTGTTGGTCCAAGTCTTCGGGAAGCCGCAGTGCAGAGAGGACCTTGACCTTTTCGACAGCCAGATTCTCCGCAGAGAAAGTCACCGGCTCTTCCATCGCGGTTAGGGCCAGTAGTTGCAGCAGGTGATTTTGGATCACGTCGCGCGCGGCACCCACCCCGTCGTAATACCCGGCCCGACCTTCCACACCGATGTCTTCGGCCATGGTGATTTGCACGTGGTCCACATTCTCAGCGTTCCAAATTGGTTCGAACAGGGTATTACCGAAGCGCAGCGCCAAAATGTTTTGGACCGTTTCCTTACCCAGGTAGTGATCTATTCGGAAGATCTCTTCCGGTTCGAAAACTTGGGCCAGGGTTTCTTCTAATTCCTGAGCGGATTCGAGGTCGTACCCAAACGGTTTTTCGACAACGACCCGGCGCCACGCCCCCGGAGTGGATTCGGATAGGCCCGATTCGGCCAGTTGGCGACACACTTTGGGGAATGCGGCCGGTGGGACCGACAGGTAGAAAGCGTGGTTCCCACCAGTCCCCCGCGTTTCGTCAAGGTCCTCTACCGTGGCGCGCAGCCGCTCAAACGCCTCTTCATCACCAAAAGTTCCTTCCACGAATCGCAAGCCCGCCAACCAGCTGATTCCATGTCGATTCCCTAAAGGGAGTGCGCGCATGTTCTTCTACGCACTCACGCACGAACTGGGCAAACTTTTCGTCGCTCCAGTCCCTGCGACCAAATCCGACGAGGGCGAAACCAGGGTCGAGTCACCCGCGATTCATGAGGTCGTACACAGCAGGCAACAACTTCTTGCGGGACAAATCGCCGGTAACCCCGAAAATCACCAGGCCGCTGGGGCCGGCAATACGCGCTAAACGCAGGTCCCGCGGATCGCGCAGTGGGTTTGCTGAA
>CAYFWE010000079.1:0-2086 GCA_964346745.1 uncultured Actinomyces sp. | reverse complement strand
CCCAGCTTCTAGGGAACTGAAACCTGGGCGATCTGGCCGTCGCCAGAAACCAGCACCGGCCCAGCTGAATCCGGTACGAACGCGGCTTCCCCCCGCCCCAACGTGAGGCGAGAAGCAGCGGTTTGGGCATGTACCTGACCCTCTAAACCAACTAGGACGCGCGGCCCCGTTCCGCGCAAGGGAAGCGGGCTAGCCGCACCAGGTGCGTTAGGGGTGGCAACTGACAGTTCAAAATCTTCCACGGGTGAGCGGAACAGATTTATGCCCGGCACCGGGTGTTCCGGGGCGATCCGCGTGGGGGGAAGAGCGTCGAAAGAGGCAGTCTCTAAGAACAACTGGGGGCTCACCGTCTTACTGGTAAGGCCGGCCCGAATCACATTGTCAGAGTTCGCCATCACCTCTAAACCGAGGCCCTTCTGGTAAGAATGGACGGTGCCTGTGGGTACGAAAACCGCTTCCCCCGGGTCTACTTCCAAGTGATTCATCAGGAAGCAGATGATGATCCCCGCCTGTCCGGGGAACTGTTCTTGCAAACTGACGATCGTCGCATCCAGACCCGCATCTGGTGAAGCACCTGCTTCTAACCGCTGTTTACAGGCGGCGGCGAACTGGGCCACCTCTTGCGGGCTGGGCCCTTCTTCCGGGTCCATCAGCCAACTGATCACCGGTTTCACGCCCCGCCCGGCAGCCATTAGCAGGCGCCGTGACAGGCGGGATGCCAACGGACAGTCCAACCCTTCCAGTCGTTGACGTGCTTCCCGGCGGACCGCGAAGCCAACCAGCGCTTCAAACTTCGTTAACCCATAGAGCATCTCTGGCTTATGCGTGGTGTCTTGGTAGAGGCGCTGCGGGGAACCAATCGGGGTGCCGGACGCTTCTTCCCGCTCGAAGCCGCGTATCGCCTGGGTTCTCCCTGGGTGCACCTGCAGCGATAGGGCGCGGGCAGGGGCAATCAGTTTGACCAGGTATGGCAGTTCATCGCCCAGCATGAAGCGCGTACTGGGACCCAAGTAGAGCGCGGGGTCACTTTGGATCAACGCCCGCAAGTCCGCCGGTGTGCTCCCAGCGCCCGTCCCGGCCGCATCGTCGAGCTGTGCGGGTCCCAGCGGGTGAGCGCCGAACCACTGTTCAGCCCAGGGGAGTCCGTCCTCGTCCTCACCCAAAAAGTGGGGTATCAACGTGGTTGAGCCCCAGTCGTGGTTCTTCGTAACCCCCGTGAGCCGTTCCAAGGATGCCCCTATTCTTGTGAATCGTAAAACTCACCGAGCGTGTCAGTTTCGAACGCTTCCCGCAGGGCTTTCACGCCCTCTTCATCAAGGAACACCACCGATTGGTCGCCAACGGAACCCGGCCCGGTCGTGGGCACGGTCATGAAGAATAGGTTCCCCATTCGCACGTCGCGCAGGCTGGTTGCCGTCCGCACAATGTAGTCAGTGGTTAGCCCATCCGTGACCGCCATAAACGGTCCGATCGCGTCGACGACGGAAACCAGTCGTTGCGGGTTCTTCAGCGTGTCGGTAGAGATCATTGTCTTCGCCACGCCCTTCATAAAGGACTGCTGGTTGCGTACGCGCTGGTAGTCACCGTCTTCGAACGGTTTGCGGGCCCGCACGTAAACTAGGGCTTCATCCCCGTCAAGTGTGATGTCCCCCAGTGGGAAGTTGTATCCGCCCGCTTCGAACGCTTCCGTGTTGGTGACCGTCACCCCACCCAAAGCATTCGTGAGGTCTTTGAACCCGGTGAAATCAATAACTGCGGCCTGATCGATGCGAGTGCCGATCAGATCTTCGACAACTTCGATCGCCAAAGGCACCCCGCCGTGCGCCATTGCGGCGTTGATTTTCCCTTCGCCAACCCCGGGAATATCCACCCAGGAGTCGCGCATAACAGACACGAAGTAAACGTCTTCGCGGTCGGCTGGCAGGTGAACGATCATCATAGAGTCCGACCGACCATCCTGCGGGCCATCCAGCGCTTCCCCGTCGATCGTCCCCCTAGAGTCTATTCCCAGCAGCAGGTAGGTCCGCGCCTTATCGGTGCGCTCCACCGGGCGGGACTGGGGGAACGCGTTTTCGATTCGATCCAC
>CAYFWE010000078.1:0-2109 GCA_964346745.1 uncultured Actinomyces sp. | reverse complement strand
TACACCGAGTAGGCGCCCTCTGACCAGACAGTGTCAAACTGGGTGCCCACAATGTGGAAGGACAGCGCCGAATTCGGGCCCACGTCTAAGACCCACACGCGCACCCGCTCCCCCACGGCGGCATCCAACGGGTGGGCATCATATTGGAAGGGTCGCCCATTGAAAGCCGTGTAGTCGGGCACCAGATCACCCTCAGCAAACCCGTCGTCCAAGTAAATATCGGATTGGATGAGGACGTATTGGCGGTCCACTTCTTCCAAGTCATCCGGTTCGATGATGACCGCGCCAAACATGCCGGCTTGGATGTGCATCGCCATTGGCATGGTGGCGCAGTGGTACATCCAAATGCCGGACCGGGGCGCCTCAAATTCGTAGACGAGTGATTCGCCCGGCTCAATGGTGCGCATCGGCTCATTGGGGGCGACGATACCCGCGTGGAAGTCCACCGAGTGTCCCATCGTCCCCTTGTTGACCAGGGTGATGCGGAACGTGTCCCCGACGCGACCATGCAAAGTCGGACCCGGGGCGGTTCCGTTGTACATCCAGACGGGGCGGATGACGCCCTGAGCTAGGTCGTCCTCGTCCTCGGTCACTTCAAACGTGTACTCGTGGACCGTCTCATCCGTTAGGGCGGGTAGTTCCGCGGGGTAGGGGTCCCGCTGCGCAGCCTCCGCAATCAGGGCATCCATCCCGGGCAACGTGCCGCGGGCTGTACCCATCATGTGGTCCATGTGGTTGGTGTCGGCGTCCGATGAGGTGGCCTGGGGCGCCCCCACAGCCACTACGTCCAGAACCATCCCCATCTGGCGGTGCCCGGGAAGCGTGCACCAACCCTGCATGTCTTCACCGATGACCCCGACTTCCAAAGTCACGCTTTCACCCGGGGCAATCGCCGGGGAAGCGACTCCGTTCGGGAAAGCCAAGTCGTGCCGCTGGTCGCCCGTGTTCGTAAAGTTCACCACCAGGGCGTTCCCCACTGGGACTTCGATGCTGCCGGGGACGAAGGACATGCCCTGGACGGTCACCTCAACTTCGGTGACTTCCCCGGTCGGGGTGACAGTAGTGGCTGTCTCTTCAGCCGCGGCCGTCCCGGTGTTACTCGCATCGACCGCGGTGCCGCTTGAGCCGCCTAGCGCCAAGTTGGGGGCAACCAGGAGCGCAGCCACCGCCACGATGATCACGACCACCACCGCGATGACGGCTGAAGCAGCCCGACGGTTACCATCAGCGATTGCGTTCACGGGGAACCTCCTGAGCATTTTGAAGTTCACGCTCGCGTTTGGCACGCCCTTGGACGATGCCATCTTGAGCGAAGAGGAAGAAGTCTAATAAGAATGAGGCGACCACTAGCAACCAGAAAATCGGGGCGGCGCCACCGGCCGTAAGCGCCAAAACTAGGCCGGCATTGCGCAGGACTAGTCGCAGCAAGCCCGCTTGTTCAAGCACGCTAATCCCCACGCGAACAACTGCCGGTCCCCCACCGATGATCACCGGCATCAGGTAGGTTAGGGCCCCCACTAACACTTGTAGGGCACCCCCGATTCCGAAGATGCGGATGAGGCCGGGAGCAGAGCCTTGGAATCCAAGGGCCCCACCGGTCACCACTAGGGTCGCAGCGGTGGCTGCTAATCCGAAGATCATCCAGGCCATTCCGGCGCCAGCGGACCAGGTTGCGTATCCCGCCGGGTGCTTATTGATGGCTTCCCTAACCAAGGGATCGACAATCCCCCAGATAAGCGCCGCCAAATACACTGCCACGCCGAAAGCGGCGACTAGCATCTGGTCAACGGTGGTTGCGATCAGGACTACCAGCAGGGAGCCGGCCAAGAACGGGAGCGCCCGAGTTGACTGTTCGACGGCGCCTTCCGCGATCCGTGTGCGCAGCATGGTTGGCCACAGGGTAATCAAAGTGCCGATAATCGTCAGGCCAACCCAACCCAGGGAGTTAGCGAAGAAGTGGGAAACGGTCAGGCCGGGTCGCAGGTCCGCCAACCAAACGGGTAGGGACGGATCAAACATGGTGGCGGCAATCAGCGCGCCCTCAACCGCGCCTATCACCAAGAAAACTGCGGACACCACGTAATAGCGGATCACCACTGCAAAACGGGA
>CAYFWE010000077.1:0-2251 GCA_964346745.1 uncultured Actinomyces sp. | reverse complement strand
AGCGTACGACTCATAATCGTAAGGTCGGGGGTTCGAGTCCCCCCCTCGCTACAGACTTCTACATTCATCATGCGACTAAACAAACCAGTGTGAGTTCTGAATCACGGTAGTTGTCACCAGCCCCTTGTGGTTCGTAGAATCACTTGAGCTTATTTGGAATCCCGCAAGAATACTTGCGGAAACGTTAAGGAAATATCGTGGCCAGCAAGTCCTCAGATGTGCGTCCTAAGATCACTCTCGCCTGCTCAGAGTGCAAAGAACGCAACTACATCACCAAGAAGAACCGTCGTAACACGCCAGATCGGCTGGAACTGATGAAGTTCTGCCCGCGCTGCAAGAAGTCGACCAGCCACCGCGAGACTCGCTAGTCCGCGATGATAAACGCCCCGCACCCAGTGTCCGGGGCGTTTCTGCTTTCTGGGCAATGTTCCGATGGAAGGGCCTGCCCCTTCTATGAACAAGACAAACGGGTATGCTTCGGTTGGTGAAGATGGCGCAGCAAGCGCCCAGTCAACGCTTTGAGGAGCAACGATGGAAGGTCAAGCCGTTCCTCTCTCGGCGCTTACCACGCTGAGGATCGGTGGTATCCCGGCTCGGCTCATAAACGCCGATACGGAAGATGACCTAGTCGACGTGGTTAGGGAGCACGATCTGACTTCTGGTCTGCTTCGCACAATGAAGCAGGGCAGCCCACGGTCTTTGGAACCAGGGCAATGGAACCCTGTCCCAGAATCAGAAGAAATGCCCGAAGAGCTCCTCGTCTTGGGTGGCGGATCCAATCTGGTTGTTTCCGACGATCCATTCCCAGGGCTTGTTGTCCGAGATAATCGCAAAGACTTCACGGTGCACAGCCAGGGAACACCTGGCAGCGTCACGGTAGAAGCAACGGCAGGCCTATCTTGGGATGCTCTAGTTGCCTACGCGGTCGGACAAGAGTGGTCTGGGATAGAAGCACTTTCAGGAATACCGGGCACGGTCGGCGCAGCTCCAGTGCAAAATATTGGCGCTTACGGCAGGGAGCTGGGACAAAATCTGGTGTACGTGCGCGTCTATGATCGCCTCACCGGCCAAGTGCACAGCATGTCTCGCCCAGATCTCGGGTTGGCGTATCGCGATTCCGTCCTCAAACGTTCGTTGGTAGAAGGCTCCGCTGGTAATGGACGCCGATGGAAGAACACCGGCCGCTGGGTAGTGCTCAGCGTCGCTCTCCATCTTGAGCAGAATGCTTCTTCCGCTCCTGTCCGCTATGCAGAGTTAGCGCGTCGTCTTGGGGTGGAAGTTGGTGATCGTGCGCCTCTGCGTGATGTGCGCGACGCAGTCATCGATTTGCGCGCGTCCAAGGGGATGGTCTTGGATGATGACGACCCAGATACATGGTCTGCCGGTTCCTTCTTCATGAACCCTGTGCTCACGAAGCGGCAGGCGGACGAAGTGTTGACCTTCAAGGCGCCACGTTTCCCCGTAGAGCAATCAGTTCGCAAGACTCCAAGGCCCACCGGATCCCATTCCCAAGTTGTAGAGGGCTTGGTGAAAACGTCAGCCGCATGGCTGATTGAACAAGCTGGCTTCGAAAAAGGGTTCGGGCTCACCCCGGACGCACAGGCACGCCTTTCCACGAAACACGTCTTAGCGATCACTAACCGCGGGGAAGCCACGAGCGAAGACGTTGTCGCACTAGCGCGCGCCGTGCGCGACGGCGTTGAACACCACTTTGGCATCCGCTTAGAAGTGGAACCCGTGCAGGTTGGCTTGCAAGTTTAGAGGCCGGCTTTCTGCTCACTTTCGGGTTGTTGATAGTTTTCTGTCTGTACGCTGTTCTTTATGGTGAACGGCGGGAATTTTTGGACTAAACAGCTTCGTGCGGGCCTAGTGGCTGGCGTGGTGACTCTTGTAGTGGTGTTGTCCGGCGTTGCGGCTTGGTGGTTTTTGTGGTCCAAGACCACACCCGGTGCTGGTGGCGTTGTGTTGAGGGCGCCTGGGTCTGCGCAGGTTGTTGGGTTGTCTACGGTTGGCTCAGATTTGCAGTTGTCGCCTGTGGGGTCTGGGGGCGAGGGCGTTTTGCGTTATGAGTCGGTCTCGGTCGTTCACGTTGAGGGTGAGGGCGAGGCCGGAGGGTTTGTAGTTGGTTTTGATGATGCGGCTGACTCGCCAAGCCCGTTGTGGTCGTATCCGGTTGATTCTTCTTTTGATGGTTGCGCGCTTGTTGGGGGCAGCCTGCTGGCTGACCGGGTGGATGGGGCGTCTTTACTGT
>CAYFWE010000076.1:0-2312 GCA_964346745.1 uncultured Actinomyces sp. | reverse complement strand
GTTGAGGGTACCTGGCGTGCTTGGGTGCCGATTTACAACTACATGGTGTTCATGAAGCTCGGCGACATGAGCCCTTGGTTGGTCCTCTACGGCCTCGCAGGAACGATCCTGCTGAGCTGGATCGGAATCGGCTTCATCTTCTCGCTCGCACTCTTCGTTGCTGGCGGGTTCGCTGCCTCACGCATCGGCATGAAACTTGGCCAGGATCCAAACCTGGTTTGGGCTTGGATTATCCCCTTGATCTGGATGATCATCATGGGCAACAAGAAAACGCGTTGGAACCTGGACGTTCCACCCGCATCTTGGGCTGGTAATGCGTTCCTAGCGGACAACACAGTGTGGGATGGGGTACCAATCCAAACACCCACCCCTGAAGTGATCATTGACGTTGAAGCCACAGAGTTCGACACTGGGAACTATGGGCGATAGGCGGCTCGCCCCAAAATAGCCTAAGTGCGCAACCGCGCCACACCGGCTGTCGAGGCGAAACCACCTGCCGCGATAGCGAAAGGATATAGGGATGAAGATGACGAGGGTGAGCACGCTGCGTTCCGTGCTCCTCGCGGTGGTGGTGACCTTGGGTTTAGCCGCATGTGGCGGTGCCAAGGCTGATTCGGGGGCCGAGTTTGTCGGCGTATGGGAACTCTCCGCTGTGGAGGGCGACTCTGAAACGACAGATGATGACATTGCAGAGGCCAAAGAGTTCGGCCTCGTCGTCCTTCTGTCATTGGATGAAGACGGAACCGGTGTGTTCGACCTCTTAGGGGATACAGAACCGGTCACCTGGAAAGCAACCGGTGGCAACAAAGGGACCCTTGAATCGGAAGGGATGAAGGGTCAAATCCACTTTGAAGACGGCAAGCTTAAGCTCATCGATGGGGCCGAAACGCTGATTTTCACCCCCTCAACTGGAACACCGTCGTCCTCGGTCGAAATCGAAGACGAAGTGGAATTCGAAGAGGAAGAGGCCGAGGCGGCGTCAATGGTGGATGTGGCTGATGGCGTCGTCATTCTTGACAACGAGTACGCCACGATTACGGTGCTCGGAGTTGGTGTCGACTGGGCCGACGATGTGGGTTACTTAGTCAACATTCACAACAACTCAGATGAGACTCTGGACTTCCTGGCCGTGTGGGATTCATTCTCAGTTGGTGGCAAAATGCTTGACGCCCCTCTCTACCAAACTGTGAAGCCAGGCAAGTACGCTGAAGCGTTCATTTACTTTGAAGCCGCCGAGATTGGCGGTTCAGATGTGGCGAACCTGCGCGATGTTGAGGGGACCATCCAAATCCGCCAGGAAGACACCCTCGAAACTCTTTCTGAAACAGAGGTTTCATTCCCCGACGCAGCGGATCTAAGCGTGGTTGATATTAGCTAAAGAATGAAAGCAGGCGTGCTCTGCCCGCAAGATGCTCGGCCACTCAGCGCGGTTTCCTTGTAACCTAGGAACGTGCTGGGTGGCTTTGCCATGCAGCGTCCCTTGGTCGGCGTCATTGAAGGGTCAACAATGGAAATCCTGGAAACCATCGCCCATTACCGAGTAATCCCTTTGGTAGTTTTGCACAAGCCCGAAAATGCTGGGCTCTTGGGGGATGCTTTGGTTGAGGGCGGGTTGCCGCTAGCAGAAGTGTCTTTCAGTACCGCGGGCGCGAACCAGATCGTGCACACCTTAGCCAAACGTGGCGACATGCTGGTGGGTGCCGCCACTGTTCTCACAGCAGACCAAGTGGATGAAGCGGTTGAGGCCGGCGCCCAGTACATAGCGTCGCCCGGAAACAGCCCTGACGTACAGGCGCGGTGTGCGAAACACGGGATCCGCTACCTCGCGGGGGTGGCAACCGCCACGGAAATTCAGCGTGCACTAGCCGATAACCTGACTACGCTGCGACTGTTCCCAGCCGGAAGTCTCGGTGGTGTAGCCGGGGTTAAGATGCTCGGAAAGTCCTTCCCGCAAGTGTCGTTCATCCCCGTTGGGGGCGTGGGCGGTGCACATATCCGCGACTATCTGAACGTGCGCAGCGTGCCCGCTGTAAGTGGGTCTTGGATGGTGCCTGGCCAAGCGTTGCGCCGCGCTGATTTCAAAGAGGTTCGGGATCGTACCTCCCATGCGGTCCGCTTGGCTCGATCCGCGCGGAAGCCTAGCGAAAAGCAGGACTAGGCTCTGCGAGGACTACCCCTTTAGAATCGGCGTTCTTGGTCCAGTAGGTACGGTTGCACTTCGGACCAGAGCGGCCCGGCTGGCTCGCGTACTGGCAGCCCGTGTCGGCGCAGGTCATCACCTAGTTTCGCTGCCAAGGCACTAGGGTCCGCTA
>CAYFWE010000075.1:0-2347 GCA_964346745.1 uncultured Actinomyces sp. | reverse complement strand
TGAGCCAAAGCGCTTATGTGTTAAGTGCCGTCACGTGTGGTGGCTGTTTTCGTGGCTGCATGCTTACCCTCCGGTGTCCGCCCTGTTCCCACCAGGGTTTCTTTCATCTCAGTCTTGATGTCGCGGCGCATCGCGAGCTGCTCGGCTGAGGCACGCTCATCAATCGGGATGTTGTCACTGAGTAACGCGGCATCGTAAGGTAACTGTTCCCCCGCGAGGCTCCCTTCGGTGCGGCGGTAGGCGGACCAGAGGGTGATCATCAAAGAGGCGACCAACCAAATCAGAAGTACGCCGACGGTGGCCGGCACTATTCCGGGCACGCCCTCTCCAGCTATGAGGGCGCGGAAAGACAATTGCGTGTAGCTCATCGGCAGCCAGGGGTGGATCCACTGGAAGAACCGCGGCATCGTCTCAACGGGGAAGGTGGCGCCCATGGACGTAATCTGCAACAGCAGTAGTACTATGGATACGAATCGTCCCCGATATGCCAGGGCGGCGATGGCGGCCTGGTTTATCGCCACAAACGTGATGGACGTGAGCATAGCCATCCCAACAAATGCGAAGAGACGCTGAGCGTTTAGTTCCACCAACGCATTCGACAGGATCACAGCGGCGGTCGCCTGTAGCAGTGCCATCACCAAGGCGGTCGCCCCGGGACGGACGGCAATCATGTACCAGGGTTCCCCTGGCTTTCTATTTCGGTCGAGGGCGGGCAGCACCAAGAAGATCGCTATTGCCCCGACCCAGAGGGCTAGCGAGAGGAACATGGGGGCGAATCCAGCCCCGTTATGAGCCACTTCGTTAGAGCGAATCGGACGCACATCCACCAGCTGTGAGACAGTTTCAGCAATCTTGTCGGTGTCGGCACTGGTGTAGTTTGGAAGGGCGTCCGTCCCCTCATCAAGGGCGCTGGCTAGTTCATCCGAGCCTTCGTGCAGTTCGCCCGCACCGGCGTCTAATTGCCCCACTCCATCTGCTAATTCTGGGACACCGGAGTTCAGTTCTGCTGTGCCGGCATAAAGAGCATTTGCGCCGGCCCCAAGAGCGCCGGCACCTGTTCGCAGGTCGGGGGATGCAGCTGCCAGTTCATTCAAGCCGGCCGAAAGCGAGTTCACCCCACCGATCACTGTTCCTGCTTCTGCGGTGTCTCCCGTGGTGCCAATAGATCCTTGCAGTTGCCTCAGTCCACCATCGAGTTCCGCATTTCCGGCAGCAATCTGGTCTAACGCCGCCTGGGCTTGGCCCACCCCGGCGATTGCTTCATCTGCTGTTGCTGCAATCTGATTCGCTTTGCCAGCAATTTCGTCTTGGCGTACTTGCAGTTGTATGAGCGAATCGCATAGGCCAGAGTCTGGAAGTTCCGCCTGACACTGACCGACTAAGGCCGCCAATTCGGCACTTATTTGGCCTGAGATGGCAGCGACTTGCGCAGACATGCTATCCAGGTTGCCGATCGGCCCTGACAAAAGCCGGAAAGCGGCCGCCATTTGGCCTGTTCCGGCCGCAAGCTGGCTGGCACCATTTTCTAACTCGGCAACTCCGCCTTGCAAAGCGGGCATATTAGAACGCAGCAAAGCCGCACCCTGTGCTGCTTGACTGACGCCATCGGTGTACTCCTCTACGCCAGCTCGTAGGGCCTGTGTGCCCGTGGCGAGCTCGCCGGCACCGTTTTCCAACTGCTGAGTTCCGTCCGCCAGTTCTGGGATGGAGGCATTCAATTCACCCAAACCATCGGCTAGCTCCCCCGAACCGTCACGAATCTGACCGGCACCATCAGCTGCTTCTTCCATGCCAGATCGGATTTCACCGAATGCGCCCAAGGTCGCTTCAACATAGCCTTGGGCCGCTACGGAACGGATTTGGTCCTCTAAAGCGATCGATACTGTGGTGGCCATGGTGCCGGTCAGGTAGTTGACCCCGTCATTCGTCACCAAGTCCAAAGTTGTTGAAGTCGCGTTGGGTGCGTTATCGGTAGCCAGTTGAGCAACGTCTTCTGAAAGTTCCGGGGGAATAACCAGCATGGCGGCGATGGAGCCATTTGCCAGTGCTCTCTCTGCTGTTGGCCGGTCCATTTCTACCCACGTGAACCCCAGGTCCTGATCTGGCTCAGGATGGGTGAGGACATCGACCAGTACCGACCCCACATCGACGATTTTGTCTTGACCAGAAATCAGGTGCGCCTCGTAAGGGACATCCTCATCCACGACTGCGGCATCCAGGTTGCTGAGTCGTCCGATTGGATCTTGGTAGGCAGAGGACAAGAGTCCGCCGTACATAAGTGGGATCAAAGCGATTGCCACAATCACGAGAATATTGGCAACGTGGTTCCCTGCAAGCCTTGGCTGCG
>CAYFWE010000074.1:0-2539 GCA_964346745.1 uncultured Actinomyces sp. | reverse complement strand
CCAAATTGCGAATTCGGATGCGCCGATCGCCAGTGTTATTCCCAAGATGATCCATCCACCACGGGCGGCGAAAGCTTCGGCAAAACTGGGTTCATGAACCAGGCTGTACATGAAGGCAAGAGGCGGTATAGAAAAGGCGATTGAGCCAGCCAACTGGTTCCATGGCTGCAGCAAGAACCACGTCATTTCTATTGCCCCAAGGTTGGTTATACGCGGAGTGAACCAGACGTCCTTGATGTATTCGGAACACTGCATCGTTCCCCTTGACCAGCGGGCTCGTTGTACCAGATAGCGCTGCAGCGAAAATAACGCCTCTTGGTCGACATACGCGTCCGTTGTGTAAGCGTTCTTTCCGCCGTCGAAGAGGACGTGCAGGCCGAGTTCTAGGTCTTCGACGAGCGATTCGCCCCAAGGCCCATCCCCCTGGTTTATTTCGGCGAGCGCTGACGCGCGCGTTGCTTGCCCGTTGCCACCGGCATTGACGGTGTTGGTGAGCCGCCGCGTCATTTGAGCTGCTGAAATGGGCCCGCGAAATTCGATGTCTTGCATTCGGATAAAGAGGCGGGCGGTCAATTGTTGTAGCCAGTCTGCATCCGGTATGGAACGTTTCTGTCCTCGATTCCTCATTCGGACTTCGACTTGGACGAGGGAGACTTCGGGGTCCCCAAAGCAGCCTTCACCAGACATGACACGGAGGAAGTTAGGTGACGGTCGGCCGTCGGCGTCCACGATTATCACGACTTCGCGAGCCATGTCTCCGTCACGTTCCTCAATTTCTTTGTGCACCAAGGACCATGCGTAGTTAAGCGCTTGCGCTTTACCAATTCGCGCGTTGGGCCGTTTTCGTTCGATTAGATGCAGCCGTTCAGATCGCTGCTGAATATCTCGCACAATGTCGCGTGTAGCATCATCGGAATCATCGTCGATGATCCACACGTCCGCTTCCGGATAATTTTCGAGCAGGTAGGACGCAGTGGCACCAACGACTGCCTCCTCATCTCTTCAGGGGACTAGGAAATGCCACCGGTAGTCCTTTGGATTGCCGTCCTCCCACCTATCTCGTTTCAAATATGGTACGACGATCAAAACCGTGTACACACCAAAAATAACCGCCATGAAAAAAGCGGCTATAACCGCGACAGTGACGATGCTTTCAACGAGCGAGGAAGCGCTTATCACGATGTTTCGCTCACGGTCGGATCAGAACTAGTGACCGGTCGCAGTCCGTATTGTCCGGCTGCGATTTTCCTTCGCCGCCACACAGCACGTGCGCTAAGACCGCCAGTGAGTACTGCCCCCAGTACTGCGACGACTGCAACTAGCACGCCTAAGTTCAAGCCGGTGACGATCAGGCCCGCGACGAAGATCAAGGGGATCACCAAAATAGCCACGATAGAAACAAGCGCAGCCATATGTCCCTCCATTTCTCGATCAGCTGTGGGTCATCTTTCTACAAGTCATTCAAGCACAGATGCCATAGCTAGCGTTCTCTTCCCAGTGCAAGCTACGCTTATGTTGTCGCATCCACTATTTGGAATCAGGTCGTAGGGGAAGACGAACCTTGTAACCAACGGGAGGAAGCGATGTCAGGGACGTTCACCAGAGGTGTCCTCTTTGTTCACTCTGTGCCCCCGGCGCTCGGACCGCACGTTGAATGGGCGGCCGGTGCGGCGCTGGGGCGTGAGGTGCGCCTAGATTGGACAGACCAGCCGGCGGCACCCGGAATGATGCGCGCCGAATTATCTTGGGTAGGCGACGTCGGTACGGGCGCGCGCCTCGCCTCAGCGCTGCGGGGCTGGGAACACTTGCGATATGAAGTGACAGAGGAACCATCCCCCGTGTCCGATGGGTCACGCTGGGCGCATACGCCCGAGCTGGGAATCTTTCACTATCAAATGGACACAGCGGGCAACGTTGTGGTCCCTGAAGATCGGGTTCGTGCTGCTATTTCGAGTTCCACTACGCGTGCGGACCTGCTCGACGCGCTTGACTTGGCGCTTGGGCAAGCATGGGACGATGAGCTTGAACCCTTCCGTTACGCTGGGTCTGGCGCCCCAGTGCGTTGGCTGCACCGGGTGGGCTGAAATGAGCACTATAGGTGACAGATTCGCCGACTTGGCTGCGCTGCTAGGTGATGAAGGGGAAGCTTCACTAGCAGCACAGCCAAGTTCGCCGCTGGATCCTACAGAGCAGGCCGGGTCCAGGAGTGATGGCGACCATCAGCACGGCGAACAGACCGAAGCTGAAGGCACGGCGGAGCCGGCAACCTTTGAGCAAGCGCTGATTTCTACCATCTGTGATTTGAACGGTATGTCTGAAAAAGATTTCGATCTTGACGCCAGCCTCGCGGTTGATTTGGATATGCAGGGACTGCCGCTGTGGGCGTTGGTAGCGGAGCTAGAACGGTTCGCCGGTGCGACCTTCCCCGACCCTGTAGTGCACGCTTGGCGCACGCCGCGAGATATCGTCAACGACGCGAATAAACAGATCAGCGCCTGACAAGTCGGTGCCCGAATAGCAGGGAACTCAACTGTTTCCA
>CAYFWE010000073.1:0-2552 GCA_964346745.1 uncultured Actinomyces sp. | reverse complement strand
AAACCCCGCCCACTGTGCTGAACTAGCACTGCGGACGGGGTTTGGAACGGTAAACCCGAAGTTACTTCAGGGTAACGGTGCCACCAACTGCTTCGATGTCGGCCTTGGCCTTCTCGGCCTCTTCCTTCGGAGCTGCTTCCAGGATGGTCGAAGGTGCACCGTCGACCTTGCCCTTGGCTTCCTTCAGACCCAAACCGGTCAGGGCGCGAACGGCCTTGATGACCTGGATCTTTTCGGTGCCGAAGGATTCGAGAACGACGTCAAACTCGGTCTTCTCTTCTTCGGCCTCTTCGGCTGCACCCGGGGCGGCTGCAACGGCGACAGCGGCCGGAGCGGCGGCAGTCACATCGAACTCTTCTTCGAAGAGCTTCACGAAGTCGGACAGCTCAAGAAGGGTCATTTCCTTGAATACTGCAATCAGTTCATCGTTTGTCATTTTCGCCATGATTTTTCCTCCCACAAAACGAAACTTTTGACTCTGCTTGTCTAGGCCACGGAACAGGAGTCCCTTACGCGGCTTCTTCCTGCTTTTCCCTTAGCGCATCGGCCAGGCGTGCCACCTTGACGGGCAGAGCCTGGAACGCGTACGCGGCCTGCGAGATCTTGCCCTTCATGGCGCCGGCAGCCTTGGCCAGCAGCACCTCACGGGACTCAAGATCAGCGAGCTTGCGCACTGCCTCTTGTGAGAGGGCAGCACCATCCATCGCACCTGACTTGATGACCAGCGCTTCATTCTGCTTCGAGAAATCGCGCAGTGCCTTTGCTGCCTCAACCGGTTCACCGGTTACGAAAGCAATAGCGGTCGGGCCAGAAAGATCTTCTTCGAGGAAATCGAAACCGACCTTCTTGGCAGCCAGAGTTGCAAGGGTGTTCTTGACAACGCGGTAATCGACGCCTTCGCCGAGTGCTCGGCGCAGTTCTTTCATCTGCTCCACAGTTAAACCGCGGTACTCGGTCAGAAGGACTGCTCCTGAGTCGCGGAACTTACCCGTCAACTCAACGATTACTGCGTCTTTATCCATCTTCGCCATCTTCCACCTCCTGACATTAAATCTTCACCAAACGGTTCTTCGCCCCCGTAGGTCGCATATTTCGGCATAAAAAATCCCGGCACGCAGTTGCGTCCGGGAGTTGCGGTTGCCCGCTTTTCGTGCGCACCTACGTGGGTATTTTCAGTTCCTGGCCACCCAGAAACACCTACGGTCTTCGGCTTTGAATAGCGTAACAGCCGGCGGGCAGGAAAGGCACCACCAGCAGCCCCGATTGGAGGTGAGTATGCGCACAACGCGGCGGCTTGGGAACCCGCGTGTCAGTCAGGCTGATCCGTGGCGAATATAAGCGCGCAGCTCCCCGTCCCCCTCATCCCGAATCTCTTTGAACCCCATCGACTCGTAAAAGGCACGCTGGCGTGGCTCATCGTCGGTAAGCAGCACCTGTTGGTAGACGTGAGCGTAGGGAGTGAACACTTCCTGCACTAACCAGCGGCCAACACCGGTCCGCTGCCAAGTCGGATGTACGAGGACGTCCTGTAAATAAGCGACTGTATACCCATCACCAACTACCCGCGCCAACCCGATTAACTCTCCCTGCTTGGTCCAAGCGGTGGCGACCCTTAGAGAATTTGACACTCCATCCGTGAGTGTTTGCGGATCGGCCGTATAGCGCGACCACCCAACTGAGTCATATAGGCGCACTAATTCCCCGGTGGTGGGTATCCGGTTCGTAGTAAAAAAGACTTCAGACACGACCCCTCCTCTTCCCACGATGAGCAGTACCGTGGGTTACATGACTATGCAAACTTGGAATGATGTTCGCTCTCAGTCCCTGGCAATGGCGACATCCGCCACTGTCTTTACTCCTGAGAATATGGGATCTACGCCCACGCGCAAGCCCGGCTTGCTGATATTGCTCCACGGGTTGACGGGAAACCACGCGGTATGGGCTGTTCGCACCGACTTACAGGCACTCGCTGACAAACACAATCTGGTGATCGCCCTACCCGATGGGGCCCGCTCATTTTGGATAGATCAATCCTACGGATTGCCGTGGGGAACTTGGGTTGGCAAAGAGTTCCCGCAGATGCTCCGCTCAACGCTTCGCATATCACGGGCACGCAAAGACAGTTTCATCGGGGGACTGTCGATGGGCGGCTATGGAGCCATACATACTGCATTCGATTACCCACGTACTTTTGGGGGTGCGCTTTCGCTTTCGGGCACCCTAGATGTGGCCGAGGACGCCTTCCGCGGGCGCCACCCCGACCTCTACCAGATCGGCTTTGGCGATGAAAAACGCCCTCGACCCCAAGATGACCTGATTGGCCGGCTGTCTGCAGGCGAAGGACTGGACGATCTGCGAGATGTGAAGATCTTCGCTACCTGCGGGGACGGTGACCGTCTCTTGGAGCAAAATCGACGCTTCCAAACCGCTGCTGAATCGGCCGGGTTGGACTTGACCTATCGCGAAGGTAAAGGAGTGCACAACTATCGCTTCTGGAATGAATGGCTCCCAATCGCCCTCGAGCAAATAGTCGGTCTACCTACTTGACACGT
>CAYFWE010000072.1:0-2574 GCA_964346745.1 uncultured Actinomyces sp. | reverse complement strand
GATTCCGTCGCTTGCCTCGCCGATGTGCCAGCCGGTGAAACGGCTGTTGCCGGCAATGCGAACAACGTCGCGTGGCTTTGGGCGGGCGACCAGATCCGGCGCTCCACCGACGGCGGCGTCACCTGGGTGGGCGGAGAGAACTAGGTACCGTTTAGCCGGCACTAACATGTTTGGCCAGGTCGTTTAGCCAGTTCGCCACCCCATCGGGTCCGTCGGCGAGAATATCTGCTCGCTCGGCCAACTGTGGCGCTTCAGGTGAGGCTGAAATAACCGCGCACTTGGCGATCCCACTCAGATTGTCGAGGACGTCCAGAGCGGCTATATCCCCTAAGTCGTCGCCTGCAAAGGCCACCGCGCCTGGCTTCGTTTCTTGGATGAGGGCGGCCAGCGCGTCCCCCTTCGTGATCGAAGCGGCCCGTAATTCCCACACGTAACGTCCCGGCTCGACGGTTAGCTCATTTTCCGTGGCAATGTTCGTTATATCGTCCTCGACCAAAGTGAAAGTCTCATCCGGATTGGTGGCATTACGGACGTGGAGGGCGACGGCCAACCCTTTATCCTCCACATGCGAACCCGGATGCCGGTCCGCAACCGTTTGCAGCATCGCTTTAGCAGCCGCAATCGATGCAGGAGGTTGCGGGGAGGTCAGTTCGCCGGTGGCTACGTGGAGTCGTTCGGCGCCGTACTGGCCGTAAATAGTGGCGCGGGACAGCGCGGGGCGTTCGTCAACTTTTGCCAAGCGCCGGAGTGTTTCCACAGGGCGCCCCGAGATCACTGCAATATCCACACCCGCTTCACTGAGGGTTGTCATAGCAGCAGCACTGGCTTCTACCATCGAAGCATCCTCAGGATTGGGCACAATGTGGGCTAGCGTGCCGTCGAAGTCAAAGACAAGGAGTGTTCTTTTCGGGTTCCGCGTCGCATACTCAGTGAACTGTTTGGCGGCTGGAGTGATCGATTTCCACGTGTTATTCATAACTCCACTTTGCCAGATTCGGCCAAAAGTGGGCAGTCTCGGGTTCTTTTCACGTGATTGTTCCCCGACAACCGGCTACCGTAGAAGTGATCAGCCAAGGAGGCAAAGTGCCAGAATCTAAGACCGATCCCAGTTTTGTTGTTGTTGCGAACCGTCTGCCGGTAGACAGAGTCACCGATGAAGACGGCAACACATCATGGCGGACCGCGCCCGGTGGCCTCGTCACCGCCCTCGAACCATTGATGCGCGAAAAGGGAGGGGCCTGGATTGGGTGGATCGGCGCGCCCGACGAAATCGTAGAGCCGTTCGAGCACGACGGGTACGAGGTCGTTCCACTAGAACTATCAGCCCTTGAGGTAGAGGAATACTACGAAGGTTTCTCGAACTCCACACTTTGGCCGCTCTACCACGATGCGGTTGCTTTCCCAGAGTTCCACCGCGAATGGTGGGATGCCTATAAGCGGGTCAACCAGCGGTTTGCCGAAGTAACTGCGAAGACCGCGGGTCACGGGGCTACCGTTTGGGTCCAGGACTACCAGCTGCAACTGGTGCCTGCCATGCTGCGCGAGTTGCGCCCAGACTTGAAGATTGGGTTCTTCCTGCACATCCCGTTCCCACCGATTGAACTGTTTGAGCAAATCCCTTGGCGCCGGCAGATCATCAAGGGTCTGCTCGGGGCGGACTTGGTGGGCTTCCAAACTCCGGCTGGGGCGCAGAACTTCTTGCGACTGGTCCGCAAGCGGACCGACAACCGTGTGGAGCGCTACCGCGTATTCGTTGAAGACAGCCACATTTGTGAAGCACGTGCGTACCCTATCTCCATCGATGTGCAGGGCTTCCACGACCTAGCCGAATCGCCAGAGGTTAAGAAGGAAGCGGAAGCGCTTTTGGAAGAGCTTGGCAACCCTAAGCACGTGTTGCTCGGTGTGGATCGCCTCGATTACACCAAGGGTCTGCGCCAGCGTATCCGCGCAGTTGGTGAGTTGTTTGCCTCGGGTCAACTAAACCCGGATGAGACGGTATTCCTACAGGTTGCCACTCCTTCGCGTGAAGATGTGGAACAGTACAAGGTGCTGCGCGATGACATCGACCTGCTGGTGGGACGCATCAACTCTCAAGTTGGCGGTGTAGGGCGCCCCGCGATCTCTTATCGGCACGCCGGCTTCCCCCGTTCGACCATGGCGGCCATGTATCGGATTGCCAGCGTGATGCTGGTTACCCCGCTGCGCGACGGCATGAACTTGGTTGCCAAAGAGTACATTGCCTGCCACCCGGGTCGTTCCGGTGCGCTTGTCCTGTCAGAGTTTGCCGGTGCCGCGCGGGAGTTAAAGCGCGCCTACTTGGTGAACCCCTATGACCTGGACGGGATGAAGGACACGATTATGGAGGCGTTGACCGATCCGTATGCGGAGCGCGCCAAGCGTTGGCGGGCGATGCAGCGCCAGGTTTGGAAGAACACCATTGATGACTGGGCGAACAAGTTCCTTGGTGACCTAGAAAAGGTCGAGGAGTAAGGATTCCACTCCCCTACGGGGTCAACGATCGCTCGGGGCTCTTCAGCAACAGTGCTGGGGAGCCCCTTTCATGTGCGCGTCGCG
>CAYFWE010000071.1:0-2652 GCA_964346745.1 uncultured Actinomyces sp. | reverse complement strand
CGGCTTCGTCAAAGTCGTTGAGATCGAACACAATGGTGCGCTGCGGAGAAGCATAAAACCCGAAGTTTGAGGCATGTGCATAAGAGCATCTAACATGCGTTAGGTAGCACAGCATGCGGGTCGCAATGTGAAATGAGCCGGAGCCGCTAACGCATGTCTGCGCCTAGAACCTTTGGCGACATAGGGCACAATGGGCGGAGCAAAGACGTCGTTACAAGCAGCAGAACGATATAGACAGGGGCACCAAATTGGGCATTCGGAAATCGGTTGCTAAGATTGCTCTCCGACTGACCGGTTGGCGCTTGGTTATAGAGGAGAATCCCCCGTTGGGCGGTTCGATTATGGTTGGCGCACCCCATACTTCCAACTGGGATTTCTTCCTTATGTATGGGATCGCTTGGGGAGCGGGCCTGGAAGTTCGTTGGCTCGGCAAAGAAGAACTCTTTCGGGGGCTAGCCGGTCCCTTCATGCGAATGCTCGGCGGAATACCAGTGCCCCGCGATAATCCAGGAGACTTGACCAAGCGGTTATCGGCCGACCTCATCCAACAAAAAAGTCACGCCGGGAAGCATGCTTGGGCACTAGTGATTGCTCCGGAGGGGACCCGCTCAAGGACCGACTACTGGAAATCCGGTTTCTACCGGATCGCTCGGGATGCGGACCTGCCGCTCATCCTTGGATTTGTAGACAAGTCAACGCGGACCGTTGGGCTGGGTCCGACAGTTCTGATAACAGGGAACCCGCGAAGGGACATGGACCTGGTGCGTCGCTTCTATGCGGGCAAAGTCGGCGTTAATCCGGGTGAAGAAGGCGTGCCCCGTCTGCGCATCGAAGAGACTAGCGGCTAACGCGGCGCACCACGCAGGCAGGCTGATTCGTCGGCAGCGACTGACGGAACCGCAAATCGCCAGTCGCATTGTCAAAGTCGAAAATCGCTATATTGCTGCCCAAAAGGTTTGCTACCACCAGGGCGTCTTCAGCCACGGTCAGTTGCAGATCGCGAGGATGCTCACCACCGCACGACACTTCGCAGATGTGTTCGAGGACGCCCGTGTCTTCGTGCCATTTGAACACTCCAATCGTGTCGGGCCCGCGATTTCCCACTAGGACATGTCCATTACTCGTTAGGCGGATGGTCGAAGGAAAGTTTAGGGTCCCCGATCCCTGCGTAGCCGGCGTGCTAAAACCTAACTCGCCGGTCACAATGTCCACGGCTTGGATCATCCCTGATAACTCGCATGCCACCAAAGCGGTTGTTCCGGATACGACTAAGTGCCGCGGACCAGATCCCGGTGGAAGTGCGATATCCCGATGATCTGGGCTGCCGGCGGGGGGGAGTGCCGACAGGTAACCGCCTGGTACCTCCTGGCTCACGACCACGGGTAACGCGTCATAATCAGCCACGAACATCGGGTTTGCACCTACGTCTACGGCTTTGCTTACGCCGACCGAATCTTCTTCTAGACTCAGGACGCGCACCCCGCTGGCTGGGTTCGGTCCCCATTCAGTCACTCCACCTATCCAGAATGTTTCTGCACCCATGCTCGCTTCACCCTTTCCTAGACAACATTAGCGTCCGGAAAGAGCGGCCCGTTGTTGAGACCCTCCGGTGGTGTAACCGTCGCTAAGCTGTCAGAAGCAACCCGATGGGAGGGGAAATGAGCGAAGGTGAGGGCACACCGTCAACTGGTCAACCGAAGCCAGTCGATCCGGTAACTGCCGGCGTCGCGGTCCAGGAAGCTACCTCAGCTGAAAAAGGCGAGGAATCGCTTGCGAAGCAGATCGACACAACCGAAAAAAGAGGAATTGCCAGTTTCAAGGCTGGTAGCTTGACGGCCTTGGTAATCGTCATGATCCTCTTTATCCGCATCATGGCGGTTTCCAGGTGGAATTGGGACACGGCCGCAGAGCTCGCCGAAGCGTTCGACTTCGATGACGCTGTGCCCATCTTGTTTGGGACGCTCTTTGAACTTCCAGTCGTCACTGGCCTAACTGCAGGCATACTGCTGCCACTGGCTATATACCGACTCTATTTACTGCGTAAAGACAAGAACGCGTTCACCACGGCGTCTGACTGGCTACTGATTCTACTGCTGCTTATCGTGCTCTTCGTCCTCGTCAATAGCTACGCTCTGTGGTGGCCCATCGTTGTGGCGGTGGTGCTAACCGTGATGATCAGCATCTTCGCTTCGCAAGTTCGCCGGGGTACGCCGCTGCGGCTCCTAAACGATGTGACCCGCAGGATCGGAACCGTATTAGCCGTAGTGATGCTGGTATTGGCGGTAACCGTCACTACGCCTTGGAATCCGCGGGAAGAAATCCACCTCAAAGACGAGGTGATCCACGGCCACATCATTGACGTAACTCCCGGCTTCGTCAAGGTGCTTACGGACGATAGGGAGGTGCGGATTTTCCTTACCGGCGATATCGACGCTCGCAAGACGATCGACATTGAAGAGTGACCCGCGGGGTTGCTCAAAGCGCGGTGGTCAGGCCGGTCATGGCAGCAATGATTTCTTCGTAGCTTGCGTCCCTGGCTACGAACTCTCCGTTGATGCGTCCGTGCCGCAGCACGATGATACGGTCAGCTACCGCACGCAGGCGACGGCACTGCTAGACGGGCTCGAAGAAAGCGGCGCTGCCAAGCCTTAC
>CAYFWE010000070.1:0-2788 GCA_964346745.1 uncultured Actinomyces sp. | reverse complement strand
ACACAACGATCCCCTCAGATCCTCAATCAGTGTCCAACAAACAGGGGTCATACCACTTTAGACGGCGTGTCGCGGGTTAGTTTGAGCGTCCGGCCCATCCTTTTCTGGTCTGTTACCCTGCAGTTGCGAGTTTGAAAGACCCGGACGGGCGCAAGTTAGCCTGGGTTCTGTGTGCGCCCGCAGAAGCTGCTTCGGGGGATCTGGATGCAGCACGAGAATCGTTGGCGCATGCTGGGACTGCAATCGGGAGTGACCCCTTTGACCTCCAAATCCGGCACATGCGGAATCGAATCAGTCAGGGCGTAACGAGTGATCCACAGGCTTTTGTTGCAGAAGTGCTTGCTGACTACCGAGCTTGACCGACTCGCAATGAGATTCGGTGACCTTAATCACGCTTAGCTTGCAATAATGAGGAGGCGAAAGGTCCGGTAACAAGCCACTTTAGCCGGCAGAAAGGCAAGCAGAATGGCTGAATCGACAGCACAAGAAATTGTAGACGCCATGGGTGGGCCGGGGAATATAACCTCGCTGACCCATTGCGCCACTCGATTGAGATTCCAGTTGGTTAACGCGGAAGAGGTCAACACGGCCGCATTGGACAACATTAGCGGCGTGATGGGGGCTGTGCCGCAGGCGGGAAACCGCTACCAGGTTATTATCGGCGGCGGCGTGGCCGCGGTATATCAAAGCATCAACAACCTTCCCTCAATGAAAGGGATGGCACCCCCTTCTGCCGAAGAGGTGAAAGCGGCTGCGAGAGCGAAGGGACCACGCGGTAAGAACGTGTGGATGGACAGCTTCTTCGAATATTTGGCTGACAGCTTCCGACCCATTTTGGGTGTTCTCTTGGGCGCATCCTTGATTATTGCTTTCGCAGCGGTGATGGACGCCTTTGGTGTGCAAGATTTCCGCGCAGAAGTGAAGCCTGCTGGCTGGCAGTTCCTTGACACGATGTGGCGGTCCGTCTTCTACTTCTTGCCCATCATGGTGGCCTATAACGCTTCAAAGAAGCTCAACGTCGACCCGTGGCTAGGGGCCGCCGTCATGGGCGCTCTGATGACACCCGAGTTCATCGGCCTGACTTCGCGCGAGGACGTTGTCTGTGTGGCAAACGCTGCTCTTGGAACTGAGTCATGCCAGATCGATGTATTCGGTGTGCCGCTCCTGCTGTCAGACTATGGCGGAAACGTATTCGTTCCCTTGATGATGGCTGCGTTATTAGCAGTGATCTATCACGGCCTGCGAAAAGTCATTCCCGAAGGGTTACAGCTGGTGTTCGTACCCTTCTTATCGATGATCGTGATGATCCCGATTACCGGGTTCCTGCTTGGCCCACTCGGCGTATGGCTCGGTTCCCTGCTCGGTACTGGACTCGCATGGTTGAACACCACGGCTCCGCTGTTCTTCGCCATTCTTATCCCAATGCTGTACCCGTTCTTGGTGCCGCTCGGGCTGCACTGGCCGCTGAACGCCCTCATGCTGCTGAATATCGACACCCTTGGCTACGACTTCATCCAAGGACCGATGGGTGCATGGAACTTTGCCTGCTTCGGTGCAACAGCGGGCGTCCTCTTCATCGCCATGCGTGAGAAAGACACGCAGATGAGGCAGACCTCTACGGGCGCATTGATAGCCGGTCTGTTCGGTGGGATTTCGGAGCCATCGCTGTACGGCATTCACTTGCGGTTTGCCCGAATCTATCCGCGTATGCTGGTCGGTTGTTTCGTCGGTGGCCTTACCATCGGCGTTGGATCGATGATCATGGGCACAGCAGGGGTAACCGCTAGCGCCTTCGCATTCACCTCATTGCTCACCATCCCGCTGTTCTCGCCGATCGCTCTTTACATGATCGCGATTGCAGCAGCGTTCTTCGTTGCCATGGCGCTGGTAGTCATCACCGACTACCGGACTCCGGAACAGAAAGCAGATGCACTTGCGCGTATAGCTCAGCAGGCAGCAGAAGGCGGTCCCCAGGTAGATATCCTTGCTGAAGAAGAAGCCCAAGACGGGTTCGAAACTCCTGCAGAAATGGAAGGCATCACCGCAGCTGAAGCGCAACCTTTCGCCGAAGCTGACGATGTTGAGGCCGCCGGAGCAGTCAAGACAGCGGTAAAGACGGCGCCCACCGCCATGGAACCGGGAACAGTCACTGCGATTAACAGTCCCCTCCAAGGACAGATAGTGGCGCTCAAAGATGTGCCTGACGCTGCATTTGCGTCCGGAGCAGTCGGTCCAGGCGTAGCAATCGACCCCAGCTCAGGGACTCTAGTCGCACCGGGGGATGCCAAGGTGCTCATGACATTCCCAACTGGACACGCACTGGGCCTCAAGATGAACAGCGGGGTTGAACTCCTGATTCACATCGGAATAGACACCGTCAACCTGAAGGGGGAGGGCTTCAAAGTTGCTGTCTCTAAGGGGCAGGAAGTGCAAGAAGGGGACGTATTGGTCGAGTTCGACATCGAATCGATCAAAGCCGCCGGCTATTCCACGATCACACCCGTCCTAGTGACTAACCACAAGAAGTTCGCTTCGGTAGAGGCCCGCGTTGATGGCGCAGCAGATTTTGGTGAACCTCTGCTCAAAGTCACTGCAAAGCAGCACAAGTAATCCATAGAGAACACCGTGCGCGTCGCTGGCGGTGGGCTGGCCTTAGGTTGGTTCACCGCCACTACCGTGACGTTCGACATAACGACTCCACGCAGTTTGCACCGCATGGCGGTCCTGCAGTAGTCTTTCGTCTGTTGCCCCGATAGCTCAGTCGGCAGAGCGTCTCCATGGTAAGGAG
>CAYFWE010000069.1:0-3140 GCA_964346745.1 uncultured Actinomyces sp. | reverse complement strand
CAGCAGGTCCGCTACGTCTTGGTCGCCCCTATCAGCGTATTTTTGGGCTAGTTCGTCCAAATCCGCCATGTAGCTGGCATCTATGGACATACCGAGCGCTCGCTGTGCCACTTCGCGGGGTAAAGCATTGGGGGCACCCACTAAGGCCAGCGCATCGGCCAATGGGTCCCCGGTTAGCTTGGCGACTTTCTCAACCGTAAACGTGCCATCGTCTCGAAACACAAGGAATACTTCGTCGCCCTCATGCACGTCCAAGTGTTCGATGAAACGCCGCAGAGTACCAAATGTTGGCTGTACACCGGTCCAATAGACCGACTGGTCACCCAGTTCGGATGGAAGTAGTTTCCTCCCCCCGTGTTCCAGGTCGAGAAGAGGAATAAGTGCCACTGGCGCGGGTGTACCGCTGCCCCGCACGTGTTCGTTATTCACGGCTACCCGATAGAGCCATGCTCGTCCTCGCCGATAGAAACGAGCAGAGTCATTAACTGTCGCCGTAACTCTTGGAGATTCGTGTGAGGTCGTCACCATTCCATCGATGACCGTCAACGGTGGAACCACCGCGTATGCGGCCACGCTTGTGGGAGAGATGGAGAACTGTGAAGACAGACGCTCAGTGACTTCTGAGAGGCGCACTTCGCCACCGGCTTTTTCGACCTCTTCCAAAATCAGTTTCTTGATCGACTGGTATTCAGCCACTCCCCATTCGGCAAGCGCCCAAGTGTCTCTGTCGGCACGAACAAAACGATCATCAGCGGCTAGCTGGTTACGCAGCGACCGAGCGGAACGTTTATGCTCGAAGCGCTCCAGGATTTGTGTAGAAGTCAGGGGCGTCTGCATCACCGCGAGGATGGCCGCTGCATAGTCGTGCATGGAGGACGTTCGCAGCAGCGCGTGCTCACCAAACGTGCGGTAACCCAGTCCCGCGATCCAGTTGTGGGCCGCTTCGATCCGATCCTCTTCAGAGCCGCCGACGTCGAGGTTGAGTTCCTTTAGCGGCACAACACCGTATCTATCCGCCTTCTCTTCCAATTCGGCCTGGGTTTCTTCCCGGACGGTCTGCAGGGATGGCACAGCGCACCAGGTGCCGTCGATCTCTATGTCTTCGCTGATCTTCGACAAGATTCGCCAGATGGGAATCCCCCAGTCGGCCAGCTCTTCGTTCAACACTGGGAAGTCGGCGGCCACTTCCTCAAGTGGGGAAAGTGTGCCGATACGCTGCCGCAGTGCTTCGAGCACGTCGGCCAGAGGCTGCGCCCCAGCAGCTTCCTTCAGTTTCGCAGACAGTACGGTTTCGAGCTGGCGGATCCTCTCACGCGTGACGCCGTGCCGTTTGCCCAACTCCTCTAGGGTCTCTGGGGCATCACTGAATACCCGGAAGAGGAGGATATCGAACCCGCGCACGTCCTGCGGCTCGGGCAGGTGTTCGCGCAGGGCTTGCTTAACGGCCCCACTGGTTGGGTCGCCCGAGTCTTCTTCACCTGCGGACAAAGAATGATTTTGCGAATCTGGAGCATCTGAGCCTTGGAACATAACGGTCAGGATGCTTGCTAGAAGCAGTGCTGCGAGCAGATCGCGACGAAACCCGGCACCAGCACCTTGGGTGGGCGCCATACTTCGTATGTCGCAGGCCAGCAGATCCGCAACATTCCAGATCCGACGCTGCCGCAACACATTGGCGCTGGCCGGACGCAAAGTGAGGGCATCTAGGGAAAGTTCCTGATCCACGCGGGGAAAGACTGTGCCGAGAGCCTGGTGGACCAACCTGGTGTCGATATGCGACAGGACCCGCTGTGCTTCTGGACTGTCCGAGAGTTCCGCGGGCACTTCCTTTTCGGCGAGGACGGACACAGCCCCGGCCAAATCAGAGTCGTCGATCCAGGGGAATATGTCTTTCCAGCGCACGGTCGACATTTACGCTTCACCTACTCGCAAGCGATGCCATCTCGGTCGCGATCAAGGCGCAGGCTGTAACCGGGCTGACCCTCGTAAATCGGGGTTACGCCAGCGGCGCGGGCTTCAGTGCAGTTCGCGTAAAAGACGTTTTCAAGTGCTGCTTCTTCGGCAAGGTGAGCAGCTTCAGCCTCTTCCGCGAGACGTGCTGCTTCAGCTTCCTCCGCGAGACGTGCTGCTTCAGCCTCTTCGGCAAGGCGAGCGGCCTCTGCCTCTTCCGCAAGGCGGGCGGCTTCTGCTTCTTCTTGTTCGATACAGGAGGTCAGTACATCAGCTATTGCATCGCGTTCGGGTTGCGTCACCCAAAGTGAGTACTTCGCTTTGACTAGTACCTGCGTTGAAACGTAGTCGCACCGGAATGCCTCATTAGCAGGTAGCCAAGCCGCGGCATCCCGGCCTCGCTTTTGAATGCTGGCTCGCCCGTCGACCACAAGCAGGTTGAGTGGATCATTAGCAAATTCGATCCGCAGGTCTTCCGTCAGGTGCTTCCCACCTTTTTGCCATGCGTCCCCAAGGGACACTACATGATCCACTTGAATTGAACTGGGAACCCCAGTGCCGTTGTGTAAGCGAAGTGGTGTGCCCATGTACGGGTCGGCCAAACCACCGGAAATGACTTCACAGTCGTCAGTGCCTTCTTTGAAGGCGGCATCGGTCAGATCTCTGGCCAAAATCTCGTTTCGGGTATCACAGCCATCGCTATCAAGGTCAGCCCAGCCTTCGCCAAACGGGTCGCTGTCGATGCCCAGGTCCGGGACTCTCTCTTCGATAGGGAGCGTATCGAGAAGGTCGAGGACGCCCTGATAATCCGACGCCTTTACCCCATCGCCTGCCATAGAAACCGCGAAGACGGTCGCTTCAGGCACCTCAAACTCAGGTACATCCGCGCTTTGTTCGACCTCAACGTCAACCGCTTGGATAACTTCCACCTCTGGACCGCGCATAACTTCTGTCGCCGCGTCCTTGGGTCCCCCAGACTTAAACGCGTTGATTGCGAACGCTGCGGTTAGAGCGCCCCCAATAAGTAGGAGATTCCTGGTCTTGCGCGAGCGCTTCATCCCTGAGGTCACTTTCAAAATCACAGTCAATATCAACCAGCGATGCTACCGTAACAGCGCCATATGACGCACATTCAACGGGAAGACTCACAGCGACGAACGGATCGCTGTGAAAAGCATCTGCTCTACTTC
>CAYFWE010000068.1:0-3227 GCA_964346745.1 uncultured Actinomyces sp. | reverse complement strand
GGCTTTCACGCGGAAGAAGGCGCCCTCTGGGAAGTCATCGGCATATATGCCCACCAGTTTCTTCTGAATAGAGAAGCTTCCCTTTTCCATCAGGTACTGGTTGACTGCGACAACGCCGGTGGATCCCATGCCGGCTTCGATCGTGAGCGTGTCATCTGCGAGCTCCGCGGCCGGTTCGAATGTCACGCCCTGCCACACCCAGCCCGGGGGTGGGGTCGGCATGTTGTCGGTAACTTCTTCGAACTTGACTGTGGTGCCAAGGGGCAGTCCAGTCACCGTGTTTTCCGGAAGGGTTTTCCCGTCGGCGGGAACTTCGAATACGTGGCTTTGCGGGTCCTGTCCCGGCTCGGTGATCGTCGCCGCTACGCTGAACATGGCGTCCCCAAAGCCGAGGGCATCGGGGCAGCACAAACCTTTACTGATCGTGAAACCGCCGGTTTCCACCTTGGTGTACGTGTTGGTTGCTTCGATGATGGGGTTCTTTTCGTCCTCAATCGTGATGGACGAGGGCGAGAAGACAACGCCTTCAAACGTGTAGCCATCCACCGTGGGTGGCGTTGCTTCCGTAAAAGTCACCACCGTGCCAACCGGTAGCTCTGGACCTTGAACCGCGGTACCGTTTACGGGCAACTCCAGCACTCGGCTGCCCCCATCCCACGAAGCCGTCACAGAGAACGTCGTATCCGCGGGGAAGTCACTAACCGAAGGACCATTCAAGACCTTGGCGTCAGCGGGCATAGTGAAGACTTGCAGGTCCGACTTGCCATCCCCTTCAAATACGTGCGACCAGCCGGTGGCGGTGTATGTGCCCGTGTTTGGGGTGGCCTTCAAAGTTTCCGAAATGTTACTGACCACCGCGCCGAAACCATCGGCGGGTGTGCCGGCCAGGTCGTATGGTGCCCTCTCAACTCCGACAGTGACTTTGGATGAGCGCCGACAGCAAGCATCAGTTCACCATCGCCAGGGATAATGCCCGAGCCGACCCCAACGTAACCGATGTTGTAGAGACCCCGGGTTGACAGTCGATCTTGAGGTCGCCCTCCACGAAGACCAACCCTTCGGTTTCCGTGCCCCCTAAAGTGGCGTCTTTGCCAACATAAACGTTGATGTTGTCCGTGTAGCGCGGCAAACCGCCCAATCCACCCTCAAACCCATCTGGTGGGACGCAGGCCATGAAACCGGATCCTCTCAAGTCAGTTGCCAATCGGTCGCAACTCCCACAACCCCATTAGTAAGGGGTCCTAACAATCGAAGTATATCTTCACAGCCTTACAGGTGTAAACCAAATACCTAAAAGGGTTTTCTGGGCAGAATCACGCCCGATACGGGGCCGATATCGCTATTGAGCAGCATCAAATAAGGTTCAAGTGTATGAGGCCACAGAAACTAAGCGCCGTCCACACTGCGATTATCAAACCGTCGCAAAGCCTCTTTGACCGACCCTGCCAGTACCTTGGCGATGCGCGACACTAGGACGGATGGGGCTTCCCGCACCGGTTTTGAGATCCATTGCAGAAAGTGGCCCAGCATCATGGCGGCGTAGTGGTCGATGATGAACTGGCGGTCGTCCTCGTCCAAAACCACAGTCGTAGAGGTCTGCACTTCGATTTCGTTGATCACCGCGGTCATCATCTGACGGAACTGGGCTAGGAAGAACCGGTCGCGCTCCCGATGGTCCAAACTGCGCAGAACGGAAGAGGTCTGGTCGAAGTTTTCGTCCATGTATTCCAGCAGAGTGCGGTAGCCATCCTGCCATTCCGCCAAAGAAGCGTGGTCCATAATGTGGTTCGCCACGTCCTCTTCGAACGTCCACACCGCCAAGTCAAGAATATCAGCGAAGTGATAGTAGAACGCTTGCCGGCTGATCCCCGCCCGCTCTGCCAAGGCTGCTACCGTCACCCGGTCCAGCGGCGTGCTTTCAAGTTCGCGTTTGAGGGCGGTTGCCAAACGGGCCTTGGTCGATGGTGCCAATCCGGTTTGCTCCTTCACCCATGGGACCGTTGTCCCAAACAGCCGCTGACCTTCCCAATTGTGCCAGTCGTAAAGGCGGGAAACTAGACACTTTCGCATAAGTGTCTATCGGAGACTGTCCGCCCTCAGCCGTAGCGTTCAAGTAACGCGGCACAACCCCGAAGTGCCCTTGAAGAGGAGTTTGATCGTGTTCCTGTACGCATCGATCCCCTGGTACGCCTGGGTGATGTGGTTCGTGGTTCTTGGCGCCCTAATCGGCCTGAATGAAGTGACCCGCCGCTGGAAGTGGGGTGGCATCAGTTTCTTCATCATCCTGCCGATTTTCCTGACGATTTTCGTGTGGCCGAACACCGCCACCGGATCAACCGGCACCTGGTTCCACTGGGTGAAAGTGTATTCCGCGCTGGCCGGCTGCCTGGGTTTCATGGCTATCCGCTATATTCCCCGCCTGGCGCGCAACCGGTGGGTACTGATCTTCCCCGCCGCTATTTTGGCGCTCAACATTCTCGAAGCGTGTATCCGCGACTTTGAAGTCGGGGCGATGGGCGCCGACGGGATCGTTGACGGGGTTTACATGCTGTCCGGCTCTTGGAACTGGATGAACGGTATCGCCGGCTTGATCAACATGATCACCATTTGCGGCTGGTTTGGCATCTTCATCTCTCGCGACAAATCCAAAGACATGATCTGGCCCGACATGCTGTGGTTCTGGATCATCGCCTACGACCTGTGGAACTTCGCGTACGTGTACAACTGCGTTGGGGACCACTCTTTCTACGCCGGCCTTGCCCTGCTCATTTCGTGCACCATCCCCGCGTTCTTCATTAAGAAGGGTGCTTGGCTGCAACACCGCGCGCATACCCTGGCCCTGTGGATGATGTTCACCATGGCTGTCCCCATGTTCGTATCCGACTCAATATTCGCCGTGGATACGTCCCGCAGCCCTGCCGCACTATTCGTAGTGTCACTCATTTCCCTGTTGGCCAACGTAGCGGTCTTGGTATTCCAGGTGAGGACGATCTTCGTCCGCCGCTTGAACCCGTTCACCGATGAGCTCTACTCCTGGATGCCCGCCTACCAAGAGGTGGTGGCCGCCAATATGTCCGAGGACGCTCCCGACAGTGACATTCCCGCGGAACTAGCCCAGTTGAAGGAAGAGCGAGAGAAGGTTTTCGACCGCGTGTAGACGTTGGACAAAACGTGTACGAGGGCGCTTGGGTTAGACGACCCGGGCGTCCTCTTCCAATTTGGGTGGC
>CAYFWE010000067.1:0-3329 GCA_964346745.1 uncultured Actinomyces sp. | reverse complement strand
AGAGACGGAGCAGTAGTGCCAACAATTCAGCAGTTGGTCCGCAAGGGCCGCAAGCCCAAGCCACGGAAGGCTAACACTCCCGCGCTTAAGGGTTCCCCTCAGCGTCGCGGCGTGTGCACCCGTGTGTACACCACGACCCCTAAGAAGCCGAACTCTGCCCTGCGGAAAGTTGCCCGTGTGCGCCTATCCAGTGGCATTGAGGTTTCCGCGTACATTCCCGGCGAAGGTCACAACCTGCAAGAGCACTCCATGGTTCTGGTTCGCGGTGGACGCGTAAAAGACTTGCCAGGCGTGCGTTACCGCATCGTCCGCGGCGCACTTGACACACAGGGCGTACGCGACCGCAAGCAGGCTCGTTCCCGCTACGGCGCCAAGAAGGAGAAGAAGTAATGCCACGTAAGGGCCCAGTCCCCAAGCGTCCTCTGGTCGACGACCCGGTTTACGGCTCAAAGCTGGTTTCCCAGCTGGTCAACCGCGTCCTGCTGGACGGCAAGAAATCCATCGCTGAGGGAATCGTCTACGGTGCCCTCGAAATCGTGGGTGAAAAGACCGACCAGGATCCAGTCGTTGTCCTCAAGCGCGCCCTCGACAATATTCGCCCGGCACTTGAAGTTCGCTCCCGCCGTGTCGGTGGTGCGACCTACCAGGTACCAGTCGAGGTTCGCGCCTCGCGTTCGACCACCTTGGGCCTGCGTTGGCTGGTGGATTTCGCACGTAAGCGCCGCGAGAAGACCATGACCGAACGCCTCGCGAACGAAATCATGGATGCTTCCAACGGTCTTGGTGGCGCGGTCAAGCGTCGCGAAGACATGCACAAGATGGCCGAATCCAACCGCGCCTTCGCGCACTACCGCTGGTAGTCGCAGGGTAAGCGAACAAGAGACGTAAGGATTATCAGTGGCACTTGAAGTGTTGACCGACCTCAACAAGGTCCGCAACATTGGCATTATGGCGCACATCGACGCCGGCAAGACCACCGTGACGGAACGCATCCTGTTCTACACGGGCATCAACTACAAGCTAGGCGAATCCCATGATGGGGCCGCCACCACCGACTGGATGGAACAAGAGAAGGAACGTGGCATCACGATTACTTCTGCTGCGGTGACGACTTTCTGGAAGGGATACCAGATTAACGTCATCGATACCCCCGGTCACGTGGACTTCACCGTTGAGGTAGAGCGCTCTCTGCGTGTTCTCGACGGTGCAGTTGCCGTATTCGACGGTAAAGAGGGTGTGGAGCCACAGTCAGAGACTGTTTGGCGTCAGGCCGATAAGTACAACGTTCCCCGTGTTTGCTTCATCAACAAGATGGACAAGCTTGGCGCGAACTTCTACTACTCGGTCCAGACGATCATCGATCGACTCGGTGCTACCCCGATCGTCATGGAACTCCCCATTGGGGCAGAGAACGAATTTGAAGGGGTTATCGACCTCATCGAAATGAAGGCTCTGCGTTTCCCAGCCAAGGACGAAAAGGGTAACCCCACGCTGGGTGCCCTGGTGGTCGAGGACGAGATTCCAGCCGACCTCGTCGAAAAGGCTGAAGAGTACCGTGAGAAGCTCATGGAAGCCGCCGCAGAGGGCTCCGAGGAACTCATGGACCTCTACCTGGAAAACCTTGAGCTCACCAACGACGAAATCAAGGCGGGCGTGCGTGCGCTGACGATCGCTGGCGACGCATTCCCTGTCTACTGCGGAACTGCACTTCGTAACCAGGGTGTACAGCCGGTCCTCGACGCGGTCGTTGACTTCCTACCATCGCCTCTCGACATTGGCGCGGTTGAGGGGTTCCGTCCAGGCCACGAGGAAGACGGCACCACGGAGGTCCGCGAGCCGGATGAGGACGCACCGTTCGCCGCACTGGCTTTCAAGGTTGCCGCACACCCGTTCTTCGGGAAGCTAACTTTCGTACGCGTCTACTCCGGCAAGGTCGATTCTGGTTCGCAGGTCTTGAATGCCACGAAGGGCAAGAGGGAGCGGATCGGCAAGATCTTCCAGATGCACTCGAACAAGGAAAACCCGGTAGAGACCGCTCACGCGGGTCACATCTACGCCGTCGTTGGACTAAAGGACACCACGACGGGCGACACCTTGTGCTCGATCACCGATCCGGTCGTCCTTGAGACGATGACGTTCCCCAAGCCAGTTATTCACGTAGCTGTGGAACCGAAGTCGAAGGCCGACCAGGAAAAGATGGGTACAGCCATCCAGAAACTGGCGGAAGAAGACCCCACGTTCTCGGTTGAACTTGACCCAGAGACCGGCCAAACAATTATTGGCGGTATGGGTGAGCTGCACTTGGACATCATCGTTGACCGTATGCGTCGCGAATACAAGGTGGATGCGAACGTCGGTAAGCCGATGGTTGCCTACCGCGAGACCATCCGCAAGACGGTTCCAAAGCTCGAATACACCCACAAGAAGCAAACCGGTGGGTCCGGACAGTTCGCACGCGTCATCGTGTCTATCGAACCGATGGAAGCAAACGCAGAGACTGACTACGAGTTCGAGGACAAAGTCACCGGTGGCCGCGTCCCACGCGAGTACATCCCTTCTGTCGACAAGGGCATGCAGGACGCAATGGCATCAGGCGTTCTCGCTGGATACCCCTTGGTAGGGATCAAGGCGACGCTTCTGGACGGTGCCTACCACGACGTCGACTCTTCGGAGATGGCGTTCAAGATTGCCGGTTCCATGGCGATGCGTGAGGCTGTGAAGAAAGCCAGCCCCGCTTTGCTAGAGCCAGTTATGGATGTCGAAGTCCGCACGCCGGAAGAGTACATGGGCGAGGTTATTGGCGACTTGAATAGCCGCCGTGGCCAGATCCAGTCCATGGACGACGCAGCGGGCGTTCGCGTTGTACGCGCCCTCGTCCCCCTCTCGGAAATGTTCGGTTACGTTGGTGACCTGCGTTCCAAGACCCAGGGTCGCGCCGTGTACAGCATGCAGTTTGATAGCTACTCCGAGGTACCCCGTAACGTGGCCGAGGAAGTTATCGGTAAGTCTCGGGGCGAGTAACCCCGGGGTATGAATGTGGGATTGGGGTGGTCCGCCACCCCAAAACCGCGTTTCCCCTCACAAAATCAATAGGAAACCCCGTAGTTGCCAGCCCCCGTTGTAGAGTTACATCGGCCTAAAGGCTTGTTTCAACTACCCGAGTCCAGGAGGACACAAAGTGGCGAAGGCCAAGTTTGAGCGCACCAAGCCGCACGTCAACGTCGGCACCATCGGTCACGTTGACCACGGCAAGACCACGCTGACTGCAGCGATCACCAAGGTTCTGGCTGACAAGTACCCAGACCTGAACACCTTCAGCCCGTTCGACA
>CAYFWE010000066.1:0-3419 GCA_964346745.1 uncultured Actinomyces sp. | reverse complement strand
AGGTCTACCCTGTTGACTGGGGGGTCGCCGATTGCGCGGCTATGTCCGCATCCTTAAACCAAGCGTTGAAATAAGCGTAAAAGTTAGCGTTCCCCACCGACGCGCACGGCCCGCCCATTCCGGTTAGGGCGGCCTCATTAGGTTGGTAGGGCGTGTAGTTATAAAGATTTGAAGTGGCCAGGTTTTCAACGAAGACCGGTGACCCGCCGCATTCGTCGCCTGGGGCGTAGGGGATGAAGTCTTCTCTTTGTGCGGCAGTCATGAATAGTTCGGGGCGGTGTTCGTAGATGCGGAACTGTCTGGCCGCGTGGTAAACCTGATTGGCAAACCCGAAGAACTCGGGGTCGCAGTTCGAAAAGTCGGGACAGGCGTATCCCATGGCGATGGTGAAGCGGGTTTCGTTCAGCCGCCGACCAGAAGCGTTGATTAGCCCCTGTTCTTTTTGCATGGTCGTCAGCAGCACTTGGGGGTTTATCCCACAGGATTGAGCGGCCTTCCACACTATTGAAGCCGCAGTATCCCCCGCTTCCCCCGTGAACCCATTGCAGTGTTGATCTGCTTCGAACGAGGGCGTGTCTTCCACATATTCCGCTAAGCAGGGGGTGCCATCACGTCCAGTCCGGCACCCTTCGTTCCACCGCTGGATAAAGGACTCGATCTGGTCCAGCGAATAGGCATCAACGTCGAAGAACTGCTCATCAGAAATGATGTTTGCCGGGTTGAAGCCTTCGTAGGAAAGGGGCGGTGTCATTGGTTCTGGGGGTAAAGCCTCAAGATCTTCAGCTTCTGTCGTTGAATGCGCGGCGAGCGGCCCAGATTTTGGTCCGATGATCTGCCAAACCGCGTAGACAACCAGGGCGAAACCGATGACCACTGCGAAGGCAAGTAGTTGGCCGCGAATCCGACGCCCCCGCGACGAAGTGGCCGGGGCTGGGGGTTTGCGCCCCGTGCTTGCACCGGTGGGACGCCAGTTTCGCTGAGACACCGCCCTCTCTTACGACTTGCCCTGCGTGGCGTGGGCGATGATGTTGTCGGCAGCGTCCTCAAGGATTTCTAGGGTTTCCACGAAATCCTGAATCCCTCCGTACCACGGGTCCGGTACGTCAATCTCGGCCTCTAGACCATTGCCTTGCTGATCCGCGTCCGAGGCAAAGTCTTTCCACAGGCGGATTTCTGCACGCTGATCTTCGGGGACTGACCGGGCCAAGCGTTCCAGTGAATGCAGGTGGTCGCGCGTCATGGGCAGGATCAAATCGTAATTGACAATGTCGTCGCGGGTCACCTGCTGTGCGCCGCGGCGGGGCACATCGTAGCCGCCTTCGCGCAGAATCTTTTGGGCGCGGTAGTCGATGGGGTTACCCACCTCATAACTGGTGATTGCCGCGGATCCAACTTCGACATCCGCTCCAGCCCGTTTGGCGTATTCGTCAAGAACCACTTCCGCCATGGGAGAGCGGCAAATATTGCCAGTGCAGACTGTCAGGATCCGATAGGTCACGGTTTTTCAACCTTCTTCTCCCCCGCCTTTACCTTTGCGTCGACATCGTTGCCGGCAGGGGGTTGGGGGCAAGTGCCGTACGGAGACATGTGTGCGGGCAAGATCGTAGCCCGATTGAAGTCAATGACCACGGTTTCCCCGTCTATTGCAACCGGAGCGGTTCGCCAAGCGGCGGTGGCCTTACCGCTGGTCTTATCACGGAACATTACGTGTGCGTGATGCGGGTCAGAGCCGGTAATCACTAGCGTGGCGGTCTGTTCGTTAGGGAGCGCCACATCTGCCTCACCCCAAGCGGTGAGGGTGTGGGACCCTTCTGGCACGGCCGCACCCACTTGGATTTCTTGTGGCTCTTCGTAGGGACGCATCCGCCCTCTGACCACCCATTTGGGTGTGAAATCGTATTTGGCGATGCGGAAGTCTGTTGCGAGCGCTGGGGCCTGCGGGTCCCTAACCCGAATACCGGGCTTCCCAAATCGGTACATGACTTCTATTTCGCGGCCTTGCGCATCGGTGATGCTGCGATCCACTACCCCTGGGGCCACTTCCACATTGACGGTCCCTGATATTTGTTCGCCGTCCCGGTAAAGCGCGGAGTCTTCAGGGACTTCTACGGTGATCGTCTGGCCATCTTCACTGGCTGACCACAGTCCCGGAAAGTTCGTCAATTCTTGGGGATCGCGACCCAACCAGGTTAGTTCTACCAAAGAAAACCAACCGTAGGGGTCCTTGAGAGACTGATCCCGTTCTGTTCGCCATTCTTCCCAGGCTTGGGCTGTGCCAAACGCGTACGCCATGATCACTCCTCAGTTTGTTACCTCCACTTTACCCAGTCATGAACCACTTGCGCAGGGCAGACCCTTCTGCAGAGCCTGCAGGTTCATTTCAAATACGTCTATGACGTCCTTAGTCGGGTTGACCTGCACTTCCAGTGGATCCAATGTCTGGTAATCAACGCCCAGAGTCGCGGCCAGTTTGGCGCCCCATTGGGAGGAACCGTGGTCGTGATCATCGCCATCAGGGCCGTAGTCTTCGCCGGTTGGTTCGATGAAGAGGGTGGTGATATTCCGATCTGAAATCAGCTTCATGACGTCCCGCAGCCGGGCTGGGGATGGTTCTGCATCCGGGTCGATCCCCATGACACCTTCTTGGTCAAGGTCGAAACGCTTCGCCAAATACCCAAACGCCTCATGCGAGGCGAGTAAGGTCACCCCGGCGCATGGGGCGAGTGCCGCCGAATAGTCACTGTCTATCCGGGTCATCTCTTCCGTCAGAGCGGCTGCGTTTGCTTGGTAATACCCATCGTTTTGCGGGTTTGCTTGGTCGAGGACGACCGCCAATTCTTCCCCGATCGCCGCCAGGTTCATCGGGTTCAGCCACACGTGGGGGTCACCGTTAATCTGATCTTCCGCGGGGATGGCGGAAAACCCATCTATACCCGCTATTCCCACTTGAGTGATGGCGGACTCTACGGCTGGTTGAAACCCTTGCGAAAGGTACAGTGCCACGTCAGCAGAGGAAAGCTCTTTTATTTGCGAGGGCGAAAGTTCCATATCGTGTGCATGTCCACCCTTAGTGGACAAGTCGAGAACACGGATTTCATCCCCACCCACCGACTGGGCAACAAAAGCCAGCGGGTAGCTGCTAACAGCAACCACGGGCAATTCGCCGGCTGCCACTGCTGCAACCTCGCCGCTCGCATGTACCGCGGAATCCGATCTCGGGGCAGAGCATCCACTAAGAACCAGCGCGATGCTAGCGATCAACCCAGCCAGCACCGCGACTTTCTTTTCCGCAATTTTCTGCACGGCAGCCTCCTCATCCAGCTGCAGCGTAGCCCTATTGAGAACGATTATCAACAAGAGCTGTTAGACGGCAACAACTGCTCCCCGAATGTCAGCGGCCACCGGTTGGTGCTCTCCCA
>CAYFWE010000065.1:0-3467 GCA_964346745.1 uncultured Actinomyces sp. | reverse complement strand
TCACACCCATAACTCCCGCTGCCTCCTGGTGCTGTCGGTAGATTGACTGGTGACCACAACGAGAAGTGAGGCCGCGATGACTGTCTACGGCTACGCGCGCGTGTCCACCAAGAACCAGTCATTGATCCCCCAGCGCACGGCGCTGCACGCGGCTGGCGTTGACACCATCGTTGAAGAGAAAGTGTCCGGCACTTTCTCTTCGCGCCCGAAACTCAACGCACTCCTGAACCAACTCACCGAGGGCGACACGCTCGTTGTCGTGCGCCTCGACCGGCTGGGCCGATCCTTACCCCACCTGGTGGCAACCGTCGAAGAACTGACCGACCGTGGCGTCCAAGTGAAATCGCTCCACGAAAGCATCGATACTGGATCCGCTAACGGCAGGCTCATGCTGTCTTTGTTCGCTGCCCTGGCCCAGTTCGAACGGGACCTCACCAGTGAACGCACCAAAGCCGGCATCGCTGCCGCCAGGAAAGCAGGGCGCAAACCAGGACGTCCCGTGGTGATGACGCAGGCCAAACTTGAAGCCGCTCGCGTGATGCGCGCCGAGGGCGTGTCCTACCAAAAGATCGCGGATGCTCTCAGTGTCTCCAGAGCCACCGTTGTCCGACACCTGCGCGGCACCAACTGGTAGGCGGACTCTGCGCTTGCCTGCAACTACATAGGGTTGTGGCGCCCGCCCTTCTCATGCCAAGGTGTTTACATGTCTACAGATGTGTTGAGCGTTCGCATTCCATCAGAGCTAAAGGACCGCTTGGACTCTCTGAGCGCGTCCACTGGCCGCCCACAAGCGTTCTACGTGCGTGAGGCCATCGCCGACCGTATAGACGCCATGGAATGGACTTACGGAGTTGCTGCATTGGCTGAAGACGTCCGCAGCGGCAAAGAACCCACCCGGCCGATGGATGAGTTCGCTACCGAACTGGGCTTCGCCCCAGAAGAGCTTCGAGCCATGGGCAAAGCCGAGTTCTCCGTTCCCGCGCAACACGAAGCATGAACCGCGAATACACGCTCACCACCACACGCCAATTCGAGAAGCGACTCGCACGCCTAGACCGGCAAGTCGCCAAACGCATACTGGCACGACTGTACGGACTCACTGAACTAGAAGACCCTCGCTCACGCTGCAAGCCAATGACCGGACCTCTAACCGGACTATGGCACCTACGCACAGGGAACTACCGGGCGATCATCGACATCCAACAAGACAACCTCGTCATCATCGCCCTCGATGTCGACCACCGTTCACGAATCTACGAACACTAACCTTCGCGCAGCGAGAACCACTAACGCTTATGGCATGTCCGCTCAATAAACGCCGCGCGAAAGATTTTCTTCCGCACTAAGCAGGTCCACAGTTAGCCCTCACCGATCCGATCAACTCACCGATCCGAACTCAGCTGTTCACCACTGCCCCGAACTTCAATCCCACAACCCTCAGCTAAGAAGCTCACCCCGGCTATCGGCGTAGGGAACCGTTTAACGCTTATGGCGTTTCGCATTAAGAGCAAGAGATGGGTCGGCCCGGCTTCGAACTCATTCCAAGCATCCTCCGCAGTTGCTGGACCCTGCGAACAGTCAGGTCCAGCTCGTCGGCGATCTCCCGCGTGGATGGCTCACGTCCTTCTCGCCGCTGCTGCGCAATGTAAGCCAGGATCCGCCCCTTGTTCTCGTCTGTGCTGTAGGCGCGCTTCTGGTTGGCTTTGGCCCATCCCTCGCGGAGTTTCTTTGCGTCTGGGCGGTCTGGGTTCTCTGCACGTCGTTTGGCGGTGGTGGTGCCGCCGCGTTTGCCGAATGTGCTTAGGACTTTGCGTTCGTGGCTGGTGGCGGTTTTCCCGGTGGTGGTTGGGCTGCCAGTGTTGTTGTGTCTGGCGTTGCTGGTGACGTAGCCACGGATGCGTTGGGCGGTCTTGATGAGTTCTTTTTCGCCGGGAAGCTCCGAGGGTCGCCCATCCTTGGCTTCGACCAGGGCGACGCCGTAAGCATGTATGAAGGCATGAATGATTGCCGAGTCGGTTAGGCGTTCTCCGCGTTTCCTCATGCGCGTGGCCACCTTCAAGGCGTGCTCGAACGCGGTGACGTTGCGTGCGACTACGCCGTCGTTGTACTTCACGAGGACGCCTTGAACGTAGTTGGGGTCGTTGGCTTCGAGTGCTTCGACGGGCAGGTCACCGAGTTCTTTAGCGAGCTTGGAGTAGGACTCGGCGGCGAGGCGACGTGCTTTCACTTCGTCGATGAGTTCGCGCCCGGTCTTGGGTGGTGTGGGCGCGTTGAGGAACTCGGGGATCTTCACTTCGAGCAACCGGGTCACCTCCACCCTGATCTGCTTCATCGAGTACACGCTGCCGTGGAAGTGGTTCCACCGGTACGCCTCGGGTTCATGGCCACCATAGAACGGGTTGCGCATAAATCCGTGACTAAAGGACGTGTCCCCGCCAAGGAGCATGTTCAGATCGCGGTGAAGAGACTGAAGGAACTTGGTTGGTCGGTTGGGTTTTGTTTCATCTCCGTCGTTGTAGACCGGGTCTATGAACCAGATGACCTGGGCTTTACCCGAGACCGGGTTCACTCCCGCAAGATTTGGTGCGCATCCGGCTTTGGTGAGGGCGTTGAGGTAGCCGAGCACTTCCGGGTCGATGTCGTTAATTGACCCACCAGGAGAGCCTGGAACATCTACATCGACAGTTATGAAGGCCGACCGCTGGGAATGGGTGATCTTGATGTACTGCTTATCGCCCAACTTCTGGGGTGGGTACAGCCGTGGTTTTGAGTGCCCACACGAAGGGTCGCTACAGCCAGGGAACCGGCGTGGCCGCCCCTCCGGGTCGATGGATCTGCTGACATCCCGACAAGTAGAGCAAACAGTTTGCCAGTGCGCCTTAGAGAACTGACGGTCGCGACTAGCGTGAATCGCCTCTCGACCAAGGTGAGCAAAGAAGATCATCGCGTCACCTCGATGCCAACCCGTATCTACCAGCGTGTCCCCAAACCAGCCCGAGGCAATAAATGCCTGTCTTTGTGTTGGGTCTGCGTAAAGGTCCGCGTAGAGCGGCAACGCTGGGAGATCCATATCCCGCGCCACGTCGTAAATGAGTGCGAGATCGTCGGCGCGCATCAGCGTTAGATCGTGGGGATCATCCCAAAGCGCGGCGTGGCGCGCTTCAGTAGCGCTGCTCCCGCTCGGTACAATGTTCATAATCTTTCAATCTGGTCGCTGAAACGTAGATTGAAGAGAAGCCGCTGGGAGGCCTAATTCCTGGCGGCTTCAACTCTTTAACGAACACTAGAGAGACTCCGCGCCATCGTCCGGCAACGCGGTCGGCGTGTCGAGTTTTCCGCAGTAATACGCCAACTCGGCCCGCCGAGGTGTCACGGCGGGCCGAGGCGCCTAACTAGGCAGTCATTTCTTGGTAACGCTGCAGAAGGACGACCTGACGTTCCTCATTGGTCGCCAGCGCACGGGTCGC
>CAYFWE010000064.1:0-3471 GCA_964346745.1 uncultured Actinomyces sp. | reverse complement strand
ACCCACAACAAGCCGGGTTTGAGCCGACCGCCTCTGCCAGTTGGGCTATCGGGGCCACATGCTGACGCTTGAGATAGTTTAGCAAAACCTCAGGCCGGTGCACGACGCGTAGCGTGGAGTGCGCCACCCTGCACATTAGCCGTAGTGTTCGATTCAGAAGTCGATGGTGGTACGGGCGGGAGAAGTCGCGGCGAAAACAGCGTCCCAGACGGGGACTTCGTCCTCGGGCAGGTCTCGGATGAGCCCAATCTCTGCCAAAGCACTGGGCGGAGAAGACGCGTAAACCAACGCGGCCAGTCCGTTCACGGTTACCGTCGGGTGGCCGCTGAGCAGATCCGGACTAACGGCGACTATCTGGGGGCCTTGCGAAGTGAACTGCAACATGTAGCTGCCCGCGGCGTAGCTGTCGGGATCTTCAACTTGGAAAGCAACCTGCAGGCCGGCGCTCATCGCAGCGGGACTGTAGGAACGGGCTTCCAAACACCTCTTCGGATCCAGGATGCGTGCCCACAGGAAATCGGATCGACCCACTACTTTGATGGCGCGACTGTTCTTGACCGCTCGGAAAAGTGGGGACCCTGCGCCCGGCCCGTCAGCTGGGAAGTTCCCGTACGCCACATAAGAAACCAACTCCATTTTGAAGAGCTGCTCCCACAGGGCAATCTGACTTAACCCGTCGACGAACACCATGTCGTGAACGAGCAATTCCCGACTAGTAGCCAAACTTCGCACTTCATAAATGACGTATCCGGTAGCAATGCCATTTGGGTCAACACAGACGAAACAACGGTATTTCGGATCTACCTCTTCCTCGTCCTCTTTGTAGAAAAACTCCGCCGTGTACTCGGCGGGGCGCGTGACCGATCCGCGCGTCACCACGTGAGCACGAGCGTATATCTCGGTGGTTACGCGCTCTATCGAACCCCGGTCAATCCACTCAATGCGATATTCATCGATGCGCTCTTTCGCGGAGTCGCGCAGCTCTAAGCCTGGCTCTACCTGCACCTTCAGGGCATCGACCACACGTTCGAATCCGAAACGCTCGTATATGCGCGCATCGCTGGCGGTCAGCAAAACAAGCGGTAAGCCCTGCTGAGCCAATTGGTAAACATTCATCTCTAGAAGGTTACGAAGTAAGCCCCGGCGCTTGTGGCTGGGTCGTACAGTGGCCCATGTCAACATGCCCGAAGCAACTTCTGCGTTGCCAAGATTAGCCTTGGCTTGGTAGCGCGCAAGCGTGGCGACGGGAAGATCCAAGGCGCCTTCAACACTGTCTGAGCGAGCATCCCAAACGCTGGAAGCAACAAATCCACTTTGCCCGATTTGGCGGCGTAGCCGCTCTTCGATCAGGCCACCGAACTCAGGCTCGTGAAAACCCAGGTAGGCGGCTCGCACCCACGCTTTTGCCTCATCAGTGGTGGGATCGTCAAACTGCTGTACATAGAAGTGGTCGTCCATCACGCAAGCATAGTGCTCCGCGAACTCACTGCATCAACGGGCGCACCGATGCGTAGCCGTCTTCCACCTCTGCAATCGGCACATCCCACACGCGCACGATTGGGTGCTCGGGAGTGTAACGAACCCAACCTGGATCGCCCGAGCGTACGAACCGCACCGCAGCATCATGAACCTCATCCGCCAACTCCTTCGGCCCATCGGGTCCGAGGAGCATTCCAGTCGTCGGATCGTCTAGCCGGTCGAAGAAGAAGGGAACGTCGATGCAATGCACCGCCCCGCCAAAGTTGGGGGAAGCCCACGCAAAGCGGTAGACCCACGTTGGTGCGTCGCCGCGCGCTTGAATCGCTAGGAAGGTCGGCACTCGAATGACGCTGTCCCCAATGACTCGTCCACGCAATGCCGCCGCACCTTTTTGGATTACGTCCTCGTTCGCCGCTAGATACTCACTCTGAGCACGGCCAACGATGCCCAACTCCGTGAGCACCTCGCTGGCCGGCTGCTGCGTCGGGGCCCCGTCGGATTGGACTAACGCCATACTCATTTCGTCATCGGCTGCGCCGATAACAAGGTGCTTCTCCGCACCGACCCCGGCCGCTATCGCCTCAAGAGTCCGCATTCGGATCAGGTCCCCATCAACAGTGGGTCCAACCGGGAGTGCGACGTCCCCGCTGCGAGCCATGTCCTCGCCACTAAGAAGTAGGACTTGCTCTTGCGCCTGCAGCAGCTCTTCCTCCGGAATTGACGCGAATCCGGCAACGTCAGGTGTGACGTCAAGCATTTGCGCCAATCTCTGGGCCAAACTACGAGCCGCTTCCGGATTGACATCAGGAATTGGGCTAGAGAGGGCTTGGACTCGGTGGAACAGACCTTGAGCTGCTTCCATTCCGAGCAGGGTCAGGACTGCTCCCCCACCCGCTGACTGACCGGCGATAGTTACATTCCCGGGGTCACCTCCGAAAGCGGAGATGTTGTCACGCACCCATTCCAGACCGGCGATCCAGTCGCGCACACCGCGATTTTGGGGGGCGCCTTCGATCCACCCGAACCCGGTGAAACCAAGACGATACGAGAGGCTCACCGTCACGATGCCATCGCGATTAAAGTTGCGTCCGTCGTACCACGGGCTTGCCGGGGAACCAGCTGAGTAGGCTCCCCCATGGATCCAGACGAGGACGGGTAGACCCGTGCCATCTTCTACCGGTTCTGGAGACGGGGTAAATACGTTGACGTTCAGGGTGGAATCGCCCTCGACCGAAGGCTCTGGGATAAGGGTGACTCCGGTGTCTCCCCTCTGCGCCGTCGCGCCATAGTCGAGAGCATCGCGAACTCCTGACCAAGGGCGTTTCTTCACCGGTGCGGCGAAACGGAGTTCCCCCACAGGGGGCTCGGCAAAAGGTATCCCCAAGAATGCGGCAGAGCGGGCACTGTCAGCCCCGCCGCTAGTTGGACGCCACTTTCCGCGCACCTTACCAGCGGTCGTAGTGACCTCTACGTATTCGGGTGGATTTTCCATCCTCGAATGGACCTTCCCAAGGATTACTACCGGGTATAGACGTCCAGCCACATCGGAGAAGTGGTGCACGAGCCACAAGTATCGTAGACCTTTCCGGTGTATCCAAAGGGCGTAGGGAACACGGTTCCATGGTTCACCCCATACGGGGCTGCGAGCACAATGTAACCGTCCCCATCTGAGACGAATCCTGCCGCATTCACATGGCGCCCAGGGATCCTCAAGCCCCCTCCGGGCAAGACACTTTGGCTGTAGTAGGTGTACTTGTACCCGTTCCAGTTGATGATTCCCATGAAGGTCAAATCCCGCAGGGAATAGGTCGCAGAGCTAGAAGGTGCTTTGGGTTTCTCCGGTGCGGGCTTGGGTTTTTCCTGCGGTTTCGGCTTCGGCGTTGGCTTTGCACTCGGTTGGCTGGGTGCTGCTGGTTTTGGTTGAGGAGCGGCGGCCGTTTGGTCCTCTGGTGCAGATTCTGGTTGAGGGGCAGGCTGTGCTTGTGCGGGTGC
>CAYFWE010000063.1:0-3623 GCA_964346745.1 uncultured Actinomyces sp. | reverse complement strand
CTGTTTCCACACGACAAATGTGGGGCCAACTCCAAGGAACTGGCCCCACATGGTTTCCTGCTGCTAGCGGCTAGTTTTCGATCGGCGGAGCCGCATCAATCGAGTAGTTGAACAGCTCGTACTTGTCGATGGCCTGCTGGATCACGGAGTGGTCCATTTTGCCGTCGTAAACCAAACCTTGCAGCACCCGCACCGCCGTCGACTCCGCATCAATATGGAAGTAGCGACGTGCCGCGCGGCGCGTATCGGAGATCCCGAACCCGTTGGCGCCCAGAGTCAAGTACCTTCCTGGGATCCAGGGGCGGATCTGCTCATGAACCAGGCTGTCCCAATCAGATGTAGCAATGTAGGGTCCTTCAGTGTTCGCTAACTGCTGGTACACGAATGGGTGGCGGTACTCCTCATTGGGGTGAAGGAAATTGTGGTTTTCAGCGGCCACACCATCACGTCGCAGTTCGTTCCAAGACGTGACCGACCAGACGGCAGCGTCAACTCCCCAGTCTTCGGCGAGTAGACGGCGCGCTTCTCGGGCCCACGGCACGCCAACGCCAGAGGCGAGGATCTGTGCCTTTAGGCCCCCATTGTGAGTGTGATCGTCAACCTTATAGATTCCTCGCAAGACACCCTCTACGTCTAGGTTCTCTGGCTCGGCAGGCTGGTGGATCGGCTCGTTGTACACGGTCAAGTAGTACAGAACGTTCGGATCCCTCGGATCGTCCTTCCCGTACATCCGCTGTAGAGCGTCTTTGAGAATGTATTTCATCTCGTACGCATACGCAGGATCGTAAGATACGAACCCATGGTTGGTGGACGACAGAACATGCGAGTGACCGTCAGCGTGCTGCAAGCCTTCACCTGTCAGTGTGGTTCGTCCTGCGGTAGCACCTATAACGAGGCCCCTGCTCATCATGTCAGCGGCCGCCCAGAACTGATCGCCCGTGCGTTGGAAACCGAACATCGAGTAGAAGATGTAAACCGGCAAGAGTGGAACATTGTGAGTTGTGTACGCGGTCCCTGCGACTTGCAAAGCCGCTGCAGACCCAGCTTCGGTGATCCCCGTGTGCAGGATCTGCCCTTCGGTGGACTCCTTGTACGACAACATCATGTCCGCGTCGACAGCGGTGTAGTTCTGCCCGTGGGTGTTGAAGATCTTCGCCGATGGGAAGATAGAGTCCAATCCGAACGTGCGCGCCTCATCCGGGATGATTGGCACGACGTACTTACCCACTTCCTTGTCCCGCATTAAGTCTTTTAATGCCCGGACTAGAGCCATGGTTGATGCAACCTTCTGGTTACCGGACCCCTTGGCCAAAGACTTGAACGGCCTTTCTGGGATGGTTTCCCACTTCGGGTCGTTGGGGAGCCTCTCTGGCAGGTAGCCGCCCAGCGCCTTGCGACGCTCGTGCATGTAGAGGAGCGCTGGGTCATCAGCCGGTGGCTTGTAGTAGGGCGGAACACCGGGATTCGCATCCAGCTCTTCGTCTGAGATTGGGATTTGGAGCCGGTCGCGCAGAAGCTTCGCGTCGTCGGGTGACAGCTTCTTCATCTGGTGTGTCGCATTGCGTCCTGCGAACGACGGGCCGAGGGCGTAGCCCTTGATCGTGTGGGCAAGGATCACGGTTGGTTGGCCGGTGTGCTCAACAGCAGCCTTGTATGCGGCGTACACCTTGCGGTAGTCGTGTCCGCCTCGGCGTAGGTCCCAGATTTGGTCGTCGGTCCAGTTTTCTACCATCGCCTTGGTGCGAGGGTCACGGCCAAAGAAGTGTTCCCGCACGTAGGCACCGTCATTTGCGCGGAAAGTTTGGTAGTCACCGTCCAGAGTTGAGTTCATGATATTGACGAGGGCGTGGTCTTTGTCCGCGGCAAGAAGCTGATCCCAGCCGCGGCCCCACACCACTTTGATGACGTTCCATCCGGCGCCTTTGAAGAATGCTTCAAGTTCTTGAATGATCTGTCCGTTACCGCGAACTGGGCCGTCAAGGCGCTGCAGGTTGCAGTTCACTACGAAGGTCAGGTTGTCCAGCGACTGCACCGCGGCCATTTGCAATAGACCACGCGCTTCTGGCTCGTCCATCTCACCATCACCGAGGAACGCCCAGGTCCGTTGCTGGCTCGTGTCCTTCAATCCGCGCAGATGCAGATACTTGTCCACCCAAGCTTGGTATATCGCGGCGGCAGGGCCAAGACCCAAGGAAACCGTCGGATATTCCCAGAACCAAGGTAGTTGCCGCGGGTGCGGGTACGAAGGAAGACCGCTTTCAGTCGAGGCCTGCTGGCGGAATCCGTCAAGGTCTTCTTCAGTCAGACGGCCTTCGACGAACGCTCGTGCATAGTTACCTGGAGAAGCATGGCCTTGGAAGAATATGTGGTCGCCGCCACCGGGGTGCTGTTTGCCGCGGAAGAAGTGGTTGAACCCGACCTCGTACAAGGTCGCTACCGACGCGTAAGAGGAGATGTGACCGCCTACGCCAACTCCGGGACGCTGTGCGCGTGTGACCATGGCGGCCGCGTTCCAGCGGATCCATGTGCGGTACCGCTTTTCCATTGCTTCGTCGCCGGGGAAGTAGGGTTCCTGCTCCACGGGAATAGAGTTTATGTACGGCGTTGTTGTCTCGAGCGGGATCGAAACGTCGCGACGACGTGCTTCGTCCAGCATGTGTAGCAGCAGGTAGCGCGCTCGGGGAGCGCCCTTTTCCGCAATCAATCCCTCTAGAGAGTCGATCCATTCCTGGGTCTCATCGGGATCGTTGTCGGGAACCTGACTGAGCATTCCGTTGACAACCGGCCTGTTCAGAGGAGTCACTAGCAACCACATCCTTGAAGTTTCGATCGCCTACTGTATGGCGGTCGGTATGTCTCTATTGTCCAACAATTAGCTTCACTATTGCGAGGTCTGTGGGACCTTTGGCCATGAATTTAGCCTCAGGCATGAAGTTTGCCGCTAACTGAGTCGTGCTTGAGGTTTCCAACCCCACAATAGAATAAGGTTTGACCAGTCGACTCGGCTCGTTCGGGTCGCTGGATCTAAGTTTCGTTTGAAGGGCGGTTTGTCAGGTGGGCGGAAGCCTCGGGTTTACTCCTGGTCAAGTGGTGCAAGAGTTCTATTTTGACGAGGACGTAGACAACGGCTTGAGAGAAGCCGTTGAAAAGGAAATCGGCGCGTCGCTGGTCGCTTGGGATTACAACGACATGGTGGACGGTGTGATCATCTGGTGGCGGGAAGAGGACGCATTCGAAGAAGACTTGGCTGACGTCCTCATGGATGCCAGCGCTAACGTCGATGATGCGGGCGGGACGATAGTTGTCATCACTCCCAAGCCAGGGCGGGATTCTGCTGTCCCCATTGAGCAGGTCACCGAAGCTGCTAAGACTGCGGGTCTGAAGGCCACTACCGCCACGTCTGTTGCCCCCGACTGGGTGGCGATGAGTATGGTGGCACGTCCTCGCCAAAGATAAACCGATGAGTCCCAGCGCGTGGCAAACCTCATGTATGAAAAGTGCTGTCACTGCTGGGTCGCTTGGTAGTATTACTTGGTCGCCGCGCTAGCTACGCAAGTGGTTAGTGCAACCAGGGCCTATAGCTCAGTTGGCTAGAGCGCCACGTTTACACCGTGGATGTCGGG
>CAYFWE010000062.1:0-3653 GCA_964346745.1 uncultured Actinomyces sp. | reverse complement strand
TGCGGGCCGCGATTCGCAACGCCATGTTCCGGAAGGTTGAGCTGCTTTCTCGCGATGATGGGGGTGCGCTGGCCGCGTTGGAAGCCCCCGGATCGGCGTGGGATCAGCGCCGGTTTGAGGACGCCCTCGACGACTATTGGCGCGAGTTTGAGTGGATCCGTATCGATCAGCCGGCCCGCTCTGCCGATCTGTTCCACTTGAATGAGTCGCCGAAACCGGAAGAGTTGGCGGAAGCGTTCAACGTAGATTCGTTTGAGGACGTACCCCTCACTTCGGCTGGCGACCGCAACTGGTGGCCGGTGGAACAGGTGCTCCTCGATCCCGATGATTCCGGAGCATGGCGCATCACCAGCGCGCTCGACGTGCCGGCCACCTTGGAAGGCAACGCGCCCGTCCTGCGCACACTGGATGTTGCGGCGCTCGACTAGCCCGGCTGAACGTTACGGGACGCGGTGAATCCATTCGGGGGTGGCGAACTTTTCTTCCACCCGCTGGCGGGCGACCTGTAAGTCGTCCTCGGTAATCTGTCCGGGGGTCGCGTCGTACCGGTTGGTGAACTCGTCGATGAACACGTCGATGATCTCTTCGCGAGGCAACCCGGTTTGGCTGCGCATGGGGTCCACGCGCTTCACGGCTGACCGCAGCCCCTTGTCCCGCACCTTTTCTTTTCCGATGCGCAGGCATTCCATCATCTTTTCAGCGTCGATGTCATATGCCATCGTCACGTGGTGCAGCATGTAGCCATTAGCGTATCTCTTCTGGGCGGCGCCCCCGATTTTGCCGGCTTCGGATGCAATGTCATTGAGTGGCACGTAGTGGGCTTTCACGCCGACTCTCTCTAAGGCGCTCATCACCCACTGGTCTAAGAACTCGTACGAATCTTTGAACGACAGGCCGTCCACCAGTGACGTGGGGACCACTAGGGAGTAGGTGATGCAGTTCCCCGGTTCCATAAACATCGCTCCCCCACCGGAGACGCGGCGCGAAACGGTGATGTCGTGTTTGGCGACCCCTTCAGGGTTGATTTCGTTTTCGTAGCTTTGGAAGGATCCGATCACGATTTGGGGGGAATCCCATTCCCAGACGCGCATAAATGGTTTCCGGCGTCCCGCCGCCACGTCCTCGACCAGCGTTTCATCCAAGGCAACGTTGACCACCGGGGAGACGCTGGGCCCGTGGATCACTTCAAAGTCAAGGTCGTCCCAATCCACGGCCGCACCTAAGGCACGCCGGAAAGCGACCCCGATCCCGTGGGGGCTCACCCCAAACAGGACGTCTTGGGGACCCACGGTTGACTGCACAACTTCGGCGACATGACTGCCGGAAGAGGAGGCCGGCATCCCTTCCAGTTCGTCGCGCATCCGAAAGATCACGTCTTCAGGTTCGGCGAAGAAATCCCCCGATAGGGACACGTTTCGCGCCCGAGAAACGCCCTCTTCATCTGTTTCTAGTTCGAGGTCGAGGACGACCAGCTTCCCGCCCGGCTCCTTATATTCACCGTGGTAGCGCTGCGGGTCGGTTTGAGGTTCTTGCTGTTCAGTTGGCATGGCTTGAGTTTACGTGCTCAGACTGCGGGCCCGAACGACCCTGAATACCCGGCGCACGTCGGCTGGCAGCCGATTCGTGGCGGACGCCACGGAGCACCCCTTGCGCCCCGTCCTAAGCTGGAAGAGCGGTCAGCCATTTGCGCTGGTCGCCGTATCACTGTCATTTGGAGGAAGCATGCCGCGTCCACTACGTTCCGCAACGTCCACAGGCGGCCGCAATATGGCCGGAGCCCGCGCCCTTTGGCGCGCCACCGGAATGGGAGACGACGATTTCGGGAAACCAATTATTGCCGTCGTCAACTCTTTTACCGAGTTTGTCCCCGGGCACGTCCACCTGCGGAACATGGGCAAACTGGTTGCTGACTCCATCGTAAAAGCCGGCGGGGTCGCCAAAGAGTTCAACACCATCGCAGTTGACGATGGAATCGCCATGGGCCACGACGGGATGCTGTACTCCCTGCCTTCACGCGAAGTGATCGCCGATTCCGTGGAATACATGGTGGAAGCACACTGTGCGGACGGCATGGTGTGTATTTCTAACTGCGACAAGATCACCCCCGGCATGCTGCTGGCAGCAATGCGACTGAACATTCCCGCCGTTTTCGTTTCCGGTGGTCCCATGGAGGCTGGGAAGAACATTCCCGCCGATGCGATCATTGGGGAATCCACTACGGGGGCTGGCAACCTGATCACGGTGATGAACGCGACCGCTGACGAATCAATTAGCGATAAGCAACTGCTGGAACTAGAAAAACTGGCGTGCCCCACGTGTGGGTCATGTTCGGGTATGTTCACCGCCAACTCCATGAACTGCCTGTCAGAAGCACTCGGGCTGTCCCTGCCAGGTAACGGTTCCACCCTGGCCACTCACAAGGCGCGCAAAGCTCTGTTTGAAGAGGCTGGCTACACGATTGTGGAAATGTGCCAGCGCTACTACAACGAGGATGACGATTCCGTCCTCCCCCGCAATATCGCCAATAAGCGGGCGTTGGAAAATGCGATGGCCCTAGACATGGCGATGGGCGGGTCCACGAACACGATCCTGCACATTCTGGCGATCGCGCGTGAAGGGAAGATTGACTTCACCCTGGGCGACATTGGAAAACTGGGGGACAAGATCCCCACCCTGTCCAAAGTGGCGCCCAACCACAACGACTACCACATGGAAGACGTGCACCGCGCCGGCGGGATTCCCGCTCTGCTGGGTGAACTGAACCGGGCCGGAATGCTGAATAAGGACGTGCACTCCATCCACTCTTCCGACCTGCAGTCTTGGCTGGATGACTGGGATATTCGCGGTGGGAAAGCGACCGATAAGGCAATCGAACTGTTCCGAGCCGCCCCCGGGAATGTCCGCACTACCGAGGCGTTCTCCACGGATAACAAGTGGGCCGAACTAGACACGGACGCCGAAGGCGGCTGCATCCGCGACGTGGAAAACGCCTACGTGAAATCCGGCGGGCTGACCGTCCTGTACGGGAATCTCGCTCCCGAAGGGGCAATCGTGAAGGCTGCGGGTATTGACCCGTCCCTGTTCCGCTTCGAAGGAAACGCCCTCGTCGTCGAATCCCAAGACGAAGCGATTGAGAAGATCCTCGACAAAACAGTCAAGGAAGGCGACGTGGTGGTGATCCGCTACGAAGGGCCCTCAGGCGGACCTGGAATGCAGGAAATGCTGTACCCGACCTCGTTCATAAAGGGACGCGGACTGGGAACCAAATGCGCGCTGATCACCGACGGGCGCTTCTCCGGGGGTACTTCCGGGATTTCCGTGGGACACATTTCGCCAGAAGCAGCGGCCGGTGGCCTGATCGGTTTGGTCGAGGACGGGGACCGCATCCTCATCGACGTGAACGAGGGGAAACTGGAACTGCTGGTCGACCCGGGTGAACTGGAAACCCGCCGCGTCCACCAGCAAGAGCGCGAACACCCGTGGACGCCGAAGGATCGCGACCGGCACGTGTCCCCCGCCCTGCAGCTGTACGGGATGACCGCCCTGTCCGCCTCGCAAGGAGCGGCGCGTGATGTGTCACTCGTGAAGCGCGTTAGGTAAGCACTCCGCCCCCAGCGCTGGTATGTTCCAGTTTGAATACGATCAACTGGCAG
>CAYFWE010000061.1:0-3710 GCA_964346745.1 uncultured Actinomyces sp. | reverse complement strand
ACGGTAGAGGAGCAAACGGGTGAAAAGTCGGCTGACCAACGGGGCTGGCTGCGTCGACACAAACTTCGTGTGCGACGAAAGAAGAACCGCTAGGTCTGCGTCAACTAGTCCCTAGTCGTTTCAACCCACTCCAAGGTGTCCTTGATAGTCTCTTGCAAAGGACGGACCGTATAGCCTAGTTCTTCTGCGGCTCGGCGGCTGGAGAACAAGCCCGGCTCTTCAAGGACGTCCAAGGAACTTGGCGTCACCACTGGGGCGGTTCCTCGGCGCGCAGAGATCCACTCCGCGGCCGGCGCAACTAGCTTTGCCAAACTCATGGGCACCTTCAATGGGGCGAAGCGCCTCCTTGCACGTGCAACTGCGGTGGTGATGGTCGCTGCTGAAGCGCGGTGGCCCGACAGGATATACGTCGACCCTTTCGTACCGAATCGGGTAGCGTTGACAGTTCCCAGGGCGACGTCGCGGACATCAGCAAAATCGTAAGCGCCCTCTACAGTGAGCAGCAGGTTCCCCGATGCAGTGTCTGCTACGAGCCGGGTCAGATGGGTGTCTCCAAAGTCGTTAGGGCCGGCCATACCAGAAGGAAGGACCACCACTTTCCAAAGGTCGGTAGTTTCTAAAACCATTTTGGTGGCGGTCGCTTTAGTCTTTGCGTATGCGCCCTCGACCATATTGACGTCGTAGTCTTCGGGCGAGTCTTTCTCTACGCTCACCCCATCGACTGGGGGAAGCGCGTGGACACTCGACACGTAGGTTAGCCGCTGAACACCAGTTGCGACAGCCGCGTCGAGCACGTTACGGACGCCCTCGACATTCACCTGCTCAACAAGTGGAGTCGTGTTCGTGGCGATAGTGACGATTCCAGCACAATGGACTACCCACACCGGCCCGGGGTCACTAAACGCTTCGTCTAGAGAGGGTCGATCTCGCACATCGACGCGCACGACCTCCACATCGAGACCCGCTAGAGCAGCGGGAACGCCCTCTTCCAAGACAGCAGCGCGCACCCTGCAACCCTGGCTGAGCAGAGTGCGCACCACATTGTTGCCTAAGAATCCGCTGGCTCCGGTAACAACCCAGAGCGGATTCTCCACAGTGTCATGTTCGCTTCTAGGCACGCTTGGACGCCCGCCGATCGTCTTTGCGGAACTTCATGAGTACTTCCGTTATTTGGTCGGAGAAGCGGGTGAGAATCGGTCCGGCTATCGCCATGAGCATCACGTACGCAGCCGCCAATGGTCCGATTCCTGCTATGCCGGCGGTAGTGGCTAGTCCAGCAATGACGATATTGAATTCACCCCGGGGCACCATGATGGTCCCCGCGCGGACCTGTCCGGGTAGGGCGATCCCAGCCTTTCGCGCTGCCAAGACCCCAACGATGATTTTGGTGATCATGGTGATTAGGCCGAGGAGGATCGCCGCACCCAATACCGGTGGGATAGCGCGGGCATCAGTTTGCATCCCGAAGAACACGAAAAATACCGCGGCAAACAGGTCTCGTAAGGGAGTTAGGAGAGCGCGTGCATTCTCAGCCACCTGACCAGAGAGTGCTATTCCCACTAGGAATGCGCCTACAGCAGTCGAAACATGCATTTCTTCAGCGAACCCAGCCACAACTAGGACGAGGCCGAGCACGCCCAGTAAGAGAAACTCATCGTTCTGGGTGAACAGCACTTTGTTGATTTGTTTACCGAAGCGCAGAGCGATGAACATGACGATGGCTACCGCTGCGACAGCACCAGCGACACTGATCACCCCGCCCCGAACCCCAACGCCTGCCAAAAGGGCTGTGAGAATCGGGAGGTAAACGGCCATCAGGAGGTCCTCGAAGACCAATACCGATAGGACAATTGGTGTTTCGCGGTTACCTAAGCGGCCGAGGTCCCCCAGTAGCTTCGCCGCGATTCCCGAGGACGTAGCGTAAGTGACGCCGGCCATAGCCATGATTCCTGCTGGTGGCCAACCCATCATGAAACCAACGACCGCGCCGGGCGTGGCGTTCAGAATGAAGTCCAAAAATCCGGAACGGTAGTGCGTCTTGAGGTTGCGGACCAGCTCATCCGCGGAGTACTCCAGTCCGAGTAGGAATAGGAGCAAAATGACGCCCATCTGCGCGCCGAGCTCAATGAACTCTTGTTCTTCACCGTAAAGAGGGATCACCCCGCCGGTTCCAAAGAGCAGCCCACCGAGCAAATAGAGGGGAATGGGGGATAGTCCCGCCCGGCTGGCCAACCGCCCTAAGATTCCCAAGCCAAGGATAATGCCGCCGAGCTCAAGAAGAGTTTGCGCCAAGTCCACGTTATGTCACGCTCCGTTGATAAGTTGCTTCGCTGCCGCGAGCGCCTCTGAAGTGCCGATTATGATCACGGTGTCACCCCGGTGGAAGACGAAGTCCAGTTTCGGGGAAGCGAGGACTTCCCCGCCCCGCCAAACAGCAACTACAGATGCGCCGGTGGTGGGTTTGATGTTGAGGTCGCCCAAGGTTTTGCCGTCTGCGGGGGAGCCGGCGTGTACTTCGACCGTTTCTGAGTTCAGGTCGTCGATCTGGCCGATTACCCGGGAAAGACGTTCAACCACGCGCCTGGTACCCAAGTATTCGGCAAGAATATCCGCTTCCCCTTCTGTCAGGGAGATAGTCTCTGAAACTGAGTCCGGATCGTTCTTCTTATACACCAAGAGGTCGCGCTGCCCATTGCGGCGGGTGATGACGCCGACACGTCTACCACTGCCGGTCATAAAGTCATCGCGCATCCCAAAGCCGGGGAGCTCCTCTTCTTCAATATGGATTCCATCTCTGTGGGGCATGATTCGTCCTCGTCTAAAACTGCGAAGGGGTTACCTAGCCATCCTCTCACGGCCAGCTCTTTGGTGTGCGTCACCTCGTGGCCCAAAGGCCTACGTCGGGGGTGTTTTTGGTGCGTACAGTCAGAGTATGAGTCCCTCTGACACAGGCGCCATGAACTCCGTCTCTGCCAAAAAGAAATCGAATCCGACCGGTCGCCGCCGCCCGCGCGAGAATGTGCGGCGAGCACACCGCCCTGCCTCCGCTTTAAAACCGATACAGAAGTTCGGTTTGGTGGCGGGGGTGATCGCATTTTTCATCCCCTTCATAATCGATATTCCGAACTTGGATGCACCCGGACAACGGATGCTAGCCATCTTCTTGTTGGCAATCGTGTTCTGGGTGACTGAAGCGGTGCCGCTGACGGCAACTGCCGTGCTGGTGATCCTGCTCGAAGTGCTCTTGGTCGCCCAGGGGGCGCTGTTCGATCCCACCGGCGGCAACCCTGAGTTGCTGGAAGCGTCCCTACCCGCTTCGGCATACTTCGCTGCGCTGGCGAACCCGGTCATCATCCTCTTCCTCGGCGGCTTCATGATCGCCGATGGGGCAGAGAAGTACGGGTTGGACAAGAACATCACCGCCGTGATGTTGAAGCCTTTTTCAGGTTCCGCTCGATCTACCGTCCTCGGCCTGATGCTTATTACTGGGATCCTGTCGGCCTTCATGTCGAACACGGCTACGACCGCCACAATGTTTGCGGTAGTTATCCCGATCTTAACTTCTATCAAGGGTGCCCGAGCTCGGGCTGGGGTAGCCCTGGCCATCCCTTTGGCAGCAAACGTGGGTGGCATCGCTACGCCGGTGGGAACCCCTCCAAATGCGATTGCCATTGGCGCGTTGGAAACGCATGGTATTGACCTCTCATTCG
>CAYFWE010000060.1:0-4239 GCA_964346745.1 uncultured Actinomyces sp. | reverse complement strand
GGTCAGATTGACCGCCAGTTGAAAGGCTCCTCTTTTGAGAAAGTTACATTTGGCCGCCTTAGCCATGACGGTGGTGGCGATGTCAGGGACAGCGGCCGCATCCGCCGACCCAGCACCGCCACTGTTTCCCAGCGACACGCAGGGCAGCATCACCATCCACAAATACAGTCAGCCGACTCGCTACAAACAAGACAATCTCGGAATGGAATTGCCGCCGGATGCGGTCGCCGGTCTCACTCCACTGCCGGGCGCCCAGTTCACGGCTCGGCAGGTGACGGGCGTTGACCTGTCAACTAATGCTGGTTGGCGGGAAGCGCAGCGCATCGTCGACACCTTCGACCCGTTCGACCCAGAAAGCCTAGACGGCACTCTGGGGTCAGCCCGCACGAAAACTACGGACGGACAGGGGGTGGCTCGTTTTGGCGAACTTCCCATTGGGCTCTATTTGGTGGAGGAAACTGGTGCGCCTCCGGTGGCAGCCGGTACGACTGTCACCCCGGCCATGCCCTTCTTGATTACGGTTCCTCTCACCGATCCAGCCAACCAGAAGCAGTGGGTCTTTGACGTGCATGCCTACCCAAAGAATGTCCTGTCGAAGGTCGAGAAGACGGTGATTGACGTCGACACAGAGGCGATCGGCCAAACTGTTGACTACACGATTTCGTCGTCCATTCCGGGTGGGTCGGTAACAACCAAGTACGTGCTCACCGACCGTTTGGATCCAAAACTCGAGTACAGGTCGTCCTCGGTAAAAATCGATGGAAAGACCACGACTGATTTCACATCGTCCCACTCACAGGGGGTCCTAGTGATCACTTTGGGCGCCCAGGCAAGGGCGGATGCGTTCGCCGCCGTCGGGGTGAATCCCACTGCTCAAGTCACCGCAGATGTGGTTGCTACCGTCAAAGAGTCAGGTGTTATTTCCAACGATGCAACCTTGACGTTTGAGCGCGATGGCGAGTGGGAAACCGAAGTTCCATCCCCACCCGTAGTCATCAAGTTCGGTGGAATCAACATTTACAAGCACAACAGAGAAAACAAGGGGCTCAGCGGCGCGGTTTTCGAGGTGTACTCATCCCACAGCAACGACTTCTCAACCGCCACGCCAGTAACTGTGAATGGTAAGTCCCAGTGGACTACCGGCAGTGACGGGCGCGTCGTAATTGATGGTCTGCGTTATTCAGGGTGGGCAAACGGCGAGGAAGTGGCGCCCTCATCCCCAGCCTATCTTTACTACTGGCTAGTAGAAAAGCAGGCGCCTACCGGGTACGAATTGCTTCCCCAACCAATACCGTTCATCGTCGACGCTCCGGTTAGCTCCGCTGCCACGGTCGACGTGGTGAACACACCACACAATGCGGGTGGGGAACTGCCGCTCACAGGTGCCCGTGGCACAGCAGCATTAGCAGCCTTGGGCATTGCTCTCGTTGGCGGTGGCGGAGCGTCCCTCCTGTTGACCCGCTCCAAGCGAAGCGCATTACCCGCACCCAGCGACGCGACTGCTGATAGTGGGAATGAAGGCTAGGCACTCTGCCCCGAAGCGGCCTCGACACACGTGGATCGTTGTCGGGGCCGCATTGGCGCTACTAGCGGGGGCAGCCGCACTGGCTTATCCCACGGTGGCGAAGTGGGCCACCACACGCGCCCAGCAACAGGACCTTATGGATTACACGGTGAAACTAACCGAAGTGCCTTCGGCCCGATTCCAGCGTGCAGTCGACGCCAACGAGATTCGCGACTTCAACAGTGCCTTGAGTGAACTTTCTGTTCCTAACACAGAAGTCATCGGGCAAGTCCAAGTGCCGTCAGTGGGGATTAGTTTGCCGATCTACCCGGATTCATCGGACTGGAATCTAAAGCGCGGGGCAGGACACTTAGAAGGGACGGGCCTGCCGGTCGGTGGAGCGGGAACACACGCGGCGATAACCGCACATTCGGGAATGGTGACCGCCCGCATGTTCGACGGTTTAGAACGCGTTGACCGCGGGGACCACATTGTGCTGTCCGTCCTCGACCACGAACTTTGGTACAAGGTGAACCGCATTATTGTCGATACGCCCGAAGACGGACACAAGCAGTTACAACCCCAAACCGGAAAGGATTTGGTCACGCTAGTCACCTGCACTCCGTACGGGGTGAACACCCATCGACTCTTGGTCACGGGAGAGCGCGTCGATTCACCCCAGTCCGCAAGCGACCAGTCCAACCATCGTGAAGAAGCCGCTGCCCAATTCCCATTCAAGCTCGCTGCTTGGGGCGCTGGACTGAGTGTTTTACTAGGGGCAACTGGCCTAGTGACTTTGATGCGATTTAGGTAGCCGTTGCCGGATTTGAAGTCAGGGCCCATAGTGTTGCTATGTCTGCACGTCCTTATTTGAACTGGCCTCCCGGTCTTCACAGGGTCGCGAAAGACCGTTGGGTCGGTGTCGACGGTGAGCAGATCACCGACGAAGCGGTATTGGACCGCTTGGCCGCCTTAGCGATTCCCCCTGCGTGGAAACACGTTTGGGTTACGCCCGACCCGCAAGCTCGTTTACAGGCGCGGGGCATAGATTCACGTGGGCGCGTCCAATATCGCTACTCTGATGCGGCGGTGCGGGCGGCCGCTGCCGATAAGTTTCACCACATGGTCGATTTTGCGGGCACGCTTCCGGATCTTCGCAGCGAAGTTGCCCACCAGTTGCGGCGGCGCCCCAAACTACCAGACGCAGAGCAAATCACTGCTTTGGTGGTGAGATTCCTAGACCTTGGCCTGTTTCGCATTGGTACACAAAAGTACGCGCACGAAAACCAAACGTATGGGCTGACCACCTTGGAATGTCAGCACGTGCAAGTTACGGGCAATAAAGTCACTTTTGACTTCGTGGGTAAAGAGCACTTGCGCCAAAAACACGCCGTCGAAGATGCAACCGCCGCTCGGCTGACGCAAAAGCTACTGGACGCTCACAGCAATAAAACAGGGGCGCCCATCTTCCAAACTGCTGGCCGGAACGCTCAGCAAATCGATTCCGAGTCCGTCAACTCTTATATTCAGAGCATCAGCGGGTCGAATGCTTCCGCGAAAGTGTTTCGAACTTGGGGGGGCAACCGTGACCGCCACGTCCGTGGCAGCCGGCGCCACTTTCTCACCCGGCAAGAAGCATCGGGACCCGGCATTGGTGGCGTATGACGCAGCCGCCCACGTGCTGGGGAACACCCCGACGATGGCCCGCAACTCTTATGTCCACCCGCGATCCATGGAAATCGGGGCAACAGAAGAAATCCGTCGCGCAGTGGAATCAACCTGTACCGCCACTGGCAGCCGGGAAGCACACCACATTTTTACCGACGTCGACCTGCAAAGCGCCATCCACACGGCGCTAGAGCAAGAAGACCCAAAGGGTTCAGGTTCAGGTTAGGCGCGCGGATCTTTCGCCGGATGTTCAGACACGATAGAAACCCGGTTGAACGTATTCATGGTGATCGCCGCCCATTCCGCTACCGCGAAAGCCTCATCGCCAAGTGTTCGACGTGCCGCACCTAGAACTTGGCGTCGCTGCTCGGCCGATGGCAGAAGCGTGACGGCCTCCCCCACCCCCAAGAACGCACGCTCTTCGTCGGTGAAGGCCGCCGATTCTTCCCAAGCCGGTAGTTGGGCGAGCAGTTCGGCGGGGACACCAGCCTTTAGTGCTAAGCGCGAATGGAGTTCCATACAGTACAGGCAACCGTTGATCTGCGAGATGCGCACATACATTAGTTCGAGGACGTGGCGCTGCACACCTGCTTCTTCGGCGGCCTGGTTGACGGTGAAAGCATAACTATTCAACGCTTTCCACACGCGTGGGTTTGCTTTGTCGAGGAAAAACCGGTGCGAATGTTCACTCATGTCTTCACTCTACCGATTCGCCGGCTTCTCTAGGCCGGCTGCACTCCCACTGTCTAGCATCCACCGCGTCTGCTTTCGTCCGCGAGCGCCAACCATGGGAATCTCGTCGACCTCGGCGCCCTCATTGGCAAGGCGAATAGCCGGTGCTTTTTCGCTTCCAGCCGCCACCACCCACACCAGGGCCGCACCTTGAATCGCTTCGAAAGTCAAAGAGACGCGCTCTGGAGGTGGTTTGGGGGCATCCTCCACCGCTACTGCCGCCACCCCCGCCGCGTGGAGTGCGGAATCCCCGGGGAACAGTGATGCGACGTGACCATCGGGTCCCATTCCCAGCAGCAGCAAGTCGAAACGGGGAAACAAAGCATCCGCACTGG
>CAYFWE010000059.1:0-4523 GCA_964346745.1 uncultured Actinomyces sp. | reverse complement strand
CGCGACAACCGGCACCACAAGCCGGGGCTCTACCAACTGAGCTACAGCCACCATCACTGCTTCAATGACCAGAAAGATCATCTAGCAGCAAGTACAGATATTAGCAGACTTTTTCGCCCTCGCTAACCACGGTCACCATCCTAAAGAGTGAAGTTCGTCGTCATCCATTCCGAAATAGTGTCCAATCTCGTGGACGACCGTGCGGTACACCTCTTCCCGGACCCGCTCTCGCGTGACAAACAGTTCTACCAGCGGATTTTGGTAGATAGTGATGGTGTCGGGCATCGCCCCCGAATAGTGGCCGCGCCCAGTTAGTGGCACCCCGTGGTACAGGCCCAGCAGGCTGCTCTCCCCCACTGGCGGCTCGTGTTCCACTATGAACGCGCAGTTATCCAATGCTTCTAGGAACTGCTGGGGTACGCGGGCGAGGGCGTCCTCAACCATTTCTTCAAACTCTTCATCCGAAATGGGTGAGGCGCCCGACTCTTCTGTCACCAGAAGGCGCGCATCGCGATGGCTTCCGCGAAGTTGGCTAGCCCATCGGGGGTGGCGTCCTCGTACAAATCGGCGTCCACTAGGGACACTTCCATGACCATGAAGGACCCTTCCCCATCGGGCACTACGTCAACGCGGCTGTAGAGGAGCTGTTCGTCCCGACCCAGGCGCGCCCGCACACATTCGTGGGTGACGCGGCGGATCTGCTCAGCCCACAGCAGTTCCTGTTCGGTGGGTTGGTGGGCGGCGACGACGGCCTCATGAATCTTCTGATCCGGGGCGTGCGCGGGGAACAGCAGCGCCTCTTTTTGTACGGCGTGGGACAGCAGCCCGTTGAAGAAGATGAGGGAGGTTTCCCCATGCACATCAACTTCTTCTTGGTATCGCTGCACCATGACGTCACGTCCGTCGGCTAGCAGCCCCATCGCCTGGGAAATAGCGGCCTGCCGTTGACGCAGGTCCACCGAGCTGTAACGCCCCACATCCCGCACACCCGAAGAGACGGTCGGTTTGAGTACGAAGTCCCCAAACGCTGGGAATCGAGCGTGCACCTGGCGTTTCTCATAACCTTTTTCTGCGGATATCCACGTGGTGGGAATGGTGGGTAGTCCGCGGCTTTCTAGTTCTTGTAAATAGTGTTTGTCGGAGTTCCACGCGAGGACGTCGGCGCTGTTGAGGATGCGCGGCACGCTGCGCGCCCAGTCGAGGAACTTTTTCCGCTGCTGCGCGTAGTCCACTACGGACCGCGTTACGACCAGCCCGGCGGCTTCCCAGTCCACGTCGGGGTCGGTCCAGATCTTGATTTGGGGGTCCATGCCGCGCTCCGCCAAGGCGTCGAGCAGGCCATTTTCGTCCGGATACAGGTTCGGCATCGATGCCGCTGTTGCAAGTGTCACCTTTGGTTTGCTCATGGCTTTACGTTACCGCAGGGTTAGGGGTCGGGCGGCGGCCTCCGCCAACAGCAGGTCGATTAGTTGGGAATACGGTATGCCCACCCGGTCAAACATGACGGGATACAGGGAAATTGGGGTGAATCCGGGCATCGTGTTGATTTCGTTGAGGACGATCCGCCCGGTTTCTTCCGTGTAGAAGAAGTCGACGCGGGAAATCCCTTCACCCTCTACCGCTTCGAAGGCGACCAGCGCGGTTTCTTGGATGGTGCGGGCAACCGCTTCGGGCAGGTCCGCGGGGCAGTCTAGGGCGACGGCTTCGTCATCAAAGTATTTGGTTTGGTAGTCGTAGAACCCGTCTTCGAGGACGCGGATTTCCCCGATAGCCGAGGCAACGACCGACCCGTCCGCAGTGGCGAGCACCCCGCATTCCACTTCCCGACCCGGGTTCGCCGCTTCCACAATGATGCGGGGGTCATGTTTCATGGCTTCTTCGATGGCTTGGTCGAGGGCGTCTTCCCCATCCACTTTCGATACGCCAAGTGATGACCCGGCCCGGCATGGTTTCACAAACACGGGGTAGCCAAGGGTGGCCACTTGGGCGCGGCACACGTCCGGGTCCCCTTCCCATTCGCGCCGCGTGAAGGCAACCCATTCGCCCACGTCGATTCCCGCTCCGGCGAGCACCGTTTTGGTGAGGTATTTGTCTTGGCATACGGCCGAAGACGCCACCCCGCACCCGACGTACCGCACTTTTGCTAGTTCGAGCAGCCCCTGGATGGTGCCGTCTTCCCCGTATGGTCCGTGTAAGAGGGGGAACGCGACGTCGATGCGGCCTTCGTTGGCGAGGGTTTCGCGGATGGGTGACCCGTCCTCATCCACTTCATATTGGATTAGTTCCCCGGTGCCGGGTAGGAGCGCGACGCGCACGTCCTCGGCCTCAACCGTGTACCCACCTTCGCCGCTTAGTTGGTAGACCAGCGGGTCACTGGGTAGGGGCACCCACACCCCATCGCGGGTGATGCCCACGGCAATCGGATCCCATTTACTCTGGTCAATAGCGGCGAGGACGCCCCCCGCGGTGGCGCAGGAAATCTGGTGTTCCCCGGATTGTCCGCCGAATAGGATGAGGACGCGCGGGCGATGCTTCGTAGTCATGCTGCTGATTTTAGTCGAGTAACTCGATTTCCCAGCCGTCCATCTTGGTGGGTCGGCCAAGGAGCATCTCTCCCATTTGTTCAACGGTGGCGCGTCCTTGCACAACTTCCACTGCGCCGCGGGTGATGGGCATGTCTACGTCGTGCTCTTCCGCAAGTTCTAACAGCGGTTTCGCGGTTTTTGCGCCTTCTGCGACCCCGGGGGAAAGGGCGAGTGCTTCTTCGAGGGTCATCCCTTTACCGAGGCGGTATCCCAGCGAATAGTTGCGGGACAGTCTGGAGGAGCAGGTGGCGACCAAGTCCCCAATTCCAGCGAGCCCCGCGAAGGTGCTGGCATCCGCGCCGAGGGCGACCCCGAGGCGGGTCATTTCGGCCAGTCCCCGAGTAATGAGGGTGGCACGCGTGTTGGCGCCAAATCCCATTCCTTCGGCGGCTCCAATGGCGAGGGCGACTACGTTTTTGGCGGCCCCAGCGACTTCCACTCCGGTCAGGTCGGTGGACACGTAGGGGCGGAAGTAGTTGTTGTGGCAGGCGCGCGCCACTTTCTTCGCGGTTTCAATGTCTTGGCTGGCAACCACGGCGGCCGCGGGTTGGCGCATGGCGATTTCCATGGACAGGTTCGGGCCGGACACGGCTGCCACTTGGGAGGGGTCCAGATTCCCTGCTTCGGTGATCAGTTCGGAAACGTCGCGTTTGGAGCCAGGTTCAATCCCTTTCGACAGGGCGATGTAGGTGGCGTCTGGGGCGTATTGGACGGCTTCGGCAGCCATTTCCCCGGTTACCCCAACGGGGACCGCGAGGGCGACCATATCCGCGCCGGTGACTGCTTCTTCTAAGTTGGTGGTGGCCGTGATCTTGTCGGACAGTTCCACGCCCGGCAGGTAGGCGGAGTTTTCCCCGGCGTTCACCATGTCAACCACTGCTTCACGCCGACCCCACATGCGCACGTCGTGCCCCGCATCAGCGAGCACTTGGGCGAAAGTTGTTCCCCACGACCCGGTCCCAATCACTGCAATGTGGTTTGTTGGCTTGTCCACGCCGACCCCCTAAAATGATCTGTCACTTGGCGTTGTGCCTCTACGCCAAGGCTAGCTCTTGAGGAGGAATCATGTCTCTGATCGCCCGACTCACTGGGTCCACCTTGGCATTGGCAATGCTAGCGGGATGCAGTGCAGATAAACCTGCGGAGCCCGCCCAGTCGGCGGAGACTTCCCAGTCTGCGGAGCCGCAATCGTATCCACCTTCAGAAAACCCAGGTGACAATGATGCTCCCGAAGCGGAAGCAGAACCGGCGGACCCAGTTGACACGTCCTCTTGGGTGTACTCGTCCTCGTTCACCCCTGATGGTTACGCGGAGGACGGCGCAGTAGTGACTGGCCTGCGGGTTGCCGAACATGATGGGTACGACCGGGTGGTCATCGATTTGACCAGTGACGGCCCGGTTGGGTGGGATGCCCGTTACACGGATAACCCGACCAGTCAGGGTAAGGGCGACACTATTCCTGTGCCGGGCAAAGTGTTCTTAGACGTGGCTGTAACCCGCGCGTCCATCCCGATCACGGATGAGCATTACGCGGTTTATTACGAGGGCGGAACCCCCGTCCCCGCCAGTGTGGTTACCGCGTGGTACGACTCCACTTTTGAGGGCCGCGCCCACGTAGTCATTGGCATGGACGCTGAGCGCCCGTTCAACATTTTCACTTTGACCAACCCCCTGCGGGTAGTCATCGACATCGATAATTCGTGAGTACACAGAACCGGTTCTCGGGCGGTTTCCACAAGCCTGCTGTTTAACAGGCCCCTAGTCCTTCGCGTTTCCCAATGATGTGGGAGACAGGCGCGGAGTGATCCGCCATACTAGGGAAATGGTGACAATGTCGGCGGAACTAATCGTTACGGTACTTACCGGGGTGTCAGTGATCCTCGGTTTGGCGGGCGCGAATGCCCGCACGTCCGCGAAACTCGGCAGACAAATCGAATC
>CAYFWE010000058.1:0-4737 GCA_964346745.1 uncultured Actinomyces sp. | reverse complement strand
GGGCCACAACCACTTAAAACAACTGGATCGGTAAGAGACGGCTGGCGGCGTCTCGCTTTCTCTACCTCTCAGGCAGACAGGCAATTAGGAATCTTTGATCAGTGTGAGAGCGCTGCCTTTGTGTGCTGCGATGTGGCTGGTCTTGTCGCTCTTTATTTCGTACTGAGGGTCGTCTTCGCTGGCGCGATGCGTGTGTCCCTTGTAGTCGAAGTCTCCGGTGTGGACCTTGATGATTGTTCCGGACACGTGCCCTGCTTCAGAGTTCCACTTGACATGGTCGCCGACGTTGAATTTGTGTGCCATGATGCCAGCCTCCTGTAGTTGACTCGTGTAAGTGATTTAAGCAGATGCGCGGGACTGCCACCAGAGGGTAGCCGCTAAAAGCGCTAGTCTACGGCGGCGTGGCGAGCCACCTGAAAAGGTTTTGTCACGCATTTGTCAGCCCGGTTGGGTCTTTCATCCTATAGATGGTACTTTCGGTGAGGCCAGAAGGCCTCGAAGATTCAACTACAAGGAGCAAGATCCGCTTTGTCTACAACAGCGTCGAAGCCGGTGGCGGCGGGTTCCGCCGGCAGTAAGGCAACAATCGGACTGTGGGGACTGGTGTTCCTCAATGTCACGGCGATTGTCTCTTTGAACAACCTCCCGTCGGAAGCGGAATACGGGCTTTCGGCTGTTTTCTACTACCTGTTTGCTGCAGTCTTCTTCTTGATCCCTGTAGCTCTAGTAGCAGCCGAACTAGCGACTGGGTGGCCTGAACGCGGAGGAGTCTTCCGTTGGGTTGGGGAGGCTTTCAAGGGTCGCTTCGGGTTTATGGCCATGTTCTTGGCTTTTGTTGAAGTGTGTGTCTTTTTGCCGACGGCACTTACTTTCGGCGCGGTGGCTTTGGCCAACATAAATCCGAATCACAAGGCCGCCATGACGCTGGCCAATAACAAGTTCTTCATTCTCGCCGTAGTGCTAGTAGTTTACTGGGGCGCCCTAGCCGTGGCTTTACTCGGCTCTCAAGGTATTCAGAAAATGGCCAAGTGGGGCGGAATCATCGGTGTTTTCGTCCCCATGGGAATCCTGATCGGGTTTGGTTCAGCCTATATTTTGGGTGGAAATAGAGCAGAAATGAAGCTGGGCTGGGATGAACTGATCCCCGACTTTTCGAGCTTCTCTAACGTCGTGTTGGCTGCTTCGGTATTCCTGATGTTCGCCGGCATGGAGATGAATGCTGTGCACATCAAGGAAGTTAAAGATTCAGTCAAGACTTACCCGAAGGCAATCTTCCTCTCTGCGGCTTTGGTAGTCGCGATTTTCGTCAGTGGCACGCTCATCATCGCCTGGGTGGTGCCCTCTAAGGACATCAGCCTCACGACGGCGATACTAACAACCTACTTCGACATATTTGCCTGGGCACATGTGCCGTGGTTAGGGTCCGTGATCGCCATTATGCTCGCGGTGGGTGTGTTGGTGAACGTGACCACCTGGGTGGCTGGCCCTTCTACCGGTATGTTCGCTGTGGCTAAAGCCGGATACCTTCCGAAATTCTTCCAGAAGGCAAACAAGCATGGGCAGCCGACGACGATTCTGCTGGTCCAGTCTGGTTTGGTTTCATTGTTGGCGATCCTTTTCGTCGCCCTCCCTTCAGTGGAGTCCGCGTACCAGATCCTCAACCAGCTGGCGAACATTCTTTACTTGACTGTCTACCTGCTGATGTTCGCAGCCGCCATCCACCTGCGTTACAAGGAACCGAACGTTAAGCGTCCATTCCGTCTCGGTAAGACCGGTAATGGCCTCATGTGGTTCGTCGGGGGACTAGGCTTCCTGTCTTCGCTGATTGCGTACGCCTTCAGTTTCATTCCGCCAGCGCAAATCAAAGTGGGTTCGCCGACCGTCTACATCGCGATTCTGGTCGTCCTCGTACTGGTCTTTTACGCGATTCCAAATATCGTGTTCCAACTTCGCAAGCCAGACTGGGTATCGCCAGATTCTGACTTCGCTCCTTTCGACTGGCAGCTAAAGGACCAGTCCGTTAAATCAGGATCACCCCAAGCGGCGGGCACGACAACCTCGAACAGAAAGTAGCCGGATATGAAGAAGTATTCGAAAGTCAGGTTCATTGGATTCGCCATTCCAACCACCCCCGCAAGCGTTGTCGGAGTTGGAAATGTCGATGGTAGTGGAATGGTTGCGGGAACCTATCCAGCACTTCCTAGTGCAACCGATGATATTTCTGCTCGTATAGAAGTCATGCAAGCAGGTGTCGACGCGGCGTTTGCCTCCCTTAAAGACACTGATCCGGATGCAGATGTGCTCAACATTTTTGTCGCTCCGGAATTCTTTTGGCACAGCGACATTGGGCCTTACGTTTACTCTTCGGACGAGGACGACCCGGCCGAAATAATCATGTCCGAACTTCAGTCCCGCTTTACTTCAGAAAAATACCCGAACACTCTTTTCGTTCTGGGTACGGTCATCTCTGCTCAAGTTGATGACTTGGATGTCATTTTGAATGACTCCACCGTTGTGCAGCGTAACAACGTGGTGAAGGCGCTCGGCGAAGCGTGGTCGAAATCAGTAGGGGCAATCCAAGATGCGGTGTTGAGCATGCTGATCGACTTCATCAAAGTCGGGCACGCCTACCCCAAGGTTGAGGTGCGCAACCGAGCTCTGATCATTGGACCGACCCCGCTGCAGTCGGTCGACGGCAGCATGTCCGCCGCCGCTTTGACAACCGAAAAGTATTTTGCTTCAAACGAAGACTTCTTGCTTTGGGATGTGACAGGTAAACCCGTGATCACCGAACAGACGGTGGCATACCGAAGTATCGACTTGAGTGGGGGCGACCTCAAGCAAAAACCGGGCGATCCGAAGGCGATCTTTAGTGTTGAGGACGGTCCTATTGTCGGCGTGGAGATCTGCCTTGATCACTCCGATCACCGGCTGAGGCACTCCTCACTTCAGTCCCCGTGGCCAAAGAGCGGGCAAGGCGTGGACATACACGTAGTCCCCTCCTGCGGCATGCAGCTGCACCCAGCGTCCGTTGCGGCTATCAGCCACGGGTTAGCCTTCAACTGTGACGGTCTTTATGCTCTGGGGGCCGAACCTGGCAAAGCGATTTCTTCGACCGTGGGTGGCGTGGCCGGCCTGCACGTGGACTACAAGTACGGCAGTGACACCACTTACAGCGCGCACAGCCAGTTAACGCGTGTAGTAACCGGGCCGGTGGAAGCGGATGCCGCCCTGCCAGGCGCGCAGAATGCTACGTTCGATACTCCGCAGGTTGATGTTCGCATTGTTCCGGTTCCGGCTACAGCGGATTTGGACCAGGTATTCGCGGGCGGACCGGGCGCAATTCATATTTACGGCGCTAGCGAACCGTTGGCCATGGAAACGCTCTGAGCCAAAGCGTTCGGGTCCCCGTGCCGCGCGCGGAGGACCTCGATACAGTTAGGTGTAAGACGACACTGGCTAGCGAGTGGAGGACTAAGTGGGGCACGTAACGATCGCTATCGGTGCCTTCCTAGTGCTGTTCACTTTGGCGGACACGTTCTTCACTGTCTTGAACTACAACGAGCGCGGCATCCTCGTTAACAGCGCCATCAGGTTGGAGTGGAGGGTCATCCACTGGTTTGCCCGCCCCCTTCCTCTACGAACCCGGATTGCTATCTACCGCGCTTTAACCGGGGTAACAGTCCTGTCCGGAATCGTAATTTGGGTTGCGGGAATCGTGCTTGGTTTCGCATTCATTTTCTACGGTGAAATGCAGCTGGGACGCCTCAAGAGTGGTGACGGAGCCCCCGGTGGGCCAGTAGGCGCCCTCTACTATTCGATGGCGCAGTTCTCCACAGTAGGTGCGGCAGGGGTGACCCCAGAATCCACCTGGGTCAGCATCTTGTCTGTGGCTGAAACGATGCTTAGTGTGTTGCTACTTTCGTTAGTGATCACTTACCTGGTTCACGTATTCACAGCTATCCAGGCCCTCCGGAATCTGTGCGCTTGTTTCCCGAGTAGACACGAATATGTCACGGCGCCCCTTTCTACGCTGGCCCCGTTCTTACCGCGGGAGGACGGATCGAGCCTAGAGGCGCACCTGGCCACCTGCCGACAGATGATGAACGGCTATTTTGATGCGGTGGCAGCGGATCATTCGTCCGTATTTTTCTATAGCGGTAAAGCGCGCTTTGCCATGCCTTTCGCGATCTTCATGTTGGCCGGAACGTTGGAAGGTCTGCAGTATGGTCTTCCACGCCAGCACCCGATGTCATTGCTGCCTGAGCTCAGCCGCCTGCACGAATCTTTCGACACTAGGCGCAAGCAACTGTACGACCTGTTTCGTTGGCCCATGCCGGTAAGCCCCACCCCTTTGGAACCCGAGACTTTTGCTTCGCTTGCTCAAAAAGCCGCACAGACAATCGTGGCGGGGGAAGTTCCAGAGGCGTTGCGGAAGGTTCCTAAGGCTGGCTTCGACCACGAAGCGCCCCTACCTAAAAGGGTGGCGCAAGATTTCAATGTGAAGAAGAGCTGGAAAGAGAAACACAAGGAAATCTACGAAACGGATGAGCAGTACGCGCAAAGATTCGTGAAGCTACGCTTCGCTGCCGGTCGTTTAGCGCGGATCGACCCACCCACAGATTGGGTTGACTTGCATCAGACTTACGTTCATTGGCTTGGCTTCGCCGCGGCTGCGGACGATCTGATCCGCCGCACTAGTGAACTATTCGACTATCACCCCGCGTGCGATATGGG
>CAYFWE010000057.1:0-5164 GCA_964346745.1 uncultured Actinomyces sp. | reverse complement strand
CTTCCAGTGTAGCGGCAGGGTTCACACTTGGGAATGTGGGGTTGCCGGCCCTTTTTGCCCAGAAGTTGTCCGTCTTGTTTATAGTGAACGAGGGCCAACTATCACAAGCGAAGGATCCTTCATGCGCATTGGCGTACCGTCGGAAAAACCAGATCAACCTCTGGTTGCCGCGACCCCGGATACGGTCGCGAAACTAATCAAGCTGGGCTACAAGGTGGTGGTGCAGTCAGGCGCTGGCCGACTCGCCTCTTACCCGGACTACCAGTACGAAGAAGCCGGCGCGACGATTGTCAACAGAGACCAGGTGTTCACCGCTGACATCCTGCTTACCCTGGATGCTCCCGAGCCATACGACCTCGAAAAAATGCATCCAAACTCGGTGCTTATCTCGCGACTGGCGCCGGCCCGAAACGAAGCGCTTTTAGAGACGCTGGCTGGCCTGGATATTACGGGTTTGGCGATGGACGTGGTTCCGAGGATTTCGCGTGCTCAAGCGATGGACGTACTTTCGTCTCAAGCCAATGTTGCGGGATACCGCTCAGTCATTGAAGCCGCCAACGAATTTGGTCGCCTGTTCACTGGTCAAGTGACGGCTGCAGGCAAAATGCCCCCGGCAAACGTCTATGTGATCGGCGCGGGCGTTGCCGGACTGGCGGCAATTGGGACGGCAAACGCCATGGGCGCAGAGGTTTCCGCTTCTGACGTTCGTCCTGAAGTCGGTGAACAGGTTAATTCGATGGGCGCGAAGTTCGTGCCCCTCTTCCCCGCCGCTGAAGAATCTACCGATGGCTATGCCAAAGCGATGACGGACGAACAGGCTGCGTTAGCAAACCAGGTTTACGCCCGTGAAGCCGCTTCTTCCGACATTGTCATCACCACGGCAAACATTCCGGGGCGCACATCGCCAATCTTGTTAGATGACGAGGCAATCGCCGCGATGAAGCCCGGCAGTGTCATCGTCGATATGGCGGCCGCTAATGGGGGAAACACCACCCAGACGGTAGCGGGCGAAAAAGTGGTTACGGATAACGGGGTCACCATCATTGGGTGGACAGACTTGGCGGGGCGCCTACCAACCCAGTCATCTCAGCTTTACGCCCAGAACATTGTGAACCTGCTGCGGCTAATGACGCCTGGCAAAGACGGACAGATGGTCATCGACCTGAACGATGAGATCGTCCGGGGCATCACCGTGACCGATGATCGACAGATTCTTTGGCCGCCCCCACCGATTCAAGTGTCGGCCGCACCCGTGCAAGAAGCCGATCCGGTGGACCATGCAAAGTCAGCTGCTGAAGCAGCGAAAGAAGCAGCCGCTGCTAAACAGCGTCGTTTCCTGTGGACAGGACTGGCCGCGCTGGTTGCCGTCGCCCTCGTCTTTGTCACTCCGACCCTGGCTATTGGTCACTATATGGTCTTCGTTTTGGCGATCGTGGTGGGCTTCTACGTCATCACCGGGGTTGCCCACTCTCTACACACACCGCTGATGTCGGTTACCAACGCGATCTCCGGAATCATCCTGGTGGGCGCGATCAGTCAGATTGGCTCCGACAATATGGCAGTAACTATTTTGAGTTTCATCGCGATCGTGGTGGCCTCAATCAATATTTTCGGCGGTTTCCGCGTTACGGGCCGCATGCTCACAATGTTCCAGAAGGGCTGAATCGACTATGACGAAACTGCTTTCCTACACGGTCCTTCCGGCACAAGTCACCGAAACTTGGAGTGAACCGGGATATTGGACCAGCCACTTCGTAACCTTGGCTTACATCGTCGCGGCCATCCTGTTCATCCTGTCGCTACGCGGCCTGTCGTCGCATGAAACTTCTCGCCAGGGAAACAACCTGGGAATCTTGGGAATGGGCTTGGCCCTGGCCGCCACTATTTTGGCGGCACTGTCCAGTGGTCCGGGTCGCGGCGTGCTGACAACGGCTCTGCTTATCGCTATTGCCATGATTATCGGGGCCAGCATCGGCCTGTGGCGGGCAGCCAAGGTTGAAATGACCGGCATGCCTGAACTTATTGCTCTGCTCCACTCTTTCGTGGGTTTGGCTGCCGTACTGGTTGGTTACAACTCTTATATTGCGCCTGACGCTGAAGCAATCCTGTTGGGCGGCTTCCACTTGGGTGAAGTGTTCCTGGGCGTCTTCATTGGCGCAGTGACCTTCACCGGGTCCATCGTCGCGTTCCTGAAGCTGTCCGGAAAGATCTCTGGGGCGCCGCTGATGCTCCCGGCGCGCAACCTGCTGAACCTGGGGGCGATCATCGTCTCCTTGCTGCTGATGGTTTGGTTCATCGCAGCCGGGGAAAGCGGATGGGCTTGGGTGCCGTTTATCGCCATGACGGTGATCGCCCTCGTCCTCGGCTGGCACCTAGTAGCGGCCATTGGTGGCGGGGACATGCCGGTCGTCGTATCGATGCTGAACTCTTATTCAGGGTGGGCGGCGGCCGCAGCTGGATTCATGCTGAATAACGACCTGCTGATCATCACGGGCGCCCTCGTTGGCGCGTCGGGTGCATTCCTGTCATACATCATGTGTCGAGCGATGAACCGTTCGTTCATATCGGTGATCCTGGGTGGATTTGGAACGGATGATTCGGCGGCACCAACCAGAGATGACGAGGGCGAACACCAAGAAATCACTGCCGAACAGGTGGCGGCCATGCTTTCTGGTTCACGCAAGGTGATGATCACCCCCGGATACGGGATGGCGGTCGCGCAAGCCCAATACCCGGTTGCGGAGCTCACCAACGCCCTGCGTGAACAAGGCGTGGAAGTTGAGTTTGGCGTACACCCCGTCGCCGGAAGGCTTCCGGGTCACATGAACGTCCTCTTGGCGGAAGCGAAGGTGCCGTACGACATCGTTAAGGAAATGGATGAGGTTAACGACGATTTCCCGGATGTGGATACGGTGCTTGTCATTGGTGCGAACGACACGGTGAACCCCGCCGCGGAAGAGCCGGGCTCCCCCATTGCGGGAATGCCCGTCCTCAAAGTGTGGGATGCGAAGAACGTCATCGTGTTCAAACGTTCAATGGCAACCGGCTATGCGGGCGTACAAAACCCCCTGTTCTTCAAAGAGAACACGCACATGCTGTTTGGCGATGCGAAGGATTCGGTGGACAACATCGTCGCCGCAGTGAAACAAAACGCATAGGCAAGCGACCCGCTTGTTGTTGAACGACAGGTGGATGGGTTTTCAGGGCTCTTCTAACGCCCGGACCCTTCCCACCTGTCGTTCATTGTTCTTGGCGTCTTTAGGCGGCGCTGTCGTCGAACTCGAACTCGACTTCAACTTCGACGGTAGCGTTCAACGGTAAGGCGGCCACCCCCACTGCAGATCGTGCATGACGAGAGCCAAACACTCCTTGCAGCAGATCTGACGCGCCGTTTATGACTGCCGGTTGTGCAAAATAATCGTCGGTGGAGGCTACAAAACCAACCACTTTCACGGCTCGTTTGAGTTTGTCGACCCCACCCACTGCGGCTGCTGCGGCGGCAAGAGCATTGAGCGCACACTGCCGGGCTGCCTGGTACGCAAGCTCGTCGGTGACCGCAACGGTTCCGCAGCGACCCAGCAAAAGGAGCTCCCCGTCCTTCATGGGTAGCTGTCCAGATGTCTTCACTATGTTCCCGACGATGACCGCTGGCGCGTAAGCAGCAACGGGCGCTGGAACTGGGGGGAGGTCGATTCCTAGCTCTTCTAGGCGTTCAGACAGGTTCACGGCAGGCTCCTCGATCGTTTTGAACCCAGAATAGTGCCTGTGACCTGGGTGCATTGGGGTGCTTTACCCAAGTAGTCAAGCCTGGCCGGCCCTCCCTTGACGTTATCCCCGCAGAAGTTGGTAGCCTTACGCATGTAGTTCCAAACTTGAATAGAAGTACCCAGCGGTCCGCCGCGGTGTGCAACGAAGAAGTTTTACTGCAACTGCGCCCGTCGGGCGTAGTTTCACACCAGCGGCAATAGAAAAGAGATTCGCATGGCCGATACAACCACGGGCGTCGTCAAGTGGTTTAATTCCCAAAAGGGCTACGGTTTCATTAGCCCCGACGATGGGTCCGAGGATGTGTTCGCGCACTACCGGAACATCGTGGGCCACGGGCACCGCAACCTTGAAGAGGGTCAGCGTGTGGAGTTTGTAGTTGAGCAAGGCGATAAGGGCCTGCTCGCTGCGAACATCGTCGCACTCGACTAGCAGAAACTGCCGGGAACGGCAGCGGAAAGCCCCCATCCCAACCGGGTGGGGGCTTTTTCATGCGTCCATACGCGGTGCCACGAACTACTTTTTAGCGGGCTTAAGCGTCTTCCACAGCAGTTGGGCGGCCACGAATGCTAGGAAAATCGAGAATAAGTTATTGGCGAGATCGGGGGAGACCCTACCGGCGACCGAAGACCCGACAAATGTGGTTATGCACGCGGGCAATCCCACTGTCAGCGCCGCCGGGATGTCAACATTCTTGGTCTGCACATTAGAGAATGTGCCAACCAACGCTGTTGGGATCATGATCAGCAGCGAAGTTCCCTTGGCTACCAGGTCGCTAGCACCAAAGAGGAGCATCAACGCCGGCACAATGATGACCCCACCCCCCACACCCAATAGACCGGAAAGAATCCCTGTCACAATCCCAACGGCAACCATGCCGAGGCCGGAAATCCAAGTGATTGTCAACATGGCAGCGCGGTCTGGAACTGAGAAATAAAGGCTGATAATCACCACGATCATGAACAGGGCGAACACGACCTGCAGAGGTTTGGGGCGGATCACTTGCAGCAAACGTGTCCCTACGCGAGCCCCCGCAATCGATCCCGCAGCCACCAGTAAGGCTGCCGGCACCGAAACCGCGCCGAGTGCTGCGTAAGAGATGACCCCGACAATGGACAGGGGGACGATGGCGGCCAGAGAAGTACCAGAGGCAAGTTTCTGCTGAAAGTGCAGTACGAACACCAATCCGGGCACAATCAAAATGCCTCCGCCTACCCCAAACATTCCTGATAAAAACCCAGCTGCTAATCCAATCGCCGCAAGGGAAATCCACTGCTGGGGGGTTCGGGACGTCTTCATGACTACATCAGGGGTCACTACCGGCACCTAGCTCTTTCTGGGCTCTTTCTGGCCGCACCGTTTGGGCTACTCAGTGAAGAGTATGTCAGGACAACCCTGC
>CAYFWE010000056.1:0-5243 GCA_964346745.1 uncultured Actinomyces sp. | reverse complement strand
TCTTGGATGTCACTAACTCCAGCGACACGGCTGGGAAGGCAGACTCCGTCGTCGGTTACGCCGCCTTGGCCTGGACGCCGCGAGGTCGAGTTTCTGACCAGCGCCTGCCCCAGCTGGCGTATCAAGCAATCGCTGCTCAGCTCGCGGGCGAGTCCCACCCTGTTCTTCCCAAGGCCACGGACAAAGACTTGCAGGGCTCGGGCGCATCTTTCGTGACCTTGAAGATTGACGGTCGCCTGCGCGGTTGTATCGGCACCCTGCGCGCTTACCGACCGTTGTATGACGATGTCGTAACCAACGCGCGAGCCGCGGCGTTCATGGATCAGCGTTTCGCGCCTCTGAGTCGCGTCGAGCTCGAGAGAGTCGATATAGAGGTTTCACAACTGTCGGTTTCGTGTGCGCTTGGCGACCACCAGGGACTTGGACCGGGATCTGGACTTACCGAAGATCAAGTCGCGGACATGCTCCAACCTGGACGCGACGGGGTGGCCATCACCTACGGAGACCATCGGGCGACGTATCTGCCCCAGGTTTGGGACCAGCTGCCTGATCCTCGTGACTTCTTGAGAGGTCTGAAGGTCAAAGCGGGAATGGCTCCTGGATTCTGGTCACCCAAAATCCTGGTCGAAACCTATCGGGTGGAGACCTTCTACCTCGACAAGGGGGCGGGCAGTGCGCTCTAGAACTGCTCCCAGACCTCACGTGGGGAAGTGGTGGGCGACCCTGCCTGATGGAAGAGTCCAGTGCAACCTTTGCCCGCGCCACTGCAAACTTCGTGATGGGCAAAGGGGATTTTGCTTCGTTCGACAAAACATTGGCGGCGAACTGGTCCTTGACACGTATGGGCGCTCGTCAGGGTTCGCCATCGACCCGATAGAGAAGAAGCCATTGAATCATTTTCTACCTGGCACGTCCGTCTTCTCTTTCGGCACCGCTGGCTGCAATCTCGCCTGCAAGTTCTGCCAGAACTGGACGATTTCCACGTCACGAGAGTTCGACTCTTTGGGGCAGGAAGCCAGTCCGACTCAGATTGCCCTGTCGGCTCACAGCCTCGGCTGCGCATCCGTGGCGTTCACGTACAACGACCCGATAATCTTCGCCGAGTATGCGATGGACTCCGCGAACGAGTGCCTGAAACACGGGATCAACCCCGTGGCGGTCACTGCCGGCTACATCAGCCCCGAAGCACGTGGGGACTTCTTCTCACCTATGCGAGCAGCGAATGTGGACCTCAAAGGGTTCACCGATGAGTTCTATCGCAAAGTCACCGGGGCTCGCTTGCAGACCGTCCTCGACACAATCGAACACGTGAACGCGAGCGACTGTTGGCTAGGGATAACAACGTTGCTGATACCTGGGAAGAATGACGACGAGGGTGAGATCCGAGAGATGTCCCAGTGGATAGTGGAAACTCTAGGTCCGGACGTTCCCCACCATTTCAGCGCCTTCCACCCTTCACACCGGATGCGCGATGTGCCGCCCACTCCGCCCTCAACCCTGCGCAAAGCCAGAGAGATCGCGATGGGGGAGGGCGAGAACTACGTTTACACAGGGAACATACATGACCCGGGTGGGCAGTCGACCATCTGCCCCGGGTGCTCTTTGACAGTGGTCTGTCGGGACCGCTACCGCGTTACGGAAAATGTTCTCGTCAACAACGGACATGACGGTGGTGGCGCTTGCCCGCGGTGCAGGACGGTGATCCCGGGGATCTGGAGCTAGAGCAGGTGTTCCTCGAAAGAGCTTCCGCGGTTGGATTCGAACCAACAACCGTCCGATTAACAGTCGGATGCTCTGCCATTGAGCTACGCGGGAATGCGCGAATGCAATATTAGGCCGGACGCGCCCCAATAGGCAAATCACTCACAGGTGACGTAGGTGACTATGGGGCGGAGCGCCAAAAGACCCTAATCGCCACTGGCCTCTGACTCCAAACTCGATAGGAATTTGCGACTGACCCTTGCCTGCTGCACATCTGTTCTGATTTTCGCGGACGATTTGGACGCTCGATAACGACTTGATATACACGCGGCAGATCTCCTCGGACAATGACATCCTTGTATTTGTGAGCACTGAGGCAGGGCGCTTCCCCAGAGGGGGACCGAACTGCCTTGAGAGTGCCCCGATGCCGTGGTGGCGGCCGGCCTTCACGCCCAACTCGAGACAGTCGAGGGAGACGATTTCGGGCCCGGATTTGCTGCCAGCAGTGCATGGCTTCGACAACAGGGGCTGATTTCGTAGGGGGATAAGCTGAGACGTAGCCTCCTACGAGCCGAATAGAAGGAATGGGCAATGACAACCGACCAAGACGTATCTGTTGAGACACCAGACTTTAGGGCAGATGGAGCTGAGATCCTGCCCGAGATAGTGGAGCTGCGCAGAGCAATACACGCAGACCCAGAGCTTGGGCTTGACAATCCGCGCACTCAAGAGCGCATCCTCAATGCCCTAGCCGACCTTCCTCTTGAAATCACCTTGGGGAAGAAGCTCACCTCCGTGACTGCTGTGCTTAGGGGCGGCAAACCCGGTCCAACGGTGCTGCTGCGAGGCGATATGGACGGCCTGCCTGGCGAGGAGCTGACCGGGCTCCCATATGCGGCTAAGACGGGCACCATGCACGCATGCGGCCACGATATGCATACTGCCGGCCTAGTTGGCGCTGCCAAAATCTTGGCGAAGAACCGGGACCAGATAGCCGGGGACGTCATATTCATGTTCCAGCCAGGCGAAGAAGGTTATGCCGGCGCTGAGATCATGATTGAAGAAGGCGTTTTGGATGCTGCGGGGGAACGTCCGATTGGCGCGTACGCCATCCACGTCGCCCCCGGACCCCGTGGCGTGTTCGCCACCAAGACCGGGGCAGCAGCCGCTGGGTCCAACCGACTTCAGGTCACCATCCGCGGCCGTGGCGGGCACGGATCCCAGCCGCACCTGGCAATCGACCCAGTTGTTCCAGCGGCTGAAGTGGTCCTGGCCATCCAGTCATTCGTTACCCGCAAGTTTGACGCCTTTGACCCGGTCGTGGTCTCCATTACACGCTTCAACACGGGAGATAACGCGATCAATGTGATCCCTGAGAAAGTGGAGCTAGCCGCGACCATTCGGACGATGACAGCCCAGTCGCTCGACCGCATCGACGCGGGTCTGCGTCAAGTGATCACCAAGACTGCTGAGGCGCACGAGTGCACGGCGGACATCGACTTCCAGCGTCTCTACCCGGCAACAATCAACGATGTGGAAACCACAGACTTGGCTGTCAGCGACATGCGAGATATCTTTGGTCAGCAGCGCGTTCAGGTTGTGCCTTCCCCAATGATGGGTTCGGAAGACTTCGCATTCGTGCTGGATGAGGTTCCGGGAACATTCGTCGGCCTTCTTGCTACGCCGCCGGACATGGACTTGAGCAAGGCAGAGTTCAACCACTCGCCGCGCGCTGTCTTCGACGACGCTATCTTGGGTGACCAGGCCGCTGCGCTAGCAGCCATGGCCTATGGGCGCCTGGCCGATGCGGCCGCCAAGGCGGATGTGAAATAAGCCGGTCGGACACCCAGCTGCTATGGGGTAACCAAACTGGTCATCGCCATCCTTCAGATCATCGCCTTCTTCGGGGCGATATTTCTGGGTTCGCGCGTCGATGGCATTGGCTTTGCCTTCATTGGTGGCTTGGGTGTCCTTCTTCTGGTTCTCTTGGGTGCAGACCCCGCGGAGATGCCACCGATGACCGTCGGCATCATCTCGGTCATGGCGGCAGTGTTTGTTATGCAAGCAGCCGGCGGAATGGGCTACCTGGTACGTGTTCAACCACCCGTTCCTCGTGCCCACTCTGGTCATGATTGCTGTGGCTACAACGGCGTGGCCCAAGGGAGAAGCCGAAGAGGCGGAAGAGGGTTTATCCTTCTTCGGACTCTTCGGCTTCCTCTTTGCGTTCAATCCGCTTGCCGCGTTTGCGTTCCGTGCGCAGCGAGTACACCCAAATGGTGGTCGCCATGTAACCCAGGGCTGATAGGAACGCAGCAACAACGAAGATGATCTCGAGCACACGGGGTCCGCCGAGTAACGCCATCAGCAGGTAGGCCACAATCGCGGTGACCAGAGCCAGACTGGATCCGCGGTGCCAGAGTCCGGCGGTGTGGGCTTCTACTTCTTCTCTAGGACTGTTGTTCATCGGCGTCATCGTCCTCCACCAATAGAGAGACTGCCGGAGCAGTCGCAGGTTCATAGCGGGCCCATCGAAGTGCATCTTGAGACACGGCACCTGCCCCAGCTAGCCGCTGGTCAACTGCTGGCGAGGACAGGAGTAGCAGATCTGCTTGAAGCAGGTGGGTGAAAGCCTCACTGAGGGAGGACGCGTTCACTTCGCAGCGCACTCGGCCACTGCTTTTCGCACCTTCCTCAACTAGGCGGTTCATCCGCTCATTTAGGTCATCGGAGATTTTCAGGGCAGTTTCGGTGCTGAAGACTTCGTTTCGGTTTCCCAGCACTCCTGTGCGGGCGCAGTCCAAATGCGCCAAGGCGAGATCCGCGTGTGCCTCCTCATCGGTGTCTCCTCTCGCTTCGTCACCTTGAGCAGTGGCGGTGGATGAGCCGGCCGCGCCGCCTGAAGTAGCGTCCTGCGGCAGTTTCTTGACAGCCGCCTGTAGATCGAAGTCGAACGCGGACGCGAGCAGTTGGGCGGACACGACTCTGCCGGCTAGGAGCGCCCCCATTGCTTGGCGCTCGTCACCCTCAACCTCGGCGGGCACAGCAAGTTCGTCCAGTTGCTGTGTGGCACTGGTGAGCATGAAGGCGGTGAGTGCGGCGACGGTGAACGGGGCGTCGATAGGGTCCGTCGGTATTTCCACGTATTGGGCAGCGTCCTCTCTGAGAGCGAAATCCCCCCATGGATTCCACATTCCGCCCGCCAGGTCTAGGCGCGCCATCGCGTCCTCAAACAACTTGTCGAGGGCTGTGTAGCACTGTGGGCACTGGGTGGACGCGGCGGCCATTTGCTGCGCCCTCGCACTAATTGCCCACTCGGCTCGGGCCAGGTCGTCCCGCACCTGTTCGGCGGCGGAGAGCGGGGGGAGTTCTACGGGAGCGGAGTCTGCGGATATGGAGGTAAACACCGGGGATGACAGCTCGCAACCGGTCAGGATAAGGCTGAGCGGAAGAAGCATCGCAGCGCCTGCGGCGCGGAACGAACCGAGTGGCTGCGTGTGAGCTCTAGCTGGTGATGAGTGCACGATGAGATCATCCCACGTTCA
>CAYFWE010000055.1:0-5506 GCA_964346745.1 uncultured Actinomyces sp. | reverse complement strand
CGCGGCGCAGCACCGATCGAATCCGAGCGACAAGTTCCCGCGAAGAGTACGGTTTCGTCACGTAATCGTCAGCCCCAACTTCTAGCCCGACGACTTTATCGATTTCTGCCCCACGGGCGGTAAGCATGATGATGGGCACGTCGGAAGTAAGGCGAATTCTTTGACAAACCTCAATGCCAGACATTCCCGGCAACATTACGTCCAGCAGAATCAGGTCCGGCTCTCGGCGTGAAAACTCTTTGAGTGCCGCCGCCCCATCAGAGACGGTTTTGACCTTGAACCCTTCTTCTTCTAAGAGGAACGCTAAGGGCAGGGCGATGGCCGCCTCATCTTCGACTAGTAATAACCTGCGCCTCACACCTGACTCCGATCTTCTGGCAGCGTGATCGTGAAAGTTGCCCCTTCACCGAGTTTCGAGCGTACGGTTACGTCGCCACCCATCTGTCGGGCAGTATTGCGGGCAATCGACAAACCCAAACCAGTGCCCCCTCCTGGACGAGGGCGAGCCGGGTTCACACGGAAAAACCTTTGAAAAACCTGCTGATGGTGTTGGGGATCGATACCGATTCCCGTATCGGTAACATTCACCCACACCAAATCGCCCTCGGACCCCATATCGATAGTCACGGTTCCCTGATTCTCAGAATGGCGGATCGCATTTTCCACGAGATTCCCCAACGCCACTTCAAACCGCTGAGCGTTCCCGTAAGCACGCGGGGGCTCACCGCTCGGCTCGATATGGGCGAGATGAATGGCGATTCCCATCTGCTGGGCTAGCGAAGTGTGTTCCCTAATCACGCGCTCGACGCTGGGAACGACTAGGAATGCCTCGCTGTCTCGATCCGCAGGGTCGAGAACATACGTATCCTGCACTTCTGACAGTCGCACGATATCTCTGGTCAGGCTGGTAAGCCGTTCCGCCTCGGCTACAAGTGAGGACGCAAAACTCTCTGCCGGACTGCCTTTAGGCGTCGTACGCACCAGGGCCTCTGCCAATAAAGAAATGGCTGCCGCTGGGGTGTTTAGCTCATGACTAGCGTTAGCAATAAAGTCTTCTCGCAGCGCAGCGGTGTGGAACCGTTCGCTTTGATCAACGATGATGGCGACCACCTTGACGCCGGGTAGGGGCATGACGTGGACGTCCTCAGGGTTGTCCGCATTCGCGGGACGGGAGGTAGCGGTTCTATCCAAAAAGGCATGCATCATTGCCCGTTGGAACCACTCTTGGCGTGACACTCGCCGCACCAAACCTTCGCTTTGCCCACCGGCCGGATTCACGTAAGTGCGGCGCATAGATTCACCGAAAGCCACCGCGGGAAAAGGGATGGCTTCCAAAAGAGCTTCGGTGGTGGGATCAAGTTCGTCAGAGGGCGCAGCCGGAGGCGCCTGCTTCAGGCGTTGAAGTCGAAGTTGTACCGCCAGCACAGCAAGCAACAGGGCGATGATGATACCCACCACCACCAGTGACGGGACCACATCGGAGCTCATAGCTCCATGCTACGACCAGATAACGAACTTCCTAACGTGACGTCTGGTGCCAAGCAGCTAGTTCACGCAACTTTCACGACTTGTTCACACTCCGTTAAGGCAGAACTGAACGTGCGTTAATCCAGGTTGTCCACACTGGAAACATGACGAAGAAAGATTGGCGCCACACTTGGGTTGCCCTCGGGCTTACCCTTCCGTTGGTGTTGACCGGCTGCGCGGTGAATGAGCTGGGATTGCCGGCAGACGACAGTGGGCTTAGTGGCAGGTTCTTCGGTGCGGGAGCATCCTCGCAAGAAGCCGCCCAAGCAGCGTGGATCGCGGAATTTCAAAGCGACCACAGCGCAACGACGATCAATTACAATCCGGTCGGATCCGGTGCGGGAAGAAAGCAGTTCGCAGAAGGTGCGGTCGCTTTTGCTGGCTCTGATACCTACCTGTCGGAGGCGGAGCTGGCCGACACGTTTCAAGCATGCGCGCCCGGTTCATCCGCCCTGAGTCTGCCCGTCTACGTTTCTCCGATTGCCGTCGCTTTCAATCTTGGCGATCTAGAGAGTTTGCAACTTGATGCGGTAACCCTGGCGAAAATCTTCCGGGGGGAAATCAACCGCTGGGACGACCCGGAAATCATTGGGCTGAACCCAAGCGTAGACATGCCGAATCAGCCGATTACGGTCGTGCACCGGTCTGATGATTCTGGAACGACCAAGAACTTCGCGGCCTATCTCCAAGCCAATGCGCCTACTGTCTGGGAAGAAGAGGTCACTGACAAGTTCCCCTACTCATTTCTTGGTGCCGAGGGCGCCCAGGGAACTTCCGGGGTGGTCGCAGCCATATCCGCCGGGTCTGGAACGATTGGTTACGCGGATGCGTCCAAGGTCAGCGGCTTAGCGACAGTGGCGCTGCAGGTTGGCGACCAATTCGTTCCCTATTCTGCGCAGGGCGCAGCGTTGGCTGTTGCATCGTCCCCTCTGGCGGCTAATCGTCCTCCTAGAGATGGGGCGATCGACCTCGACCTCACCTCTACTGAAGCGGGCGCATATCCGTTGCTTCTGGTGTCCTACCTGGTGGTCTGTGGTGAATATAAGGATGCTGAGACCGCTGACTTCATCAAGAGCTACGTCTCTTATGTCGTCAGTAGCCAAGGCCAAGAGCAATCTGCCCGGCACGCGGGTTCAGCTCCTCTACCTACCGAGACCGTTGAAATGATTCGGAGTTCCCTTGAATCTGTCTCCTGATCTCGCGTTCAAAACTCTCACCCGCTCTGCAGGAATCGCCGTCGTTTGCGTCCTCGGTTTCGTTACTGCGTTCTTGCTGGCGGAAGCGTGGCCGGCTATCACGGCCGGCTCAGACTTGGATGCTGGCGGACAAAACGTTTGGCAGTATGTGGCTCCCTTCGCATTTGGGACGATTTGGGTGGCGGCACTGGCCTTACTGTTTGCAACGCCGATCGCTATCGGCATTGCCCTGTTCACAACCCACTATGCGGGCCCGCGTCTTAGCCGCTGGCTAGGGTTCACGATCGACCTGCTGGCCGCAATCCCTTCCGTGGTGTTTGGCCTGTGGGGAATACAGGTTTTGGCGCCCGCTTTACAACCCGTGTACCAGTGGCTCACCTCGACGTTCGGCTGGGTGCCTTTGTTCCGCGGTCCTGCGTCAGGGACTGGCCGAACGGTTTTGACGGTTGCCCTGGTTGTAGCACTGATGATTCTGCCGATTATCGCCGCGGTCTCTCGCGAGGTGTTCCAACGCGTCCCCGCATCTCAGCAAGAAGCAATCTTGGCTCTTGGAGCGACCAGGTGGGAAATGATCCGCATTGTCGCCCTCCCCTATGCGCGGCGCGGAATCGTCTCGGCCATGATGCTTGGCTTAGGCCGCGCGTTAGGAGAGACCATGGTGGTCGCAATGGTGCTTTCGCCGGCGGCGGTTATATCTTTCGCCCTCTTAACAACCCAGAATCCAAACACTGTGGCCGCGAATATCGCTCTGAACTTTCCGGAAGCATTCGGGTTGAAAGTGAATCTGTTAATTGCGACCGGCCTAGTCCTATTTGCAGTCACCTTCGCAGTCAATGCGGCAGCTCGCTGGGTGACTAAACGTGAACCGGCCGCCCAGGGGGTAAAGGCATGAGTACTCAATCAGACTTGGCACAGGCAGGGCCCGTTGTTATCGCGGAGATAATTGCCCTTCCGGAGCTGGCTGAATCGGACCGCCGACCCGCGCCCGCCCCGGGGCGAGACGCCCTCGACCTAACCCGCACGAAAGGACGAGCGGGGCGCCGACGCAGCCTCAACCGCGTGATGACACTGCTCATATATGGGTCGGTCGTCTTGGCGTTGATACCTTTGGTTTCAGTCATCGCAACCGTCATTTCGCGCGGGCTACATCGCTTCGATCTGATGTTCTTTACCCATTCGATGCGCAATGTTGTTGGCGAGGGCGGGGGCGCGATCCATGCAGTCGTCGGCACCTTAGAAATCACTGGGTTGGCGACGCTCATCTCAGTGCCCGTGGGTGTTTTGGCTGCCATCTTCCTCGTTGAATACGGTGGAGGACGACTATCCCAGGTAGTCACCTTCTTTGTAGACGTGATGACGGGTATCCCGTCTATCGTTGCGGGCCTATTCGCCTATTCCTTGTTCCTGCTCGTATTCGGACCCGGTTCACAAAATGGAATTGCCGGTGCGGTCGCCTTGTCGGTCCTCATGATGCCGATCGTAATCCGCTCCAGTGAAGAGATGCTCCGCTTGGTCCCCGCTGAACTGCGGGAAGCGTCATTGGCACTGGGCGTTCCCAAATGGCGCACCATCCTCAAGGTCGTCCTTCCAACCGCCTTGGGTGGCATCCTCACCGGGGCGATGCTGGCGGTTGCTCGGGTCATCGGGGAAACGGCTCCCCTACTGGTAACCGTGGGACTGACTCAATCAATGAACTACTCGCCAACCGACGGGCCCATGATGACCTTGCCGGTGTTCGTCTACAACTCATATATGTCGCAGGGGGTCGATGCGGGCGCATATTTGGATCGAGCGTGGGCCGGTTCCCTCACTTTGATCCTCATCGTCGGCCTCATGAGCTTGGCTGCGCGTCTAATCTCCGCCCGTTACACCCCCAAAGGAAGGCGCTAACTATGCGTTTACAGGTAGAAGTGGAAGACCTCAACGCCTACTACGCCAATTCTTTGGCTGTAGAAGGGGTCTCAATGGGAATCGTCGATCGTTCGGTGACGGCGCTAATCGGGCCTTCAGGTTGCGGGAAATCCACCTTCTTACGCACTCTGAACCGAATGCACGAGGTTATCCCCGGTGCAACGGTGACCGGCAAAGTCAAGATTGACGGGCAGGATCTGTACAGTCCACACGTTGATCCCGTGCAAGTTCGCCGCCATGTCGGCATGGTGTTCCAACGCCCGAACCCATTCCCCACCATGTCAATCGCGGACAACGTGCTGGCTGGGGTTCGCCTAAATGGCGGACGTATCTCCAAGCATGAAGCGGACCAAGTAGTCGAAGAATCTCTACGCGGCGCGAATCTTTGGGAAGAGGTCAAAGACAGACTTCACAAACCTGGCGTGGATCTATCAGGTGGGCAGCAACAGCGGCTTTGTATCGCTCGCACTATCGCAGTCAAACCACAGGTCATCTTGATGGATGAGCCATGTTCCGCGTTAGATCCCGTCTCGACGTTAGCGATTGAAGATCTCATCACCGAGCTGAAGAAGGATTACACGATCGTCATCGTGACTCACAATATGCAGCAGGCCAGACGCGTGTCTGACCGCACCGCGTTCTTCAACGTGTCCAACTCCGGACAGCCAGGAAGACTTGTCGAGTTCAGCAGTACGGATCAGCTTTTTGATAGCCCAGAGCACCAGCAAACCGCGGACTACATCTCTGGCCGTTTCGGTTAGAGCCCTAGCTGGGTCGGAAGCCTTCACCGCCCACACGCTGATCGACGCGAACATAGACGAATCCCCGGAACCGTTGCGGTCCCGGGGATCCTATTCGCGGAGACGGAGGGA
>CAYFWE010000054.1:0-6197 GCA_964346745.1 uncultured Actinomyces sp. | reverse complement strand
ACCCGTGTTACCGCCGTGAGAGGGCGGCGTCCTAGGCCACTAGACGATGGGAGCCGTGATTTCCACGATCCGCAAGCGGATCAGCAGAATCGCTGGGGTACTAGGACTCGAACCTAGACTAAATGAACCAGAATCACTCGTGCTGCCAATTACACCATACCCCAAGGTGTTGCCGGCCCTTGTGGGGCCAGCGAAAGAAAAGACTACCGCAGCCGGTCTAGTGCCTCAAATCTTTCCGGGCTGTTGTGGCGAATGTCGCCGAACAACCGCTCCGAACAACCGTGCCGACCAACTACTTAAAGTTCCGCAACCGGGTCAGCGTCGCATCTTTCCCTAGGATTTCCATGGACTCAAACAGCGGGGGCGACACGCGCCGACCCGTCAAAGCAACCCGTGGTGGGGTGAACGCCAGCCGCGGCTTCAACCCCATCCCTTCGATCAGAGCCCCACTGAGCGCCTCTTGAATCGCTGCGGCCGTGAACCCATCGGCGGGAATTTCTTCCAACGCGGAAACCGATGCGTCCAGTACTGCTTGCCAGTCGCCCTTCAACTGTTTGCGCGCATCATCAGCCACGACAATCTCATCATCCAAAGTGAACAGGAACGCCAGCATCCCGGCGGCTTCCGCCAAGACTTGCACGCGAGTTTGCACCAGGGGCGCGGCCGCCACCAAGATCTCTTGTTCACGGGGCAGCAAATCCTCGAACCGCTCCGCCGACACTAGCGATTCGCGGTGCAGGAACGGAACGACGCGGCGCGCGAAGTCGTCCTCGTCCAACATGCGAATGTGGGTCGCATTGATGGCGGTCGCTTTCTTCGCATCGAAACGCGCCGGGTTCGGGTTCACCTGGGAAATATCGAAGGCTTCCACCATTTCATCCATGGAAAAGATGTCTTCATCCGGACTGATAGACCAGCCGAGCAGCGCCAGGTAGTTCAGGAGCCCTTCCGGGGTCATCCCGTTTTCGCGGTGCAGCAGCAGGTTCGATTCCGGGTCCCGCTTGGAAAGTTTCTTGTTGCCTTCCCCCATGACGTACGGCAGGTGGCCGTAGGCGGGAATCTGTTCGGCGATTCCCAGTTCCTTGAGCGCCCTCATCAATACGATTTGTCGGGGTGTGGATGACAGCAAGTCTTCCCCGCGCAGCACGTGGGTGATTTGCATGAGGGCGTCATCAACTGGGTTGACCAGCGTATACAGGGGGTCTCCGTTGGCGCGAACAATCACGTAATCCGGGACAGATCCGGGTTTGAAGGTCACTTCCCCGCGGATTAGGTCGTCGAAGGAAACGTCCTCATCCGGCATGCGCATGCGGATCACAGGTTCGCGTCCTTCGGCTCGGTAGGCCGCTTTCTGTTCTTCAGTCAGGTTGCGGTCGTACCCGTCGTAGCCGAGCTTGGGGTTGCGTCCAGCGGCTCGGTGGCGTTCTTCTACCTCTTCAGGGGTGGAAAAAGATTCGTAAGCGTAGCCGCCTTCCAATAGCTTGGCCGCTACCTCTTTGTAGATTTCCATCCGCTCGGATTGGCGGTACGGGCCGTGCGGGCCGCCCACGCCAATCCCTTCGTCCCAGTTCAACCCCAGCCAGCGCATCGATTCGATGATTTGGTCGAATGATTCTTGGGAGTCCCGCGCCGCGTCGGTGTCTTCGATGCGGAAGACGAAGGTACCGCCGGTGTGGCGGGCGTAAGCCCAGTTGAACAGGGCGGTGCGGACCATTCCGACGTGTGGGGTCCCCGTGGGGGAAGGGCAGAAACGAACGCGGACTGTTTGTCCGTCAGCAACTGAAGCACTCATGATCGGTAAGTTTACCGGCCCGCCCTCATCCCCATTGCCAACAGTGGCATCATTGATAGGAATAACTGGTGCACTGAGAGGTATGGCAATGGAACTGTGGAAGCCAACTGAGGCCGAACTCTACGATGCGGGCACGTTGAAATGGACGGGTATGCGCACCGAAGATGGGGAAGCAACGCTGGGCGCATGGGTGGCGGAAATGGATTTCGGCACCTCCCCCGCCGTGTCAGACCGGCTCATCCAGGCGGTCCGACAGGGCTTCTTGGGTTACCCGCCGCGCTGGGGGGATGCGGCGGTCACGGACGCCCTCGTCCAATTTCAAGATGCTCGCTTCGGGTGGGTTTTGAAGGATGGCTGGGTACAGGTAGCCCCGTCAATTCTGAGTTCCTTCCGCCTGACGATTCAGGCGTTGACGAGGCCGGGCTCCGCCGTGGTTGTGCCCACCCCCGCCTACATGCCGTTTTTGACGATCCCCGGGGAGTTCGGCCGGGAAGCAATCCAGGTTCCGTCCCTGCACGTGAAGGACGCGGATTCGCCCGAGGACGCCTGGTCCCTCGATTTGGACGGGATCGAGGACGCTCTGAAAGCCGGGGCGGGCCTGGTGGTTCTGTGTAACCCGTGGAACCCGACGGGACGGTCCTTCTCGGTGGCGGAGTTGCGGGCGCTGCATGACGTGGTTTCCCGTTACGACGCGCTTGTGTTTTCGGATGAGGTGCACTCTCCCTTGGAGTTGGGTGATCCGGGCAGTTTCGTTTCGTATGCGTCTTTGGGTCCGTCGTATGCGGCTCATACCGTGACGGCTGTGGCCGCGTCGAAAGCGTGGAATATTGCCGGCCTGCAATGCGCACAGGTGATTTTGCCAGATGCCGATTTACGGCGCCGCTACACGGAGGCGCGTAGCGGCTGGTACGGGCACCCTTCCGCCTTGGGCCAGGTGGCGGCGATTCCCGCCTATTTGGAGTCCACCGACTGGCTGGACGCGGTGATTGCCCAGGTGAACGCCAATTTGGATTTACTTGATGAAGCATTGGCGGGCACCGCGGTGGACTATGCGCGGCCGCAAGCGACGTACCTGACGTGGCTCGGGTACGAGGACGCCCCCCGCTTCGCTGGTCGCCCTTCCGACGGTGGCGAAGCAGACGCGCCCAGTCCTGCCGAGGTGCTGCGTGATGAGTATCGGGTAGCCGTGAACGACGGGCTCAGCCTGGGGGCCGGTTACGGGAACTGGGTGCGGGTGAACGCAGCGATGTCGCCAGAGCCATGGAAGAAAGTGGTGGCGGCCCTGGCTGACTTAGCCGGCTAACTCGGTTACGTCCCAGATTCGCTAGCGACGAACGACCGGGTTGGACAGGGTTCCGATCCGGTCGATCTCAATATCTACCCGGTCCCCACCTTCAATGGGGGCAACGCCTGCGGGGGTGCCGGTGAGGATTACGTCCCCGGGCAGCAGGGTGAACACTTCGGAAGCGGCAACGACTAGGTCCCGCACGCTGATGATCATGTCCGAGGTCGATGCATCCTGCCGCACTTCCCCATCCACAGTGGTGGTCAGGCGCAGGTTATCCACATCGAGTTCTGGGTCGACCACGATCCACGGGCCGATTGGGCAGGCAGTGTCGAACCCTTTGGCGCGCGTCCACTGTCCGTCCAGTTTCTGCTTGTCACGCGCGGTGACGTCATTGGCAATCGTGTAGCCAAAGACCACGTCCTCAACCGCGTCGGGCTCTAGGTTCTTGGCTACGGTCTTGATGACGACGGCCAGTTCCCCTTCCGGTTCTACATGGTGGCTCCAAGAAGGCAGGACGATGGGGTCATCCGGGCCGATCACGGACGTGTTCGGTTTGATGAAGAACACGGGCTCAGCCGGGACTTCGGCGCCCATTTCTTCGACGTGGTCCGCGTAGTTGCGCCCCACCCCAACCACTTTGGACCGGGGGATCACCGGGGAAAGCAGGCGCACTTCATCCAGTTCAAAGACTTCGCCGCTGAGTTCGATTTCTGAGAATAGCGGGTCACCTCGCAACACGAAGATGCGGGTGGAACCGTCTTTGAGGAAGCCGTACTTTGGGGATGAACCGTCGGAGAATCTCACAATACGCATGGCCCAATCCTAAACAACGCTCCGCCAAGGTGCGCGACCAAGGACGCCGCGACCCACTTGACGTGGGATGATCTAGGTATGCCTGCTGAAACGTTGAACGCTCTGCTCGATGACCTCGAAGACGATGGTCTTTTGGGGGACGAGGACGCCCTGTATGAAGCCTTCGAAAGTTGGGCGGATGATTCCGGCCGGCCACTGTACGCTCACCAGGAAGAAGCGCTCTTAGAACTGCTGGACGGCAACCATGTCATTGCCCAAACCCCCACGGGCAGTGGCAAGTCGCTAATCGCCCTGGCTGGACACTTCTTGTCGATGGCCCGCGATGGTCGCTCCTATTACACCGCGCCCCTCAAAGCCTTGGTGTCAGAGAAGTTCTTCGACCTAGTCGACGTTTTTGGGGCGGCCAATGTAGGCATGATCACCGGGGATGTCGCGTTGAACCCGCAGGCACCCATCATTTGTTGCACCGCGGAAATCCTAGCCAACCAGGCGTTGCGCGAAGGGCCGGACTTAGACGCCGACTTGGTGATTATGGATGAGTTCCACTTTTACGGTGATCCGCAGCGAGGCTGGGCCTGGCAGGTGCCCCTCCTTGAGCTCACCAAACCCCAGTTCGTGTTCTTGTCCGCCACCCTGGGTGACACCACCCAAATCGAAGAGGAATTAGAAGAGCGCACGAAGCGCCCCACCTCTGTTTTAGCGGACGCGGTTCGCCCGGTTCCGCTCGAGTTCGAATACGTGGTTGATGACCTGAACCCCGTGGTTGAGCGCCTAATCAAAGATGATCTAGCGCCCGTTTACATCGTCCACTTCACCCAAAACGACGCGGTAAAAACCGCGGTCACCCTGGGCCGGACCCTGAGCATCCCGAAAGAGACGCGCACCAAAATCCAAGAAGCCCTGCGTGGGGTGGACCTGTCGCGCGGTTTCGGCAAGACGCTAAAGGAACTGCTCCTCAAAGGGGTTGCCGTACACCATGCGGGGATGCTGCCCCGCTACCGGCGGCTGGTGGAACGACTCGCCCAGCGGGGCTTGCTGCAGGTGATCTGCGGAACCGACACTTTGGGAGTGGGGATTAACGTTCCCATCCGAACGGTGTTGTTCACTTCCCTGGTGAAATACGATGGGCGCCGCAACCGCCACTTGTCCGCCCGGGAGTTCCACCAAATTTCAGGTCGGGCTGGTCGGCCCGGGTTCGACACGGTTGGCTACGTGAAGGCGCTCGGTTCGCCCCGTGAAATTGAAACGGTTGCCCGCAAGGCGCGGATGACGGCTGCCCAGGAAGCCGGGGATGTGCGCCGCCAAAAGAAACTGGCCCGCAAAGGGGCCGCCCCGAAAACTCAGGGGGAACTAACTTGGACGAAGGGAACTTTTGACCGGCTCACCGCGGCCCAGCCAGAAGTTCTGCGCCCCCGTTTTGAAACCAGTCACGCCCTCTTCCTCAACGTTTTAGAGGGCGCTCAGACCGGGGACCCAGAAGAACGCTTGCTCCGCCTAGCCGAGACAGCGCGGGATGGGAGGGTCACCCCCGATGCGGATTCCAACCGATTCTTGCGAGAACTGGGCGATATTTACCGGTCTCTCTTACAGGCAGGTTTGATTGAGCGTGTCCCACCCGCCGAGCGCGAACCGGGTGCTTCAGCCATCCGGGTGGTGGGTGATCTGCCCGATGACTTCGCCCTCAACCAGCCGCTCGCCCCCTTTGCTTTGGCCGCACTGGACCTGCTGGATCCGCAGTCGCCCTCGTACGCATTGGATGTGGTGTCGATTGTGGAGGCGGTTATGGAAGACCCCCGCCCCCTGCTGTATGCCCAGCAGCGCGCCGCTCGGGACCGCGCATTCCACGCCATGAAAGAAGAGGGGTTGGACTACGAGGAGCGCCGCGATGCACTGGCCGAAATCACCTGGCCGCGTCCGCTCGCGGAACTATTGGACCCCGCCTTTGAGACGTTCGCAAAGACGAACCCGTGGGTAAAAGGGTCCGAACTGTCCCCCAAATCGGTGGTTCGCGAAATGGTAGAGGACGGGTTGACGTTCTCCGTCCTCGTCTCCCGCTACGACCTCAATAATTCTGAAGGCGTGGTGCTGCGCTACCTGTCGGACGTGTATAAGGCTCTGCGTCAGATTGTTCCCGAAGAAGCGCAAACGGAAGAACTGACGGCGATTATCGACTGGTTAGGCACGCTGCTCACGTCGGTCGACACGTCTTTGTTGATGGAATGGGAACAGATGATGAAGGCCCGCGCGGCCGGGGTACCGCTCACGTCGATGTCCCGGCCTGAGGACGCGGTCGGTGAAGAAGAT
>CAYFWE010000053.1:0-6965 GCA_964346745.1 uncultured Actinomyces sp. | reverse complement strand
CTCACTCACAAGTGACCCCGTTTTGGGGCTCATACCGCCACGTGTACGACTCGGACTTCACATACTCACCATCTTTATAGAACTGGCGCTCCACCGTGGCAAGGAAACCAGGGTTGCCCGGTGAGCTAGGCCGGCAGTGCGATCCGCTGCGCGTGACTTGGGTTGGTTGCACGACTTCGCTGCGTCCTGAGTTCACCGACTCAATGTCCCAGACCTTCGTGCTCCAAAACGCGGCGTGGACCTGACCGTCGGCCACCCACGATTGGATTAGCACCCCGTAGTCGGAATCGTTCTTGAATTTCACGTCGATGTCGGGCACGAAAATGGTTGACTCGCGCACTTCGGGATAGCGACTGAAGTATTGGCTGTGAGGCATGTGCTCCACCACTTCCAACCCAGAAAAGAAGATGGCGTTGTACAAGGTGGTGGCAAGTTGGGAAAGGCCACCACCCATACCTTCGGTGAGGATCCCGTCTACTAGAATCCCGGCATTGCCGAATCCGTTCTCGGCGGTGATGGGCCCCAGCGTGTCTAGCAGGCTGAAGGTCTCCCCCGGTAAGACGAGAACATCGTTGATTTTAGAGGCTCCGTTGCGCAGGTTTTCTGTGCGGACCGCGTCCCCCGTCCAAGACGTTGAAAAACTGGAGATTTCTTCTTTCACACCCAAAGCCTCGGCCGCCTCGGTGGTTAGCGTTGGTTCCACTTCTCGGAACTGGACCGAAATCGTCCGCTCTTCGGTTTGGGTGGCGGCCAAAACGTCCTCTACCAAAACCTGTTCGTCCACTTCCGCGCCAACCTTGGCCGGATGAACTTTCGGGGCGCCATCCACCAAAGTAATCGACGCATTCTTAGCACCGCTTTCCAAACCAGGAATTTGGGAGCGAATGTTTTCCGCCAGTTCTTCCCCGTTTAGTTCGAGGACGAGCCGCTCGCCCTCAATCTTGAATGCCGCAGCTTTCGCTAGGACTTGGGTGTCTAGTTCGGCGGCCTCTTCGCCAACCTCTACTTTTATGGGCCCAGCCACTAGGGGTTCGGCGTCCTCGGTCATAGCACGATTGAGTTCTTCTTCATCAATCTGCGGTGCCACGGACACTGCCGGGAGCGTAAGAGGACGGGAACCGGTCAGCCATTGTTGGGCGATCTTGCCGGCCGCGGCCGGAATGGCGACCTCCGTGCCTTCTTCGGGTTGGGTTTTTCGTGGCTGCGCATCGACGAATTCGATATTTCCGTTCACCGGTGGCGTTCCAAAGTCGTCAGCGATCGCCTCTAGTGTTCGGTTGAGGGCGTCCTCGTCCACATCGACGATAGGGGTGGCCGCACCCCCACCGGCCACATGAGACCACAGCCGAGCCGGTGACAGGGAAAATCCGACCAGTCGACTCGTAGTGGCGGCAGCATTGAAACTGAGCCCGGCTTGCGCGGGATCAATGTCAGCGCGGGTGCCCTCTAAAGCGACTGGCAGCGGCTCCGCAGCCAGAGGGCCCAGTTCATCTTCCAAAACTTGAGTCGCCTGCTGAGGATTCAGACCGCCGATGTCCACCCCCACAACAGTGGTGTTTCTGGGGATCGTTCCTTGTACGAGCAGGGCGGCCCCAACATAGCCGGCAACTAAGAGGCCCACAACAATGGCAGCTATGAGCCACGGGGACAGGCGACGCTTCGAATCAGTAGACACAGCACCATCGTAGCTGCACGGCTAGCTGCAGGTTTTCCCCACCGCGTCCGCGGGCCGTTTAAGACCCCCGGACTCTTGGCACTCAGTTGCAGCTGCCGTAGCCGGGGTGCAGGCTAATGTGCACGTGGTCGTAGTGGTTGGCGGTGATGCTGCCGCGGTCTTCCATGCCGGACCAGCCGCCACCCATGTTTATGCGCTGCTGCCAAATCACATACGAAATGTTCAGGGCACCCATATTGGACACGGCCCACTGAGCAACACTGTCACCTTGCCCGGCGTTAGAGACCATGACGTCCAAAGCCAAACCAGAGCCGTGGTCTCCCGGATCCCCGGGACGATATCCACCGATGTTGGTGATACCAAACAGGTTGGTGATCATCGAACGCACCTGGTCTGGCCATGAACCACCCGCCCCGCAGGGACGAGCATCCAAGCTGCGGGAAGCAACGACTTCACCCGTATCACCGGCTGCAACGGCGTCCGCGACCGCAGGCTCTTCTTCTGGTTCTGGTGCGGTGGCCACGGCGGCAACCGTGTCACCTGGTTCCCACGGAACGTCAAGAGAAACGATGGTTCCACGCGCTAGAGCGGTATCTTGCAAGATGAACTCAGCGCGACGCTGCAATGGTGATGCAGCCGGGTCGTCAAAAGCAGGGGAAGCCGCCACGGCGATACCACTGATACCCAGCACACCGCCCACGGCGATTGCTGCTATCCGGCTCATTCGGGCTATGTTCATCTGCTCTCTTTCGTTCCTCACTTCCCAGTACCATAGCGGGCACCGGCTGATAACGAAATGGTTACGATGAATGTCACTCTATCGCAGCGGGTGAGAACTGTCAGTACACGATCCCAAATACCCAGACAGCCAGGGTCATGGTTGCCAAGGTTACGATGACAACCGCGATCAGGTTCAGCAAAGCTCCACCCTTAATCATCTCCCCGATTCTTACGTAACCCGTGCCGAAAGCGACTGCGTTCGGCGGGGTTGCCACGGGAAGCATGAACGCGCATGTCGCAGCCAGTGCGACCGGGATCGTTAACAGCAACGGATCAGCGCCGATGCCTATCGCAATGCCGCCGGCAACCGGCAGGAACGTGGCGGCGGTCGCCGTGTTCGATGTCAACTCAGTTAAGCCGAGGATCACAATCGCTATCATCGCCACCATCAACCACACTGGCAAACCGGCAAGGACAGTCGCATAGTTGCCAATCCATTCTGTCAACCCAGAGGAACCGAACTGCGCCGATAACGCCAGTCCGCCGCCGAAGAGCAGCAGCACACCCCAGGGCAGCTGGACGGCCGACTGCCAGTCCAGCAACCGAACGCCGCGAGCAGAGCCGCCCGGAATTGTAAACAGGAGTAGCCCGATCAATACCGCAATCCCCGCATCTGAGATTGGTGGAGTTTCGAAGATTATCGGAACGAAAATCCACAGGAACGCCGCCAAGATGAAGATCATCTGTACGCGTTTTTCCCCCTTTGACATGGGTCCGAGCGCCGCCAGTTCATCGTTGATTAGGTCTCTGCCCCCAGGGATTTCCTTGATCTCTGGCTTGAAAAGGACTTTGGTCAGGAGAACCCAAGCGAGGAACATGAAGACGACAGCAATCGGCACGCCAACGAGCATCCACTGTCCAAACCCGATGTTTATATCGAAGTTCTCTTGAAGGTAGCCAACCAGCAGCGTGTTGGGCGGGGTACCAATGATTGTTCCTAGCGACCCAATAGAAGCGGAGTAGGCGATGCCCAGCATAAGGGCGGTCCCAAAGTTTGATTTGACGATGACTTCGCCCGAATCCGTCTTCGTCTTCTTCCCAACATCGGGCAGGACTTGGGCAACTAACAGCAGCACCGACATTCCGATAGGCAGCATCATCACTGCCGTCGCGGTATTAGATACCCACATGCTGATGAACCCGGTGGCAATCATAAAACCAGCGATCATCGATGCAGGTTTCGGTCCCATCACTTTCAACGTCAACAAAGCCATCCGCCGGTGCAAATTCCACCGTTCCATAGCCAGAGCCAGCATGAAACCACCCATGAACAAGAAGATCACGTCGTTTCCATACGACGCCCCAACGTCTTTGATGGGTATCTGTGCGAACGTGGGAAAAACAACGAGGGGTACGAGGGCGGTTGCCGGAATCGGTAGAGCCTCTGTCATCCACCACACGCCCATGAGCACTGCGGTTGCAGCGGTCACCTTACCTGCGTGGGACAAACTATCCGGCAAAATAAAATACGTGATTATGGCGAGGGCGATGCCAACAGCGAACCCGACCCAACGCCGCAAGTTGATGGAAGGAAGCTCGGCGGGCGCACGTTCGCCCGGGGACTGCGTGTTGATTTCGGTGCTCTGCGCATCGACCTCTTCAAGCGTGTAGAGCTCAAGAGGCTCTGACTCTTGCATATGAGGAAATTTAGCCATCGGGACTCCTTTGTCCGCCGCGTACTGCCGTCCACACGACGGTGTTACGACAGTACCAGTGCAGGGCGATCGGCGAGGGCGATTCAGCCTTGATTTCCCGCCGCGCCGTGGGCGTACAATTGCTCCTACCTAGCGCACTTCCGCGCGGTTGTTCCCTCGGAAAGAGGCATCTTATGGCTGACCCGCTGCCCACCTACTTTTCGTTAGCCCCAGGCCAAGCCCTAGAGGCCCTTGATGCGACGGCGGGCGGCTTATCAACCCAGCAAGCGCAAGACCGCCTTACCCAGTTTGGCCCCAACGCTTTGGATGCAAAAAAGCGCCGCCCGGTGCTGATCCGCTTCCTAGCCCAGTTCGACGACATCCTCATCTACATCCTGCTGGGCTCTGCCGGTTTAAAGGCGATGGTCGGCGACTGGGTTGACTTCACGGTAATCCTGGCAGCAGCGGTGATAATCGCCCTCGTCGGATTCCTACAAGAAGGCAAGGCGTTGAGCGCTTTGGAAGGCATCAAACAGATGCTTTCCTTAGAAGCGCGCGTGCTGCGCGATGGGGCTTGGGTGAAAGTACCTTCCGAAGATCTGGTGCCCGGGGACATTGTTCGCGTCTCCGCCGGTGACCGCGCCCCGGCTGACCTGCGCATTCTGGCCGCAACGAACCTGCGGGTTGATGAGGCGGCACTGACGGGCGAATCGGAGCCAGCCGAAAAAGACCCACGCGCTGTAGGGGCTGACGCGGGGGTCGGCGACCGGTCATCCATGCTGTTCTCTTCCACGATTATCTCCAGTGGAACCGCTACCGGCGTGGTCACGGCGACGGGAATGGCCACAGAAATCGGCCGCATCACCGCCATGGTCGATGAGGTCGAAGATATGGAAACGCCGCTAGCCCGAAAGTTGGAGCGGCTCGCCAAGCAACTGTCACTGGCCATCGGCGTGATCGCGGTCGTGATCATCGTGGTGGGCCGGGTCGTACACGATATGAGCATCGACGACCTCATCTCCGCGACGATTGGCTTTGTTGTGGCTGCGGTGCCAGAAGGTCTGCCCGCCCTCGTCACCATTACATTGGCACTCGGAGTGAAGCAGATGGCCAATAGTAATGCGATCACCCGAAAAATGACCGCCGTCGAAACGCTGGGGTCGGTCACCACAATCTGTTCCGATAAGACCGGTACCCTCACCCAAAACGAAATGACCGTGCGAAGGGGAATGACACGGGACTGCGCGTTTGACGTGAGCGGGACAGGCTATTCGCCTATCGGTTCGCTCACCGCCGAGGGCGAACCTGCGGACGTACCTGGCTCGCCCGACCTCGTCAATCTAATCACCGCGGGAATGCTCACCTCCAACGCGGAGATTCAGGAAAAGAATGGGGAATGGACGCTGGTTGGAGCGCCAACGGAAGGGGCCCTGACGACCCTGTCACGCAAGGCTGGGCTCAGCCGGGATGCGGAGCGTCTGGCGGAAATCCCCTTCGATTCGCAGCACAAGTTCTCTGCCTCTTTGGATCGCCTAGCAGATGGCAGCGTTGTTCTGCACGTTCTGGGAGCGCCGGATCGGATCATGGCACGCTCCACCAGAGAGGTCGATGCGTCCGGGCAGTCCTACGCGGTGGACGAGGACGCCTGGGACAAGCGAAACGCGGAACTTGCCAGCCACGGACTGCGCGTTTTGGCAGCTGCCTCACGCGATGGCAGCGACTTGGACCCGGGAACTCTCAGCCTTGATGACGTGCAGGACCTAACATTTTTGGGGCTGTTCGGGATCGTGGATCCGCCGCGCCCGGAAGCCGTTCAAGCGATCGCCGAGGCTCACCGCGCGGGTGTGAAGGTCAAGATGATCACCGGCGACCACTCTGGCACAGCGGTGGCGATCGCCCAAGAACTTGGCATCGCTGAAGCGGGGGGCGCGGTTGCCGATCTGGCGATCACCGGCGCGCAACTGGAAGAAATGACCCAGGATGAACTGCGCCAGCGGGTGGACAGTGTGAACGTGTTTGCCCGCACCAGTCCAGAGCACAAGATCCGCATCGTCAGAGCCTTGCAGTCACGCGGGGAAATCGTGGCGATGACCGGGGATGGCGTGAATGACGCGCCCTCGATCACCCGGGCCGATGTGGGCGTGGCGATGGGAATCAAAGGAACAGAAGCGACGAAAGAGGCGGCCGACATCGTCCTCGCGGACGACAACTTCGCCACAATCGAGCGTGCGGTCGAGGAAGGCCGGCGGATCTTCGACAACATTCGCAAGTCTTTGGTGTTCCTGCTCCCCACCAACGGCGCCCAGTCCCTAGTGATTTTAGTTGCGGTCCTTCTGGGCGTGGCTTTGCCGCTCGCACCGGTGCAGATTCTGTGGATCAACTTGATCACGGCCGTTACGTTGTCCCTGCCTTTGGCTGCCGAACCCGCCGAGCCGGGCGTCATGGACCGCCCGCCGCGTAGCTCGGATGAGGCGCTCCTTCCGGGGCGGTATCTGGCGATCATCGTCTTGGCCTCGCTGCTGATTGGCGGATTGGCGTTTGGAGCATTTCTTTACGCCTCCAGCCACGGATTGAGTCACGCTCAAGCCCAAACCGCGTCGGTGACAATGCTGGCGTTCGCGCAGTTGGCGTTCCTGTTCTCATCGCGCTACATCAACACGTCGTCGCTAACCTGGCGAGTCTTGGTTGGTAACCGACTGATCTGGCTGGCCGCCGGGGTAATGGTGGCTTTGCAACTGGCGTTCGTATACGCGCCCTTCATGCACACCTGGTTTGGTTCCGGGCCACTCGGATGGCGCGCTTGGGCGGCGATCCTAGGGCTAGCGTTCGCGGCATTCTTAGTGGTCGAAGCCGCCAAGAGCCTGTCGCTGCGCTGG
>CAYFWE010000052.1:0-7294 GCA_964346745.1 uncultured Actinomyces sp. | reverse complement strand
AGCCAGTCACGCGCCCGTCCTCGTCCACATGTTCCTTGAGAACCTCGAACCCAAGACGACGGTAAAACCCAACAGCCTTTTCGTTGTCTGATCCGACACCGATGGCCACTCCTGGAACGCCGCGCACGCGCAGTTCCCCCATGAATGCGTCAACTAGTGCGCGACCCCAACCACCGCCTTGGGCTGCGGGCAGCAGGTCAACGTGGAATTCGGCCGGGAAAGAGTCCACGAATGCGTGCATTAGGCCGGATGGATCTTGCGCGCGGGATAGTAGCCTCCGGTCGGGCTCCTCCCATCCGGCCGTGTCGGGGAAAAGTTCTTGCAGCGCCGGGACCCAGTTTTCTTCCCACCAGGAAACCAGCGCCACAGTATCGCTCGTGCCCAGGATGTAGCCAACCACCTGCTGCGAAGCAGCGTCCTCTAACACCCAGGCCATCTGCGGTTCAGCATCTACGTACGGGTAGGCGTACAGGGCTGGAAGCAGTTCATCATCCGCGTAATGACCCGTGGCATCCTGCCCGGATGCGCCCGTGCGCACGCAGATGTCACCCACGGCTGCTCGGTCAGCCGGCTGGTAGGGACGCAAACGGATGCCTGAACCCGACTCACCCCCTGGGTTGGAAGCGATATCCGAATGTGATGAAGACGCGCTACGCACTTATACCCGTCCTCCGAAGTGGTCGAAGCCACCTTCGACCGGGCGCCCATCGAGGGTGATCCGATGTTGTTGGGCCCCTCCGCGAGAGGTTCCATACTCACCAACCGTGCCGATTGCCCGGAAAGGCGCGGTCTCAAGCACGTACGGCGGGAACGTAACGAGCAAACTGTGGTCTTCTCCCCCAAACAGCACCCACTGGAGCGGGTCAACACCCAAGATTCGGCCAGCTTGTTCCAGTGCCGAAACGTATTCGTGCAGGCCATAGCGGGTTATGTCCAACGCTATGTCCGAGGCAACCGCTAGGCGGTGAGCATCGACGATCAGTCCGTCAGAAATATCCATCATCGCGGTCGCGCCCCGCTGGGCTGCCACTAGACCCGCCTGTAGGGGTGGTCGCGGTGCCCGATAGGTTGCCACGGGTTCTTGAAACGGGGTGGGTACGGCCTCGCCGTGAAGATCCGGGGCCACTACGCCTGCTTGCAGCGCTGCCAGGCCAGCCGCGGATTGACCCAGGGTTCCAACCACCGCCAGAGTGTCACCCGGTCGGGCGCCGCTGCGCGTAATTGGGCGGCCCGCAACGGTTCCGTGCGCGGTTACAGACACCACGAGCAGCGGCCCCCGGCTGAGGTCGCCCCCCACAACGCCTGCCCCGGCCCGGTATGCTTCCCCGCCAAGTCCCGCGGCAAAGTCTTCCAACCAGGCGACGTCCAAATCTGGTGGGAGGACAAGAGAAACGACTAGTGACGTGGGTTTGGCGCCCATGGCCGCCACGTCAGCTAGATTTTGTGCGGCCGCCCTCGCCCCAACTTCCGCCCCGGTAGACCAGGCACGCGTGAAATGCTCGCCCTCGACCAAAATATCGGTCGTCACGACGAACTTACGGTCTGGGGCTTCCACCACCGCGCAGTCATCGCCGGGTCCAAGCAGGGTGTGCGCGCCTTCGGGTAGGTAGGGAGTTATGCGGGCGATCAGCTCGGTTTCGGTCAGGTCCCTTACTTCCATGGTCACTCCCCTGTGTTTTCGCCGAGGACGGATGAGCGAGCGGCGGTGTGTGAGGCAAACATGCACATTGCCGCTGCTGCCGCCGCGTTCAGGGACTCGGCGTGCCCGGCCAGCGGAATCTTCACCAGCAAATCACAGGCATCCACGTCATCGGCGGATAGCCCGCGCGCCTCATTCCCAAATACCCATACGTGGGGCTCTTTCAGTACCGGTGTTTCCCCATTCTTGGTGGGGACGAGGGCGGAAAGCAAGAGGTCATCGACTGATGTATCGGCCTCATACCCGCGCGTCCCGAGCAGTGTCCAGCCGTGCAGTTCTTGCCGCAGTTCCGCCAGCGAGGCCCGCGCAATCGGCAGGTGAAACACCGATCCGGCTGAAGCGCGAATGACCTTGGGGTTGGCAGGGTCTGCGGTTCCTAAGCCAAGCACTACACCGCGGGCGCCCATCGCGTCCGCAGTGCGAATGATTGTGCCCAGATTCCCTGGATCTTGGGTTTCCGGCAGAAACACGATGAATGGGGCTGGCTCCGCCTTCGATGCCGCCTTTAGCACCAAGCGCCATAGGGAAGCAGAGTCGGTGGCTAGCGCCTCTTTGCTGGCGACGGCGGCAACCCCTTGGCAGTCGGGGCTGATCGCATTGGCTACCTGATCCGTAACGGGGTGGACCCAGCGGCTCGTATCTAGGGCTAGGTCTAGAAGTTCGGGGTCACGTTCATCGATCTGCTCTTCCAAGTACACATCCACGATTGTGTGAGGGCGGAAGCGCAGTAGTTCGCGTACGGCCTGGGGCCCTTCGACAAGGATGCGGTTCTGTCTTCTTCGTCCGGACCGCGAGCGCAGGGCCGCCACCCCTTTTATTCGGTCTGAACGGGGGTTCTCAAGCAGAGGCAGGTGATCCATAGTTTGACTCTACCCGTCGCTGGTTCTCACCCGAACCCCAGAAACATGAAGAGGGCCACCCCAGTGGGTCGCCCTCTTCCAATGTTATGCGGCCAGTCGAAACTGACGTTTGCTAAACCTACGCAGCCTTGGCAGCGTTCACGTCGGTGGGCAGAGCGTCCTTCGCCACCTGGACCAAGCCGGAGAATGCGGCGGGGTCGTTGACGGCAAGGTCAGCCAGCATGCGACGGTCAACCTCTACCCCAGCCAGGTTCAGGCCCTGGATGAAGCGGTTGTAGGTCAGGCCTTCGGCGCGGGCGCCAGCGTTGATGCGCTGGATCCACAGACGACGGAAGTCACGCTTTTTGTTGCGACGATCGCGGTAAGCGTAGACGTGGCTGTGTGTGACCTGTTCCTTCGCTTTGCGGTACAGGCGGGAGCGCTGACCACGGTAACCAGAGGCCTGCTCCAGTATGTCGCGCCGCTTCTTCTTAGCGTTTACTGAACGCTTTACACGTGCCATTCTTCTCTTCTCCTAAAAGTCTGTTCGGTTCGCTTATTTGCCCAGGAGGGCGCGAACACCCTTCACATCGGCGCGGGATACGGGCTGGTCAGCGGCAAGGCGACGCTTGCGGCGTGAAGACTTGTGCTCGAGAAGGTGGCGACGGCCAGCCTGTTCGCGCATGAGTTTGCCAGAGCCAGTCGTGCGGAAGCGCTTCTTAGCCCCTGAGTGCGTCTTGTTTTTTGCCTTGTTTTTCGACATTTTCTGTCCTTTTCATTCGGTGTCGCCCCCTGCCGACGGGAGTGGGCGGAAGTTAGCTAGAAGTCAGAGCGGGACTGACGAACCTGTTCGCGCTGGCTGCGTTCTTCGTGCTTGGCGCGACGTTCAGCCCGGGCTGCTTGGCGGCGCTCGCGTTGTTCAACCATTGCGTCAGCCTTCTTGCGGGTTGGGCCCAGCACCATCGTCATGTTGCGCCCATCTTGGCGGGGCGCGGATTCGACGACGCTGATGTCTTGGACTTCTTCAGCCAACCGCTGCAGCAGGCGCAGGCCCGCTTCGGGGCGGGACTGTTCACGGCCGCGGAACATGATCATGACCTTCACCTTGTCGCCCGCTTCGAGGAAGCGGCGCACGTGCCCAGTCTTGGTTTCGAAGTCGTGATCGTCAATCTTGATGCGGAAGCGGATTTCCTTCAGCTGCGTATTGGCCTGGTTCCGACGCGCATCGCGAGCCTTCTGGCCGGCCTCATACTTGTACTTGCCGTAGTCCATCAACTTCGCCACTGGTGGGTGAGCGTTGGGGGCGACCTCTACCAGGTCTAGGCCCGCTTCTTCGGCCAACCGCAGGGCATCTTCCACGCGTACAACGCCGACCTGCTCACCAGCAGGGCCGACAAGTCTTACTTCAGAGACTCGGATCCGATCATTGATACGAGGTTCGCTGATGGCGCCTCTCCTTCCCAGGTACGACCCGTATTGGGTCAACAAAAAACTCCGTGCCGATCAACGCGCACGGAGCTATCCCAATCACGGGTCGCCTCAGGTTGGCGACCTGTTTACCCGGCACCGCCAGACTCAAATCGGCCGGTTAGCCGGTTTGGTCCTACCGCTCTGTCCAATGCATAGTCGCTTTCGCAGTGACTTGCATACTGGCTTTTGCGGGGGCACCCAGGTGGGATTCGCTCCACTTACGTTCGACCACTAACACCCGCCGGCCCTCCATAAGAGTGCGCATATAGGCGTCAGTGACCGTTTCGGTCGCCCTCTACTCTACCAGCAACCGCTGCTGAGGCCGAGGGTGCAGCCGCCGTCAACCCGGTGCAACCTGTCACAAGACGGCTGGTAAAACTGGTTTTTGGGCGAGGGCGGGCAGTTCGACCGCTATTTTCGCGGCAGCGTCGGTCACGAACCGTTCAGCGTCGCGCATCGCTTGGGCGTGCGAAATGCCGGCAGGTGTTACTTCGACAATGGCTGCGAATCCGTGGGCGCCCAACAGGGTTTGCCACCCGGGTCCCTTCTGTCCGCAGAAGGCTACTGTAGGAACCCCCAGCGGTGCCGCGGCGTTTCGCAAGCCCCAGGGAGCTTTCCCCGAAGCGGTCTGTTTGTCGATGCGCCCTTCGCCAGTGATCACCAGATCCACTTCCAAGAGGAGGCGCGGGAAGTGAAGGGCGTCCATGACTAGGTCGATTCCCGGCTGAACTTCTGCGTCGAGCAGTGCGATGAGGGCGCCCCCAATCCCCCCAGCCGCCCCGGCCGCAGGGAGGGCAGAAACATCTTTGAGTAGCAGAGCGTTCCAGCGTTTCAATACCGATTCCAGTTCTGGGATGTCTTCCGGTTGGGCTCCTTTTTGGGGACCGAACACGGTGGAAGCCCCGTTTGGTCCCAGCAGCGGATTGGTCACGTCCGCGGCGATCACCACGTCGACGTCGTCCCAGTAGGGCGTCCTCGTCCATTCGAAATCGGTCGCGAAACGCACGTCAGCAGGCATCCCCCTCAGTGTCTGCCCAGCACTGTCGCTGATTCTTGCGCCCAAGGCGGTGGCCATGCCGGCGCCACCATCGTTGGTGGCGGATCCGCCCAAGCCGATGATTATCCGCCGGGCACCCAGGCTGCGAGCGGCGACCAGCAATTCGCCGACTCCGAATGAGGACGCCCTCCAAATGTCTTGTTCACCCGGTGGCACCAGAGCCATTCCGCACGCTTGGGCCACTTCGATAATTGCGGTTTCATCCTGCTCAACCCACCCGATCTGAGCGAGGTGGGGATCCCCAAGCGGACCTGTTACTGGTACCTCCAAAGCCACGCCACCAAGAGCGGGGGTCAGTATTTCTTGCAGCCCTTCACCCCCGTCTGAAATAGGGGCGAGGACGAGTTCGACGTGGGGGTCTGCTCTGCGGAGGCCGTTGCTGATCGCTTGGGCGACTTGCCGGGCGGTCAGCGAGCCTTTGAAAGAGTCGGGCGCGACAAGAATCCGCACGGGCTGGTTACGCGAGAGTCACTGGGCGCGGTGTGAACTGCAGGATTGGTGCTGCTACCTCCAGGCGCGGATGTGACCCGATTTTCCTCATGGCGGCAGCCAAGAGCGCCTGTTGTCTCTCCCCAAAGAAGGTGTTAGCGGTGTCCAGGTAGAGTTCAACTTCAACACCACCCCACCACAGTTGGCCATCTGGATCAGATTGGGTCAGTGCCGGCTGCAGACGCAAGCTCACGATGATCTCGCACTGGGATTGCGCTATCTCTTTCAGTTCAGCCGCCAGCGCCGCGTCATTCCAAGGGGCAATCCAGCGGTCACCTCCGATAAGCGCATGCACCGCGCCCACCGGCAAGAACACCGGGTGAGCGGAACTCGGATCAATCAAAATCCCCGGAGGGGCAGCGACTTGGCTGGCCGTCATGGCGACCCGCTGGGCGGTCATAACCATTGGCCGCGCCTTTGGATCCCAAGCATGCAGTTGCTCCACGGAAGAAAAGGCTAAGACCACCTCGCCATCAGGGGTTTGCACCACGGGCAGAGGAATCTGGTCTTCCTCACCCAGCCCCTGGGGGCGGTGCTCACCGGTTTCATCCGGGTGGCTCTCTACCGGCACTGGGACCACCAAGCGTTCGGTAACGAGCGCTTGGGCAACAGCTTCGGCGCGGGCGCCTTGCTGCAGTGCATCCGCCGCGGGCAGGGCCAAGGCGGCGCCAGTTTGAGGAAGCAGTGCGCCCGTGTCGCTGCGATCGAATCGCAGGTTGAGGCGCTGCTGCATCTTGGCGCGCTGGGCGGGCGTTAGGGTCACTGTCCGGCGACCCGCAACGCTTCTTCGAGCGTGAACTTTCCGGCGTAAAGTGCTTTCCCAACGATGGCGCTGTCCACACCGAGGGGCACCAGTTCACGAAGGGCAGCAATATCTTCCAAAGATGACACCCCGCCGGATGCCACAATGGGAGCATCCGTGTGGCTGGCAACTTTTTGCAGCAGCTCCAAGTTAGGACCGTTCAACATGCCATCGCGCCCCACATCGGTGACAACGTAGCGCGAGCAGCCAGCCATGTTCAGGCGGATCAGGGTCTCCCACAGGTTCCCGCCCTCTTTCGTCCAGCCTCGAGCAGCCAGCGTGTCACCGCGCACGTCCAGCCCAACTGCAACTCGATCCCCAAAACGGGCAATCGCGCTGTCGGTCCAGTCAGGATCCTCTAGAGCAGCCGTCCCGAGGTTGACGCGGGTTGCTCCCATGTCGAGGGCGCGCAGCAGGGATTCTTCTCCGCGGATTCCACCCGATAGTTCGATAGACAAATCGGTCGCGTCAATAACCTGTTGTAAGAGGTCGCGGTTTTCACCCCGACCAAACGCGGCGTCCAGGTCAACCAGGTGGATCCAGGTTGCACCGGCTGCAGCGAACTGTTCGGCGATTTCCACCGGGTGACCGTATTCGGTTTCGGTGCCGGCTTCACCTTGAACTAGGCGCACGGCCTTCCCATCAACTACGTCAATAGCGGGTAGCAGCGTCAGTTCCATGCTTTATCGTCTTCCTCTTCCTTTTAGCCATCCGGTCCACGACCCCGGGTCTTCGTAGTCGTCGACTTCTTCGGGTTTGATGCGTCCTAAGAGTAGTTCTTCCGCAACTAGGTTCAGACCCGCTAAAACCAGTCCGGAAGACAGTGTTTCTTCCGCCTCTCCGTTCACATAGCGGCGAGCCACAATGTTTCCGCTGAGCTCCCCGGCGGCGGGTTCGTGCCGAGTCCACGCAGCGATCGCAACCGCCCCGTGTTTGCT
>CAYFWE010000051.1:0-7440 GCA_964346745.1 uncultured Actinomyces sp. | reverse complement strand
GAAAATAGCACCCCCCACCAACCACAAAACAAAACAGGGAAGACGACCTCCAAGAGAAATACAGGAGGCTACGTCTTCCCTCTTTTTATTGACAGACCGTAGGACGGGCGTGACCTCAAGAGCGCATTTGCTGAAAGGCACGGCACTCGGCTGCGTTGCGGGTATATCATGTACGCAATGGCGCAAAGTTTTGTAGTTTCGCTACCTGACGCTCTTGCGCTTGAAGTTTGCTCGTGATGTTGGACCACACGCTACGGCAGCAAGGGAGTGCCCAGTGGACAAAAAGACGGTGAAACAAGCCCTAAAAGAAGTTGATGACTGGAGTGATGAAGAACTCGTCGGTCAGCTCTTCAGTGTGGCTAGCGGCGGCCACGCTGCCAAAGACATTCTGGGTTTTGGAGGCGGTGTACCAGAAGATCGCCAACAAGAAGTCCATGACCGGCTCAAACAATACATTCGGGATTACCACATAGGCGCGGTCATTTACTTCCCGCCAGGAGGAGACCACGAACCGGTCGCTAATATCCGTGAAAGCAACTTAGACCTGCAAGAGGCAGCAGCGGTGCCACTCCTGATATCCACCGACCAGGAAAATGGAACAGTTGCTCGCGTGCGCGTCGGTGCGACACACCTTCCCGGAGCCATGGCCTTAGGGGCGGCGGGTAATCCCGACTATTGGCAAGAAGTTGGGCAGGTTACCGCGGATCAGTTGCGCGCCGTAGGCATCCATCAGACTTTCGCGCCCGTCGCCGACGTGAACGTCGTGTCAGAAAACCCTGGCGTCAATATTCGTTCAGCAGGGTCAGATCCGGCCAAAGTATCGGAACAGCTCAAAGTCGTCGTGAAGGCACTATCGGAAGGTGGGGTTGCCTCAACACTGAAGCACTTCCCTGGGTACGGCAGCGCAGCAGTTGATCCTCACTTGGGACTCCCTTCGGTTGGTCTCAGTCGCGAGGACTGGGATCGAACCGAACGTCTTCCTTTCGAAGCAGCGATCGATGCTGGCGCAGATTCCGTCATGTTGGGGCACGCTGCTTTTCCCGCCCTCGACCCCGAAAATTCGGCGACGTTCTCCGGTCCAATCGTCAAGGAGCTGCTCCGTGAGGATCTTGGGTTCGATGGCGTCGTCGTGACAGATGCGATGGATATGGGAGGTGCGGAACGGCCAGAAGGGCCGCATGAGGCTTGCGTCATCGCACTTCAAGCTGGCGCCGACCAGATACTCATGCCGGTGGATCTCCCTAAAGCCTACGATGCAGTCTTGACGGCATTGCGCGACGGCCGATTGGATCGAGCAGAACTGGTCAAGTCGGCAAAGCGCATCTTGAAGCTCAAAGAGAAACTCGAATTGGATGATCCGTCACTGCCGGACCTTGAAGTCATGGATGATCCTCGACACGTGGAACTTGCCCGTGAAGTTGCGGGCGCGGCAATCGCACAGCGAGATGCGACTGTCTCTCCTGCACTCAAGCCAGGTGCTTCGGTCGTGCTTGTTCACCCCGGCCCCGACCCGCAGAAACGTGGCGTCAACCCGGCTGATGTTCTAACACCAGCATTGGAGAGCGCCGGGCATTCCGTGCAAGAGATCGCATGGGGCGCCACGGAGGACGAGGGCGGACCATGGCGGGGACTGGCCGAATATGAGCTCGTAGACGCTGACGAAGCCGTTGTTGTCCTTCGAGACGCATGGAAGGATAACCTTCCGGTCCAAGAAGTTCTGCGCGAACTGCAAGACAGCGGATTGACAGTACACGTAGTGGCTTTACGTTCACCGCACGAGGCATCTGCAGTGTCGAAAGACCATTCCGTCTTGTTCACCTATGGTGACAACATCTACGCGGTCGAGAGTGCTGGGAAAGTCTTGGTCGGCGAAGCGGACGCAACAGGCGGCCTGCCCATGGCAGTTACCGACCTAGAGAGCCAAAGCGCCAAGGAATCCTGAAATGACAGTTCAAACCGGAGCGCAGCGACTGCTGCGTGATCCGGGCATGATCCGCCAGAAAAAGTGGGGCCTTGTCACCAACTACACCGCTGTCTTGCCGAACCTCGAGCTCACGGCAACTGCTCTACATCGGGAAACCGGTGCGATTGCAGCGATTTTCGGTCCGGAGCACGGGTTGCGTGGGACAGCGCAAGCGGGATTTGCGGAAAAGGAAACCACCGATCCAGTCACCGGTCTGCCTCTGGTTGACACGTACGGTTTGGATGAGGACGCCCTCGACCAAGCAATACGTGAGTTGGGGATAGACGCGATGGTGGCCGACATCCAAGATGTGGGTGCTCGCTTTTATACGTATGCCTGGACCGTTGTGGACTGCATGCGTAGCGCGGCCCGACTTGGAATCCCTTTTTACGTCCTCGACCGTCCAAATCCACTGTCTGGAGCAGTGCGGGAAGGGCCCGGCGTAGTTCCGGCGGACCGCAGTTTTGTTGGCCGACTGGATATTCCAATCAGGCACGGATTGACGCTCGGCGAACTCGTAAGGGAAGCATCCGCTAGAGACGCGGCGGCCGGACTGGTCGCCGAACCGCCTCAAGTAGTCCTAATGAGTGGGTGGGAGCGAAAAATGTACTGGGATGACACAGGACTTCCCTGGGTTATGCCCTCGCCCAACCTTCCCACCCCGGATAGTGCATTGGTTTACGTGGGTACGGCTCTTTTTGAAGGCACCAACATGTCCGAAGGAAGGGGCACGACCCGTCCCTTCGAGCTAGTCGGTGCCCCCTGGTTGGACGAAGAATACGCGAAGTCGTTGCAAGCACGAGCCTTGCCTGGGGTTTCTTTCCGCTCGGATTGGTTCGTCCCGACATTTCAAAAGCACGCCGGAGAGCCAGTTGGCGGTGTTCAACTCCATGTGACCGACCGAGACGCATTCAACCCGGTATTGACCGCGGTAACCATGCTCGAAGTAGCGAAGGACCTAGGGGGCGACCAATTCGAATGGCGTATGCCCGATTGGGAGTCGGACCAAGATGCACGGCCGTTCATCGACCTGCTTTGGGGGAGCGATACGCTGCGTCGGAATTTAGGGGAGTCCCGGACCCCTACAGAACTACTAGAGGCCTCTCCGCAGCCGGGCATTTACCTAACCGAGATGTTGTATTAGCTGCAGGTTAGGATCTGTTTGGCTGGTGAGTCGCAACACAAGTGCAGCCTGCAACAGACTTGTAACAAAATGTCCATTTCTGTTGTTCGACTGAAAGAAACCTACATACAATGTTGATGTTGCCGCCCAGACAATCGAAGACTGGGCCGGAAATTGGAAAGGAACAATGATGTCCCCAAGTCGGAAATGGAAGCGCACGGTACTTGCTGTCGGGCTTACCGCTTCCTTAGGCCTGTTGGCTGCCTGCGGTGGCGGCGGGTCGGGCAAGTCGGATGCCGGTGGGCAGTCCGGGGAGCCAGCGAAAGATGGGCCAACACTCGCAGTCTTTGCGGGCTCACAAACGCCAATCGTCGCGAACTTTAATCCATACACGCCAACGGCTCTGCACGCCGCTATGGGCGGTATTTACGAGCCGCTGTTCTTTTACAACAAGGCCGAAGCGCGGGAGCCAATCCCACTGTTGGGAGAATCATCCGAATGGTCGGATGACGGCATGGAGCTCACCATCAAGATCCGCAAGGATGTGAAGTGGAATGATGGGGAGCCGCTCACGGCCGAAGACATCAAGTACTCATTCACCAATGAGGCTGTTCAGATGGACTATGTCGAAGATGTTGAGGTCCTCGATGACACGACCGTGAAGCTTCACTTCAACCAGCCTTCGTATACCAACGAGTATTCGGTGCTGGGCGCAACGTACATCGTTCCTGAGCACGTATTCGGTGAAGTTAGCGACTTGGTGACGTTCGACAACGCTACAGATCCTGTTGGTACGGGGCCCTTTATGGTCGAAAACGTTACGGATGCCGCATACACGCTGGTGGCGAACCCCAACTACTGGGACCCAGAGCGCCCCGGCATCAACCGCGTGCAGTACCTAGGTATTGATGGCAACTCTTCAGCAGAATCTCTGTTCAAGGCCGGCCAGCTTGATTACTCAACGTTCTTCGTTCCGCAGCCAGAAGCTCTCGTAGAGCCTTACGACTTGGGGTACTTGAACGTGGGTTCGCCGAATCCGATCGTAGTTATGATCTGTGAAAATGAAGAGCTTGGCTGTTCAGGTCCACAAACCAAGAAGGAAGTTCGTCAAGCCCTCAACTTGGCGATCGACCGTGCTGAAATCAACGAAAAGGCGTACTACAACTTGGCGCAACCTGCTTCACCAACGTTCGTGAAGCCTGGCCGTGACGACCGCTGGATTGCGCCAGGCATGCCCGAAACGAACCCAGAGAATGCAGACCCAGAAGCGGCCAAGGCCGTTATGGAAGACGCCGGATGGACGTTGGGCTCGGATGGTGTCTATGAGAAGGACGGGGAGCGCGCCTCTGTCAAAATCGAATCTGTCGAAGGTTGGTCAGACGCGAACGCAGCGGCCGAGTTAATGGTGTCTCAAGCCAAGGAGGCGGGTATCGAGCTGCAAAACGGCACGATCACTGCGGATCAGTACTCGGATCGCCGCATGACTGGTGACTACCAAATGTTCATGGGTGCCCTCTTTGGAACGCCGATTTCAGATCCATTCCTGATCTACCGTAACTCGTTCACCACCGACTTCACCCAGCCGGTGGGAACGTCTTTGGAACCAAACCAGACGAACTACGCGCGCTACTCTAACCCAGACGTGGACGCGGCGGTCGCTGCAGCAGCATCCACCAACGATGAGAACGAACTCAAGGACGCGTACGCGATTGTTCAAGAGAACATCATCAACGATGTCCCGTACATCTCGATGTTCCACGGTGGCTCTCAGACCTTCTTCAACCAGACGGACTTCACCGGTTGGCCAACTGAAGATGATCTCTATGCCTTCCCAGCCTCTTGGGACGGTGTCTCAGCTGCGTACATCTTGTCGAAGCTGACTTACAAGTAAGAGGGGCCTCCCCTTTAACCTAGTTCTCTGTGGTCGCGAACTGGCTTCGGTCAGCGCGACCACAGAGTGCTAGCAAGACGCAAAGGAGCGTTGGCGCGTGAGATATTACGTGCGGCGAATCGCTTTCTACGTCCTCACACTGTGGGCGGCTGTTTCGCTGAATTTCTTGTTGCCACGGCTTATGCCGGGCGATCCTCGCACGATCTTCATCGAGAAGATTATGCGTCGCGGCGGTGAGATTACTCCCGCCATGGAAAACTCAATCGACCTAATCTTTGGTGCTGATGACTCATCTGGGTGGGCGCAGTACTTCAATTACTGGGGGAACATATTCCGTGGTGACCTAGGTGTCTCCAGTTCCATGTTCCCCGCTGAAGTAGGAACACTGATCGGAACAGCACTGCCGTGGACGCTGATCCTTGTCGGTTCCGCAACCATCATCTCCTTCATACTCGGTGTGACCATCGGCGCCTATGCAGGTTGGAAGCGCGGTACAGCTGCCGACGCGATCATCCCGCTGATGACCCTCCTCCAATCAGTGCCTTACTTCTGGCTTGCGCTGATCTTCGTGTCCGTCTTCTCTGTCTCCCTAGGATGGTTCCCCATCATCGGTGGTTACTCGATGAGGGAATTCCCAGGTGGTCCCGAAATGTCGGGCGCATTCATCTCTAGCGCGATCTATCACGGTCTGCTCCCGGCAATTACGATAATCATCGCTTCCGTCGGTGGCTGGGTGCTGGGCATGCGGAACATGATGGTCTCGACACTGTCGGAAGACTACGTCGTGACAGCCGAAGCAAAAGGGCTCAAGAAGCTTCGAATCTTCACCTGGTATGCGGGACGCAACGCGGCACTGCCTTCCATGGCCGCATTCGGCATTACCCTCGGATTCGTTGTAGCAGGGTCAATCGTCATGGAACAAGTGTTCAGTTACCCCGGCGTTGGGAAACTGTTGATGACTGCGGTCTCCGAAAAAGACTTCGCTCTCATGCAGGGCGTGTTCCTCGTTATTACCGTGACCGTCCTCCTGGCCAACTTCATCATGGATATGGTCTACGGTTTCATCGACCCAAGGGCGCGTAGCAATGTCTAGTGAACAAGTAGATAACGTATTGGCCGAAGTGCCGATGCAGGTGGATACCACCGATTCGGCAGAGCTTACGGAAAAAGTACCGGGTCTAACTCCCGGAGAAAAAATCCTCGAGGAACAGCTAGATAAGAAGAAGCCTAAGGGACGCTTCCTTAGTGCTCTTCCCCGAATGGACATAAAACTCGGGTTAGGGCTGTTCCTGACAATTGGGATTGTTCTATTCGCGATCTTTGGGCCCTTGTTTACCCAAGATCCAAGGTTCTACAAGAACACACCGATGCAAGGGCCCACCGCAGAGCACCTGTTGGGAACCAACAACCTGGGCGCTGACGTCCTCGCGCAACTGGCAGAGGGAGCGGCCGGCTCTCTCCTAGTGGGGGCAACAGCGGGTTTCATTGCGGTCGTGTTCTCTTTGTTCTTCGGTATCGTCGCCGGATACCGCGGTGGTGCTACTGACGAAATTCTGTCCCTGATCACCAACATCATGTTGGTCATCCCAGGCCTTCCACTGGTGATCGTCGTCGCTACCTACATGGAAACCCGCTCCATGTGGATGATTGCATTTGTATTAGGCATTACGTCTTGGGCCGGGTCAGCGGTCGTGCTGAGGCTGCAGGCGAAGTCGCTTCGCAACCGTGACTACGTTTCAGCCGCACGAACAGCTGGCGAGAAGGGCTACCGGATCATCCTGGTCGAAATCCTGCCGAACCTGCTGCCACTTCTTGCCGCGATGTTCCTTTCTGCGGTGGTCTTGGCTGTCCTGTCAGAAGCAGGCCTGTCCTACTTGGGCCTGGGTCCTTCGGGTGCGATTACCTGGGGAACCATGCTCAACCAGGCGGCCCAACAAAACGCATTCCACGTCGGCGCGTGGTGGTGGTTTGTGCCGCCAGGCTTGTTGATCGCCCTCCTCGGAACAGGGCTCTCATTGATCAACTTCGCCATTGACGAAACGATCAACCCGAAGCTACGTGCCGCCCCCGACGCTGTTCGTTCGGTCCGTAAAGCGGAAAGGGAACTGCGCCGAGCTGACGCACAAAAGAAAACACTGGCATCCGCAAGGAAGGCAGCGAAGTGAGCGACGAGATTTATCAGGGGCCGTTGACGACGCCTGACCACGACAAGTACATGGCCGCGCAAGTGCCTGTGCTAACCGCCGAGAACATGTCGATCACGTACGAAGTTGAAGAGCCTGTCGAGGCTGTGAAGGACGTGTCGCTTGTTTTGAACCGAGGCGAAATACTCGGGCTGGCAGGCGAGTCGGGGTGTGGAAAGACCACGCTTGCCTATGGGATCAACCGTTTGTTGAAACCGCCCGCACTGCTTACCTCTGGGAAAGTGACACTCCACGACAAGCTCGGTGACGACATAGACGT
>CAYFWE010000050.1:0-7505 GCA_964346745.1 uncultured Actinomyces sp. | reverse complement strand
ACCCTGGACCCACAGATTAAGAGTCTGTTGCTCTAGCCAACTGAGCTAATGGCGCGTTGGTGATGGATCGCATCACCGTTGTCATCGTTGTTGCTGCCTAAACATCAACCTCGGCGACGAATAAAAACTCTAGTTGAAGCGGCCGCCCCCGGCAAGTTTGTGAGCGCCCCATTCACTGTGAAGCTGCTCCCAGCCACGCCGAGAGCAGAGCGGTAATCTATAGACCATGAGCAAAACCTCTTCACCCGCGCGTTGGACAAGTCCTGGCACAGGTTTGGCGATCGTCCTCTTCTCAGTCTTGGGGATAATTTCTTCAATCGCCCTCATCCGAAGTGAGTTGGATCTGCTGGGCAACCCGGATGCGGACCTACTGTGTGACGTGAATCCGCTGATTGGCTGTTCGTCGTCACTGTTGTCCCCGCAAGCGCACCTGCTGGGCGTGTCGAACTCCGTGGTGGGTTTAGCGGCGTTTTCCGCGTTGTTTGCCCTTGGGTTTGTGTTGCTGCTGAAGGGGTCATTGCCGCGGATCATCTGGTGGGGCATGACTGCGGGCGCGTTTGCAGGTTTGCTTTTCGTTGTCTATTTCTTGCACGCCTCCGTCAGCGTGTTCCAAGCGCTCTGCCCGTACTGCATGGTCACCTGGGTGGCCACACTGGGCGCTTTGCCAGTGATCGTTGGTGCGGCTGGGGCAGCGGGCGCTTTCGGAGAGGGCGCCGTGGCGCGGGGACGAACGACGCTTCGCTACTCTTGGGCGCTGGTGCTGATCCTCTACCTGATAGTGATTCTGGTTATCGTCATCACTATGAGCGATAAACTCGCCTACCTCTTCTAGACGCCACGCGCTCAACCTAGGTCTGGACTGGAAACTTCCGGCGGAACGTTGGCCCCATGCCCCTGCTGTTTGAGGGCGCTGCGCACAGCGTTGGCGGCCTCATCCAGTTCTTGCGAACTAGCATCACGGGCACCCGTCAGTGACGCTTGTGCTTCCGACAGGGCTGGAATTACGTGGACGTGGACGTGCGGCACTTCAAAGCCGGCTATTACGACGGCGGTGCGAGGCACGTCGAACGCTTCTTCTTGGGCTTGCCCGATTATTTGGGCGACCTTCATAACGTGGCCCAAATCGGCGGGATCCAAATCCGTCCACTTATCGATTGGGGCACGCGGGATAACCAAGACGTGTCCAGGCGCGACGGGTTGGATCGTCATGATGGCTACGCACTTATCGTCTGCCCAGACGAAGCGCCCGGGAATCTGACCGGCAATAATTAGTTCAAATACTGTGCTCATACCCACATTTTGGCGCTGCTCCGCGGATTTGTCGACCGGCGTAAGAGCGGTTCAAGCCGCCATGTCAGCCCTGAGCTACTCTTGATCCCGTCATTTATTCAGGAGGAACCACAATGGCTGACCACACTTCCAGTGTTGACGGGCCCGCAACGGCAACGCCCGACACTCCCCCATTCCGCTATGACGCGAAGATGGCGGGCGAACTTGAGAAGAAGTGGCAGGCCATTTGGGATCGCGACGGCGTGTTCAACGCCGACAACCCGACGGGTGAACTAGCCGGTCCGCGCGCTGAACTTGAACCGTGGTTCGTCATGGATATGTTCCCCTACCCTTCCGGCTCTGGGCTGCACGTGGGGCACCCGCTGGGTTATATCGCCACCGATATTTTGGCTCGCTACCAGCGGATGAAGAACAAGAACGTCCTCTACACCCTGGGTTTTGACTCTTTCGGCCTGCCTGCCGAACAGTATGCGATTGAAACTGGCCAGCACCCGCGGGTAACGACTGAGAATGCGATTGAGGTTTTCTCTCGCCAACTTGGCCGCCTCGGGTTGTCGCATGATGAGCGTCGCGGCCTGTCAACTATCGATGATGACTACGTGAAGTGGACGCAGTGGATTTTCCTGCAGATCTACAACTCTTGGTTTGACCCAGAAATGCCCAATGAAGAGGGTTCTTTGGGGAAGGCTCGTCCCATTAGTGAACTGGTGGAAGAGTTTGCCAGCGGAAAACGTCCTCTTCCCGATGGTGGCAACTGGGCGGATTTGGATGAGGGCGCCCGTGATGACGTGCTTTCCAACTACCGTTTGGCCTACTTGTCGCAGTCCCCAGTGAACTGGTGCCCCGGCTTGGGGACCGTCCTCGCCAATGAGGAAGTCACGGCAGAAGGGCTGTCTGAACGCGGCAACTTCCCGGTTTTCACGCGCAACCTGCGTCAGTGGAATATGCGGATCACCGCCTACTCTGACCGCTTGGCTGAAGCGCTAGACAATATTGATTGGCCGGAAAAGGTCCGGCTGATGCAGCGCAACTGGATCGGCAAGTCCCTGGGTGCAACCGTGACGTTCCAAGTACCCGGGCAGGGTGACCTGCAGGTTTTCACCACCCGCCCGGACACGCTGTTTGGCGCCACGTTCATGGTTGTCTCCCCCGAACACCCACTGCTCGACACGGATGCGGTGCCGGCCCAGTGGCCCGCTGACACGCGAGATGAGTGGACTGCCGGTCACGATAACCCTCAGTCAGCGGTGGCTGCTTACCGACGGGAAGCAGCGTCGAAAACCGATGTGGAGCGTCAAGCCGAAGCCGGTGGTAAGACAGGCGTATTCACCGGTGTGTATGCGATCAACCCGGTGAATGACCAGCCGGTCCCCGTCTTCACAGCCGACTATGTGCTGATGGGTTACGGGACGGGTGCGATTATGGCCGTCCCCGCCCACGACGAACGCGACCACGCTTTCGCGAAAGCCTTCAACGTCGACATTATTCAGACGATCGACCCGACCGGTGTGGACGGAATTGAAGTTCCTGAAGACTTCGATATTCAAGAGGCCGCATGGACCGGGGATGGGGCGATCGTCAATTCCGCGCGCGGGGACTTTTCTATCAACGGCCTCGACAAAGAATCGGCGATCGACAAGATGATCGACTGGCTGGCCGCCCGAGAAGTTGGCGAACCAACGACAACGTTCCGCCTGCGGGACTGGCTGTTTTCCCGCCAGCGTTACTGGGGTGAACCATTCCCCGTAGTTTATGACGAGGACGGGCGCGCCCACGCTTTGCCCGAAGACCAGTTGCCGGTGACACTGCCGCATTTGGATGACTTCTCACCCCGGACCTACGATCCGCAGGACGCAGATTCGTCGCCGGAAACACCGCTGACCCGCGCGGATGACTGGGTTAATGTGGAGCTCGACCTTGGGGATGGACCCAAGATGTACCGACGCGACACGAACACCATGCCAAACTGGGCGGGTTCCTGCTACTACGAACTGCGCTATGTCGATCCGCATGATGATGCGCACCTGATTGAATCAACCAATGATGACTACTGGATGGGTCCGCGCGCTAACAAGCCTGCCGGCGGCGTTGACCTGTACGTCGGTGGGGTTGAACACGCGGTTCTGCATCTGCTGTACGCCAGGTTCTGGCAAAAGGCCCTATTCGACTTGGGATACGTGTCCGCTTCGGAACCGTTCCACAAGCTGTTCAACCAGGGCTACATCTTGGCATACGCCTATAAGGACTCTCGCGGAGTGTACGTTCCGGCCGAAGAGGTTGAGGGCGATGAGGCTTCCGGGTTTACGTACAAGGGCGCCCCGGTAGAGCGCGAATACGGGAAGATGGGCAAATCGCTCAAGAACTCGGTGACCCCCGACGAAATGTGCGACCGTTACGGGGCCGATGCGTTCCGACTGTTTGAAATGTCCATGGCGCCGCTGGACTTGTCACGCCCGTGGGAAACGCGCGCCGTTTCCGGTTCATTGCGCTTCTTGCAGCGCTTGTGGCGCAACGTCGTTGATGAGGAGACCGGCGAAGTCACTGTTACCGATGATCCGGCGGACTTAGAAACCAAGAAACTGGTGGCCCGCACGATTACCGAGGTAACCGAAGAGCTCGACAATATGCGCATCAACACGGCTGTGGCGCGCATGATCGTCCTCAACAATCACCTCACCGGGTTCAAACAAGTCCCCCGGGAAGCGATTGAGCCGCTGGTGTTGATGGTCGCCCCCGCCGCGCCGCATATTGCGGAGGAACTCTGGCAGCGCCTCGGGCATGATGAGCCATTGGCCCTGCACGACTTCCCCGTTGTTACTGACCAGTCGCTACTGGTGGAAGACACGATCACGTGCATCATCCAAGTAAATGGGAAGTTGCGCGCCAAGATCGAAGTTCCCACCGATATAAGCGATACAGATTTGGAGACGTTGGCCCGCGAGGCGGAGCCAATTCAGCGTGCTTTGGCCGGGCAAGAACCGCGGCGCGTGATTGTCCGCGCCCCGAAGCTGGTGAACTTCGTTGTGCCCCCGAATAAGTCGGCGAAGTAGGGCGCATGCCTGAGGGTCATTCGCTGCGTCGCCTCGCGCTCGCGTTTGAGCAGTGGTTCGTGGGGAGCAAGTGCGAAACTTCCTCCCCCCAAGGGCGGTTCGCTGCCGGAGCCGCGCGCCTCGACGGTCTGACCATGACCGGTGCACACTCGGTTGGGAAGCACCTGTTCCTGCAGTTCGAAGATCCGGATGACCCAAGTCAGGCGCCCCTATGGCTGCACACGCACTTGGGGTTGTACGGATCTTGGCGGTTCTACGGAGCGCCGGGGGAAACTGTTCCCAGTTCGATTGGTGCCCCGCGTTTACCTGACTTGGCGGGCGGGGAAGGGCGAGGTATTTCTGTTACGTCCTCAAACGGGGAAGTCGCCGACCTCGAACAAACCGGTGACGCCCCGCGCGCCGAGGAGGGTGACAGCGGAGGCGATGCTTTCGAAATGGTGAAGGTTGCTGCGGCCGTGGATGCCCGCTCAAATGAGGGGGTCCGGCTGGACGCCGATTTTGGGGTGTTCGAGGACGATTGGCAGCCACCCCCACCGCGCGGCGCTGTTCGCTTGCGGATCGTTACCGATACGACCGCGGCCGATTTGACGGGGCCCAACCAATGTCAAGTGCTCGATGAGCTGCAGGTTGAGGAAGTGGTGCGACGGCTTGGTCCCGATCCACTTGACCATGACACACCGCCAGATGAGCTGCGCCAAGAATTTATCGACAAGATCCGCGCTTCCCAGCGCACCATCGGTGAACTGGTAATGGATCAGTCTATCGCCGCCGGTGTGGGTAACATTTACCGGGCGGAAGCACTGTTTCGACAGGGAATCTCGCCGCATCGCCGCGGATCGAACGTTTCTGCTAAACGAGTTGGCCGGCTATGGGATGACTTTGTGGTTCTCTTAGCGGATGGGGTGCAGCAGGGTCGGATCCGCACGGTTGACCCGGAACTCGTGTCCCCAGAAGTGACGCCTTTGGACCCAGAATCCAAGAAGTGGCACGTGTATAAGAGGGCGGGTCAGCCTTGTTTGCAGTGCGGAGCGCCCGTGCGGACACAGGTGGTGCAGGGGCGGAACCTGTTCTGGTGTTCTAGCTGCCAGCGTTAGGGTTCGCCACTGTTTTCCGGCGCTAGTTGTCGACCTCAACAAAACCTAGGTTGCGGTACATTTGCAACGCTTCGGGGTAGCGCGCCATGTCCAGTTGCAACGCCAAATCGTCGTAACCCCACTGACCAACCCGGCGGGCCAGTTCGGTGACTAGGGCACTGCCGATACCTTGACGCCGCCACTTCGGGTCCACCATCAGGTCCACCACGAAAGGTCCGCGGGGAACCCCGTCAATCGGCGCATCTAGAACACCGAAAACGGCGCCCACCAGTTCACCGTCGACCCACGCTCCAATAAACGAATCGTCGCGTAGGGCACCGAAAGCACCGTCGAAGTACATGCGCATTTCGTCGGTGGCTTCCCACAGGCTTTCTGCCGTCGCCGGGTTGCCGTAAGCACTGGCGGAAAGTGCTGCCAGTGCAGGAATATCGTAGAAAGTCAGCGTTGCTAGTTCTAACCCCTCTCGCTGCGAGCCATCGGTGATGTCGCGGGGGTCCGCTTTGAGTGTGAGCTCGTTCATGCTTCCAGGTTAGTTCAGAAATACGCTGGCCTGGTCGTTTTGGGTTTGCGCCTAGCGGGTGCAGCCGGCCCGGGTGGGGTGGTCTTCCCCAACCAGTCGGGCCGGTACGCCAACGGCTACTTTCCCATCTGGCACGTCGCGCACCACTACGGCGTTGGCCCCAACTTTCACGTCATCCCCCAGGTTGACTGGGCCAAGTATTTTCGCCCCGGCACCCAGGACAACCCGGTCACCAACCGTTGGGTGGCGTTTACCCGGTTCGGTCGAGGTTCCCCCCAAGGTCACCTGGTGATAGATGAGGACGTCCTCCCCCACTTCAGCAGTCTCGCCGATGACTACGCCCTCGGCATGGTCAATGAACAGGCGCCTACCCAACCGAGCAGCCGGGTGAATATCGACGCCTGTCCAAAATCGGGTGGAGTTTTGTACCAGCCGAGCTGGGACACGAAGGCCTTTGTTCCACAGGGCGTGCGCCAATCGGTATCCCCAAACAGCGTGGAGGCCCGGGTAGGTCAGCGCTACTTCCCACGCGTGTTCCGCTGCGGGATCACGGTCAAGAGCAGCCTGCAAGTCTTCTCGCAGGATTTTGAGGGCCTTGTGAACGCCTCCGCGCATGTGTCCGCCTTGGTATGTCAGATGTGATCGGTGTCGGGCTAGGTCGACCAGTCAGTCCATATACTGCTCAAAGAGGGGGGTACTGAGGTACCTTTCCCCACCGTCTGGGAGCACCACCACCATAGTCTTCCCAGCGTTCTCTGGGCGAGCTGCCACCTGACGGGCGGCAGCAAGAGCCGCCCCCGAAGAGATGCCGACCAGCAGACCCTCTTTGGCCGCTACCTCGCGGCTCGCTTCTAGAGCGTCCGACCCAGATACGTCGACAACTTCCGTAATGACGTCCTGATCTAGGATCTCGGGAATGAAGTTCGCACCCAAGCCCTGAATCGTGTGTGGACCGGCCTTACCTTGCGTGAGCAGCGGGGAGTCTTCCGGCTCGACCGCGACGATTTGTATCTCAGGGTTGCGCTCTCGCAAGACTTGACCCACCCCGCTGACGGTTCCACCAGTGCCGATTCCGGATACCACGATGTCGACTTTCCCGTCCGTGTCTGCCCAAATTTCTTCGGCCGTGGTTTCAACATGGGCCTGTACGTTGGCCGGGTTTTCAAACTGGCGGACGAGGACGGCTCCCGGATGGGTGTCCGCGTATTCTTCGGCGGCAGCGACTGCGCCCTTCATTCCCCCGGCCGGGTCGGTCAAAACCAGTTCGGCGCCGTAAGCACGCACGATCGCGCGTCGCTCTTTACTCATCGATGACGGCATGAATAGGACCACTCGGTAACCCTTGGATGCCGCGACCATTGCCAAGGCGATTCCCGTGTTTCCCGAGGTCGCTTCCACAATGGTTCCGCCCTCTTTCAAAGCACCTGATTCTTCGGCCGCTTCGATCATCTGGCGGGCGATTCGATCCTTCACTGACCCGGCGGGGTTGAAATATTCAACTTTGGCGAGGACGTCTACCCCTTCGGGCATGCTGCGGTTCAGGCGCACCAG
>CAYFWE010000049.1:0-7629 GCA_964346745.1 uncultured Actinomyces sp. | reverse complement strand
CGTCCTCGTCCAATGCACAGCGACGGGCGCCTTTGCCGTTGCGGGCAGTTATCGCGGGGGAGGGGCCCGGATTGGAAGCCGCTCGGCGCTATGTGGAGCGGCATGGAATGGCGGATTGGGTTGACCTGCCCGGCCGCCTCGATCAGCGTGAGTTGCTGGACTTGTATGCGCGGTCCGACGTGTACATTTCCCCGAGTGTGAAGGACGCTTTTTCCATCTCTGGGTTAGAGGCGCGTGCCGCGGGATTGGCGATTTTGGCGCGGTCTCAATCGGGATTTGGGGCGGCCGTCCTCGACGGGAAAGAAGGGCGCGCGGTCCCCACGGACAAGGCGATGGTAGAGACGCTAGTCAAATGGGCGCGCGACCCCGACCTGGTTTCGGAATATGTGGCGCACAATCGCGCGACGCCGATCTCTTATACGTGGGAGGAGTCGCTGCCGCAGTTGGATGCCCTATATAAAGAGGCGGCGCGGCTGCGCGACGAATAGAGATATCGAGGTCTGGGCACGTCAAAATGTCGGAACCCCCTTGTACAGTAGAACCATCGAACAAATGTTCGACTAAATCTGGTAGTTGGCAAGTCCGGTGGTTGGCTGGTTCTCTAGAAAGGGGGTGCCCATGGACCAGGATTCTGCTGTGGTTGAGGGCGCTCCCCTCCGTGCCCAGTTGGCGGGGTTAGAGGCCGCGTTGGCAGCTTTGAAGAATGGTGGTGCCCTGCGTGATGCCTCGGTTGAGCAGTTGCTCCTGGTGGCGCGCGCCGCTGATTCCGTATGCCGGCAGGCTCAGGCGCTCGGCGTGACTTGTGCTGGGTTGTTGGAAAAGAAGATGTCCCAGACTAAAGCTAAAGGGACTCAAGCATCTGGACCTGGGTTTGGCACCGCGGCTGAGGCAATCCGTGACATTACCGGCTCTACTTTGCAACAAGCCCGCGACCGGGTCGCGCTCGGCTCCGAAATGGTTGAGGTCGATTCCTCTGCGGTGGAGGGCGATGAGCAGTCCGGTGTTCCGACGTCGCGCGTGTCCTTAGTTGCGGCATCCCTCAGCGCGGGGCTGATCAGTGAAGAGGCCGCGCAACTGATTTCTGCGACACTGAAAGCGGTCGGCGCGCGTGATTCGAATGATGACGCGACGGAGGATTTAGAGGCTCAGCTGGTCGGCATTGCTATAGGTCTGGGCATCCTTGATGGGGAGTTTGATCGCGCACAAGTAGAGGCGGCGATCAGAAGTGCTGGTGCGGGGGATATGGGTGGAAACTTTAGGGTTCACCTTGATGACCTTCGCAAAGCCTGTCGAATGGTTCGTCGCCGTCGTAATGATGCGCGCCGTCGTCAGGAAGACCGCCGGGCAGCTGCGCAACGCTGGTTCACGATTGGGGCGGAACTCAACGGACTGGTTTCCGTCCGCGGCCAGATTCTGCCTGAAGTGGCCGGACAGTTAGAGGCCATGCTCAACGCGATCACTTCGCCGCGGGTTGAGTCGCCAGCGTCGCACGTGGATCAACCGCCTGTCCAGGCGGGAAGTGGCCGGTCGCCGGGTCAGAAACGTCATGATGCGTTGGCCACTATTCTGCGGGCTGCCTCCGCTGCTGCGGAACTTCCCGAAATGGGTGGCGCTCCCGTGACGGTCTTGGTGCGGACTACCGTAGAAGACTTAGAAAACCGTCGGGGCGGCGTCGTGTTCATGAACCAGGGTGAAGTGCCCGTATCTGCAGACGCGGTCGAACACAGTGCCTGCACCGGCAGCCTGCAGTTTTACGCCGAAGATGCGAAGGGCAGGCTTCTGGCTCTTGGCAACCAACAGAGAGTCTTTACCGCCCATCAAAGGCGCGCTATCTTGGCCCGTGATGGGGGATGTGTAATTCCCGGATGTACGACTCCCGGTTCGTGGTGCGAAATCCACCATGTCACCCCGCATGCCCGCGGCGGACAGACCCATACGGATAACGGGGTGGCCCTGTGCTACTACCACCACCGACACATCGACCAACAGGGGTGGAGTGTGCGCATGGTCGATGGGGTTCCCCAAGTTAGGGCGCCCAAGTGGAAAGATCCCACCCAACAATGGTGGGCGGTGAGACCACCGGATCGACTCCACGAACTTTATGAACGAGAAAGTTCGCTTGGCTCAGTTGACGCGACCTATGGCGCGCGCAGAGAGCACTGTTCGGTGCCCCGGGTCTTGGATGACTGCGTCACAGCAGAGGTCCAGGTATGTGCCGTCGCGGCTTAAAGACCCATTTCTTCAGCGGTGCGCAGGAATTCGCTCAAACGGTTCGCGGCGGCTACAACTGCCGGCCCGTAAAGGCGGCCTGGTTGCCGGCCCATACGCTCGATAGGGCCAGAGACAGACAGGGCGGCGATCACTCGGCCGTCCACGCCTCGAACCGGTGCCGAAACCGAAGCGACACCCGGCTCGCGTTCCCCAACCGACTGGGCCCAGCCGCGGCGGCGGACCTGCGACAAGGTGGTGGCCGTAAATGAGGCGCCAATCAGGCCGCGGTGTAGTCGCTCTGGTTCTTCCCAGGCAAGTAGAACTTGGGCGCCCGACCCTGCTTTCAGGGACAGGGTCGCACCAACGGGAATGGAATCTCGCAGGCCACTGCCCGGCTCGGCCGCAGCCACGCAGACCCGGTAGTCACCTTGCCAACGGAACAGCTGGGCGGATTCTTTCGTGTGATCGCGCAGAGCCACCAAGATGGGGGTGGAAGAGGCGATCAGACGGTCCTCACCGGCCGCGGAAGCAAGTTCTTGTAAGCGAGGGCCCAACACAAAACGGCCCTGCATATCGCGCGCCACCAGGCGGTGATGCTCAAGGGCGACGGCCAACCGGTGCGCCGTGGGGCGCGCCAAACCCGTCGCGGAAACTAGTTGCGCCAAGGTCGCGGGGCCAGATTCTAAAGCCCCAAGAACCAGCGCTGCCTTGTCTAGTACACCAACGCCACTTGATTCGGGAGTTTCGTCCATGGGTAGAGTCTGTCATCCCATCTAGTGAGATGCCAAATCGACGCAGTGTGGACGGGTCGCAAGCTCGAATGCGAGAGGGCGTATGACAAGGCCCTTGTGCAATAAAACAGGCACGTTACAACTACCTATTAAGGGGGTGGGTCCCAATGGCCAAGACTATGGCTGAGAAGGTGCGTGAACAACACGTAGTGACTAGGGGAGAAGATGGTGCTCCAGACCTTCTTTATATAGACCTGCACTTTGTTCACGAAGTGACTAGCCCCCAGGCTTTTGAGGGGCTTCGCTTAGCGGGTCGGCCGGTGCGCCGCCCAGACCTGACGATCGCTACTGAAGATCACAACACGCCGACCAAAGATATTTTCCTGCCGATTGCTGACCTCACATCCCGCTTGCAGATCGATACGCTGCGCAAGAATGCGGAAGAGTTTGGGATTCGCCTGCACTCCCTGGGTGATGTAGAGCAGGGGATCGTCCACGTGGTGGGTCCACAATTGGGACTGACTCAACCCGGCACCACCATCGTGTGTGGCGATTCGCATACCTCGACACACGGTGCTTTTGGGGCGCTGGCGTTTGGGATTGGCACCTCCGAAGTGGAACACGTACTGGCCACCCAAACCCTGCCGGTCATGCCGTTCAAGACGATGGCGATCACCGTGAACGGGTCGCTGAAGCCAGGTGTGACATCCAAAGACATTATCCTCGCCGTAATTGCCAAGATTGGTACCGGCGGGGGACAGGGCTACGTCCTGGAATACCGGGGGCAAGCGATCCGGGAACTCTCGATGGAAGCGCGGATGACCATCTGCAACATGTCCATTGAGGCCGGTGCCCGCGCGGGGATGATCGCCCCCGATGAGACTACGTTTGAATACATCAAAGGTCGCCCTCATGCACCCGAAGGTGCGGACTGGGATGCGGCGGTCGAATACTGGAAGTCATTGGCTTCCGATGAAGACGCAGTTTTCGATGCGGAGGTCGTCCTCGACGCTGCCGATATTGAGCCGTTCGTAACTTGGGGAACCAACCCGGGTCAAGGCGTGCCACTGTCGGGTGAAGTGCCAGATCCAGAGTCATTCTCGGATCCGATTGATCGCACTACTGCCCAGCGCGCTTTGGAATACATGGATTTGGCGCCCGGCACGAAGATGCGGGACATTCCCGTCGATGTTGTTTTCCTCGGGTCGTGCACTAATGCGCGGATTGAGGATCTACGCATGGCAGCCAACGTCATCAAAGGCCAGAAAAAGGCTGAAGGCGTGGAAATGCTAGTCGTACCTGGCTCGCAGCGCGTGAAAATGCAGGCTGAAGAAGAGGGGCTGGACAAAGTGTTCCTCGACTTTGGCGCAGAGTGGCGCAGTGCCGGCTGTTCCATGTGTCTGGGGATGAACCCGGACCAACTTCAGCCGGGACAGCGCGCGGCTTCGACCTCGAACAGAAACTATGAAGGCCGCCAAGGTCGCGATGCTCGCACCCACCTGGTGTCACCATTGGTGGCAGCGGCAACCGCGGTGCGGGGCACACTCTCCAGTCCCGCCGATTTGGACGTGGTGCCAAACGGGATCGGATTGGGCGCCGAATACGGGGGCGACCGGCCCGAAGAAGACTCTCAAAGAGCAACGGCATAAGGGGGCGCAGTAATGGAAAAGTTCACCACCCACACGGGGATTGGCGTCCCACTGCGGCGCTCCAACGTTGATACTGACCAAATTATTCCCGCGGTATTCCTCAAACGAATCACCCGCACTGGGTTTGAGGACGCACTGTTTTCAGCGTGGCGGAAAGATCCGGCGTTCGTCCTGAATGACACGGCGTATGCGAAGGGCTCCGTCCTGGTTGCGGGACCGGATTTTGGGACCGGCTCATCGCGTGAACACGCGGTATGGGCGTTGAAAGACTACGGTTTCCGGGTTGTCCTTGCTCCGAAATTTGGGGATATTTTCCGATCGAACTCTGGTAAACAGGGGCTGGTCGCCGGGCTTATTTCCCAAGAGGACTGCGAATCCCTGTGGAAATATTTAGAGACTGAACCGGGTGCGAAACTCACGGTTTCGCTGGAGGACATGAATGTGACGGCGGGTGGGGCAACCTATCCGTTTGAAGTTGACGACTACACCCGCTGGCGCCTCATGGAAGGCTTGGATGACATCGGGCTGACCATGCGTTCTGAAGAAGAAATCGCCGAATTTGAAGAGGAGCGACCCTCTTGGAAGCCCCGCACGCTGCCTGTCTGAGCTGCTAGCGACGTCACCCTAGACCCGCTCGGACTAGCGGCTAAGCTCTGAAGTATCGTCTCGCCGAGCGGCAGGGAGTTACGTTGCAAAAAGCAGAAGCGGCACCCAAGATTGTGGGGATGCCAGATAAGTCAGTCCTTCGGGTTGAAGGTGGCAGTCCCCTTTACGGAACTATTTCGGTGCGGGGGGCAAAGAACTTTGTTCCCAAAGCGATGGTGGCCTCCCTGTTGGGACAGTCGCCTTCCCAATTGCGTAATGTGCCGCTGATCCGCGATGTTGACGTGGTCAAGGACATGCTGGAAGCCCACGGCGTATCCGTCATGTTTGATGAGGCAGAGGGCGTCATTATTCTTGACCCGGCGAATGTGGATCAGGCGTCTCCAACAGAGATTGATGCCCTGTCTGGGTCGTCACGGATTCCGATTCTGTTTTGTGGTCCGCTGCTGCATCGGTTGGGTGAAGCGTTCATTCCCGAGTTGGGCGGGTGCGTAATTGGGGACCGCCCGATTGATTTCCACTTAGAGACGCTGCGCCGCTTTGGAGCGCACGTTTCTAAGGAAGAGGCGGGCATCCGCTTGACTGCCCCTCCCGGAGGGTTGCGGGGCACGCAGATTGACTTGCCGTACCCATCCGTGGGGGCAACGGAACAGACGCTGCTCACAGCCGTGCAGGCCGAGGGCATTACCACGCTAACTGGCGCTGCGATTGAGCCGGAAATCATGGATCTGATTAACGTCCTCCAAAAAATGGGGGCGATCATTTCCGTGGATACGGACCGGACCATCCGAATCGAGGGTGTGAAGAGTCTGGAAGGGTATTCTCACACTGCGCTGCCAGACCGGATTGAGGCGGCCTCTTGGGGGGCGGCGGCCCTGGCGACCCGTGGGGACGTGTTTGTTCGTGGCGCTCACCAGCCGGACATGATCACCTTCTTGAATACGTTCCGCAAGGTGGGTGGGGCTTTCGATGTAGAAGAGGACGGAATCCGCTTCTATCATCCGGGGGAGCCGCTGCGCCCAATCGTCCTCGAAACTAATGTTCACCCCGGGTTTATGACCGACTGGCAACAACCGTTGGTGGTGGCTCTCACCCAGGCGGAGGGTCTGTCGATTGTCCATGAAACCGTGTACGAAAACCGGTTTGGCTTCGTGACTGCCCTGCGGAAAATGGGCGCGAATATTCAGGTTTATAAAGAGTGTGTGGGGTCGGCGCCCTGCCGATTTGGGGCGCGTAACTTCTACCACTCGGCCGTGATTTCTGGGCCGACGCCGCTACATGGGGCAGACATTACCGTGCCGGACTTGCGCGGGGGATTCAGCCACTTGATCGCGGCCCTCGCTGCTGACGGGGTGTCCCACGTGTCGGGGATTGACGTGATTTCGCGTGGGTATGAGCACTTCATGGCGAAACTTTTGAAACTGCACGCCAAGGTGGAGTACGTCTGATGGTCAGCATGGAATACAAGCAGGTCACGGCTCGGCCGCGGCGGGGCAACTTACACAAGATGTACCGGCCCGCCTACTACATTTTGCGGCCAATTATTGATTCGGTGGCGAAACTGCGGTGGTCGGGGGTGGAGAACTTCCCGAAAGACGGGCCGTTCATTGTTGCGCCTAACCACATTTCGAACTTTGACCCGGTTTCGATGGGGTATTTCGTGGGGATCAACGGCTATGAGCTGCGTTTCCTCGCCAAAGATTCGCTGTTTAAAGTGCCGGTGCTGGGCCCGTTCCTGCTCTGGTGGGGAATGATCCCCGTTATGCGCGACTCCAGTGAAGCCGGGGATGCGCTGCGTCATGCGCGTGAAGCTTTGGATGAGGGCGCAGTCATCGGCTTTTATTTTGAGGGAACTTTGACGCGCGACCCCGCATTTTGGCCGATGAAGGGTAAGACCGGCTTGGCCCGGCTGGCCCTAGACACGCGCGTGCCAATCATTCCCATCGTGCAGTGGGGTGCTCAGGACGTGATGGACCGTTACAACGGGCTGTCCTGTCGGTGGAAGCGACCCACCATGTACTTCCAGGTGCTGCCCGCAATTGAATATGGGGACATTGAAGGGGATTCATCCAACCGGGAAGGCGTGCGAGAGTTGACCGCGCGGATCCAAGAAGCCCTCGGTAAGGGCAGTGAAATGTTGCGCGGCCAAAAGGCGCCGGAACAGCCGTGGGACATGAAAGCACATGATGGTCCGGATCGGAAAGTGCTTTCCAAGTTCTCCCACTGGCGGCGTTCCCTCGCCAAAGCGAATCGGCGTCAAGACATTCTGGCTGCCGTGCCAGGATTCCGGGCTAACTAGCCTGCAAGTCAGTTAGGCGGGCGGAAGCGAGCACGTCAGACAGCCTGTCGATCCGCGCATTGGTGGAGTCCACACGGTTGTCCAAGTTCCTGACGTCCTGGCGCAGCCCACGAATTTCGGTGCGGAGGTTTTCGTC
>CAYFWE010000048.1:0-8704 GCA_964346745.1 uncultured Actinomyces sp. | reverse complement strand
AACGCTGCAGAAGGACGACCTGACGTTCCTCATTGGTCGCCAGCGCACGGGTCGCACCGAATGCTTTGTCGACGTATCGGTCTAGCGTGTTGTGAGCGGCCACCAGAGCCGGATCCATCGCGAGTGGGTCGTAGTGGTCGGCCAGACTGCGTTCAGGATGCCTCTCACGCACCTCCATAATGCCTTTGCCCGCATCAATGATCTTCCGCCGCAGCTTCTCGGGCACTTCGGGCAGTGGGAGGTTGTTCCACACGAGATCTTTGGAGAATCGAGGGTCTGACTTGATACGGCCGCCGACCATTCTCTGCCAGGTGATGAACATTGACGAGCTGATAATGCCGAACATGAAGCCATCTGGATCTACAGCGGTGAAGTTGGCATCTCCCGCTATGACGTCGGGCTCGTAGTAGGCGACGGTGGCATAGTTTCGGTGCTCAGAAAAGTGCCGGGGTATGCAGATGTAAGGCGTCTCGGGTCTGCTTCTGTTGGGTCGCATTAGGTGAGGTGTCTGGCGGAGCTTGTAGGCGTCCCCGTTCTTAGGCGCTTTCTCTCTAAACAGCCGGTTGGCTTCGACTCGGCTTCTCAGCATCGGCGATCGCTTCAAGTCACTCGGGTCTGCATCCTCCAGCCAGAGACACCACCTCGGACTGTTGGAAATCATCTGCTTGGCCCCGATGAAAGGGCGCAGGTACTTCCGGGCAATGGCGTCCGAATAGACCTCATCGTATTCGTTTGGCCCCACTAAGAGGTTGCCGTTGTCTGTTGGCTGTGAGCCTTTGTTTACCGCAGGAAGTGGAGCTAACGGTTTCGTTCGTTTTCCAACCCACAAGTTTGGGGCATCGACTAGATATGCGTTGATTCGGTTCGCGGGCACCTCAATTGGCTGAGCCTTTATGTTGGGATATGTGAACAGACGTGGGCTTACGTCGCGGCCTTTGACGAAGCCAATAACTACAGCGTGAACGCGGGCCATACCGGGAGCCTCTGAGGACCAGGCAAAAGTCTGGTGTGCAAACGAAATGTGCCAACCCACGTCGAAAAGGGGTTTGAATAGTGCTCGGACGGGCTGGCCCTGGGCAATCGAGTTGGTGGAAACGAATGCGAACTGCCCAGCAACGCAATGCCGGAAATAGTCGGCTGCTTTCTTGTACCAGCCGGTGACGTAGTCGAGGTAACCGTCGTACTGATCTGCCCAGACCAGTTGCAGATCGGCCCTTTGGTCCGTGTCTTTAAGGTACTGCCCGATGAACGGCGGATTCCCCATGATGTAGACATCGGGACTGGGTTCGAAGATAGATTCCCATGGCATGCGGAGGGCATTGCCGACGTGGATGGTGTCGACTTTGTCTAAGGGAAGCGGCTCAGGGGCTTTGCCGAGCGCTAGTTCCATCTGCTGGTTGGCTTGGTGGTCCGCTAAGTGCAGCGCGGTCTGGGCGATGCGGGCGGGCCATTCCTCAATCTCGATCCCGGCGAAGTGGTCGAGGGTTACCGGCAGATCATCTTTGGTGAAGAACAGGGCCGGAATCTCGCTGGTGTCTCCCAGTTCTTGCATGCGGGTGAGAATCTTCAGGTCGAGCGCTCTCATCTCCCGGTAAGCGATCACAAGGAAGTTTCCGCTTCCGCACGCTGGGTCGAGGAAACGCATTTTGCCGATGTCGGTGCGGAGACGCTTCAGGCCCGGGATCGAGTGCCAGTTCTTTTCCAGGCGCTCGTTGAGGGCGTCCATGAAGAGGGGGTTGATGGTTTTGAGGATGTTTTCTTCGGTGGTGTAGTGCTCGCCTAGTTCGCGGCGCGCTTTGGGGTCTTTGACGGCTTGGAAGAGGCTGCCGAAGATTGCGGGGCTGATGGAGGCCCAGTTGAACCCGCAGGCGATGAGCAAGCGGTCGCGCATCTGTTTGTTGAATGCGGCGATCTCGATCGCCCCGGCGAAGATTCCCCCGTTGACGTAGGGGAAGCGTTGCACCATTTCGTCTTGGGTTACTTGGCGGGTGTTCTCGGGTTTGTTGACAACTTGGAAGAAGTTGGCGATCTGTCCGCCGACGTCGGACCCGTCCTCGCTGGTGCGTTCCCTGATGTACTCCTCGAACAGGCCGCGCTCCCACACTCCCGCGTCGTCGGCGTAGAGAGCGAACAGGAGGCGCACGAGGAAGATGCCGGCGTCGTGTTCGGGGTAGCCGGCTGTTGCGAGCATTTCGTAGAGGTCGGCCATGATGCCTGCGGCCTTCACGGTGGCTGCGGCTTGGGCTTGGTCCCCGTACTGGCGGACTTGGTATCCGGCGAGGAACTGGAGGTCTTCAACGTGCTGGGGTAGTTCCGTTAAAGGGAACTCGATGGTCTCGCGACCCAGCAGGTCGGTCAGTCGGAAGCGCTTGAAGTCGCTGGTGAGGATCCATTGGGGGAACTCGGCGTCGGTGAGGTCGTTGAGGTAGTCCAGGGCCTGGTCTTCGGCGGCCTCTAGGTCTTTGCCTGCACTTTTCATCTCGATGACGCAGGTGCCCGGGACTAGCGCATCAATGTAGCCGTGTCCGCCGGTGGAGCTGCGCTTAGCGCGCCTCTCGTAGAGTGCAGCCCTGCGCCGGGTGATCCCGAACGCGGCGAGCAGGTCAGCCACGAATGACTGGGCTTCCTGGCGTTCATCTCCGGGGGCGTCGGCCCATTCGACGACAAACTGGGCGGCGTTAGCCCGTAGTTGGTTCAGGCTCAGCGTCTTTGCTCTCACCTTGGTCTTCTTTCCCTACTTGGTGGAGAGGACTGGTTTGTTCAGGTAGTCCTGGATGGCTTCCTGGATGGCTTCGGTCATGCTGACGCCTTGTTCGGCGGCCCGTACTTTCAGGGCTTGGTGCATGGGGGCGGGCACGCGCAACCCGAGGGTGCGGGTGGGTACGTTCCCGGCCTTGTCGCGTTCGTCGAAGGCGTCTTTGCGGAGGTTCATGAGATTTTTGAGGTCACTCATTGAAGGCTTCTTTCAACTCGGTGGCGACGTCTTGGTAGCCACTGGCCGCTAGGTCACGGGTGCTGGGGTGGACCATAGCGAGGCGGCTGGTGCGCGCTCTGAGGGGTATCTGAGCGTCAAGGAGGACCACTTGGTTATCACGTAGAGCCTCTCGGATCTCGTCAGTCTCTTTGACGCCTGCCCGTGTTTGGACCATCAGCACCGCTGCTGGCGTGTTCACCTTGGCAGCTTGATCCAAGACGGGGGTTAGTTGCACCAGGTCTAAGGCTCCTGGCCTGGTGGGCAGGACTACGAGGTCAGCCCATTCAAGCGCCGCGTCAATGATCTGCTGGTTCCCCGGAGGGGTATCCACGATGACCCAATCACTGTGCGCGGGGGCTTGCTTGGGGAAGTTCACGCCGCTTTGGATGACCGAGAACTTCAGGGGCACTCCGGTTTGTTCAACGTAGGCGGCCCACGTGTGGGCGCTGCCTTGAGGGTCAGTATCGAGCACGGTCACGGTTTGGCCGCCCGCTTGTAGAGCGGCGGCGGTGAGCATTGAGGATGTGGTCTTGCCGACCCCACCTTTAGCGCCTACGAAAGCAATCTTTCTCACCAGTCAAACATAGCGCTAGCTTTCTAGCGCAGTTGTTTTGCCTAGTATTCGGCGTGTTTCTACATCTGCTAGATTTCTAGCGCTCTTTTTGTGGCTTCCCCTGGTGGCGGACCAGGAACGTCGATACGGGCTGTGCCGGATTCATTCTCGTGACGTCTGGAAGCGTGCGGGTGGCACCGTGCTGCACCATCTGCCGCACGGTGCCACTTGGGCGCATCTGGAGGTCACTGACATATACGCCCGTTCCCCGGCGACGCGGAAAAGTCCATAGGTGCAAAAGTTGCACCTATGACGACGTGGGAGTCTGTGCCGCCCGCCAGCGTCGCACAGAACCGCACCTAGCGACCGTAGTAGAAGATGCTAGATTTCTAGCACACCTGTTTTACCCAGTATTCAGTGCGTTTCTACGTCAGCTAGATTTCTAGCTAACTGTTCGCCCGGGTCTGCTGGGGGGTTCCGGATGGTGCCGACACGAGATTGAGCCAGTTCTCGCCACACAGAGACTGGACCAGTCGCAGAGCTAACGGTCTTGTTGTTTGGAAAGTAGGTCAATGATCTGTTGGTTCTGGCGGATGATCTGCTCATTCTGACGGACAACGATCCAGTTCTGTGAGAGTTGCGCCTTGAGGACGGACAACATAAACGAGGTGTCACTGTTGCCTGATAGGAGGCTGCCGAAACTGTAGAGGCCGGACCCGACGAGTTTGGAGTTCACGTCTGCGATGTCTTGCGCGTTGCGCGCGCGCAGTTCTTCATCCGTGTAGTTGTCGATGTCTAGGCCCTTTTTGTCTAGGGCGTCCGCTTGTTTGGCAGCCTGCTTGTCGACGCGGTTCTGTTTGTTTCCAAATGCCATGAGAGCATCCTCCGATTGGTGGTTTCTCGGTCGAGTTTTTCTTGAAGGAAGGCTGAAGTCGCCCTCTAGACGTTGGTCAGGAGTCCTTGCCGCAGGGTCTGGCGTAGGTATTCGCTGGTGGTCACCTCGTGTTCAGCGGCTTGCTTTTCAAGGAGCGCCCACAACGATTTAGGTACGCGCACGCTCTTGGTTTCCATCGGCTCGGAGCGTACCTCCCACGGCCTACCCGGGGTGGCGGTGAAGGTCGAGTTAGGGAATCCCGCGTCTGCTTCTTCGACCCACTGATCAATGTCGGCATCAGTGAAGGCGACGCCGTTCTCGTCAACGTAGTTGTTCATATGCTTCTTTCACCTCCGCTAGGAATCGTTTGGCCAAGTACTGCGAGTGGAAGATCAGAACCGAGTCCGCTCCGTCCCAAACGAACAGGAGCTGGATCGCCCTCATCTGGTTATCGAACCCGATCACGGCGCGGCGTGTGAGTTCACCGTCCTTGTCCCGGCGCCTAACCACCACTGCGTCTGCGCCCGTGGTGTAGGCCGACACGATCTGCTCTTCGGTTAACCCGCGGTCGAAGGCATGAGGGTGAATCCTTATCCGCACCACCTCATTCTACCGCCCGCAATACGCTACGCAATACGCCCCGTAATCTATTCGGTCGACGGATCGGTGACTGAGTCAATCAGACAGACGCTAGATTTCTAGCTATTAGTGTTTTGACAGTATTCATAGGGTTAGTTAGTATGCTAGATTTCTAGCACTTGCTTAGGCCGGTCTATTGGTCTGTGTTCGCACACGGGGAATGGAGCCTTGGAATGTTGAGCCCAGCAGTGACTCTGGATACCTACCCTGACACTCCCGCCGAGTTCTGGGGGCAGTGGGTGCGCGAGCATCCCGGTAAAGAACCACTCATCGAGGCGTGGGTGAACCTTTGGGAAGAACTCTTAACCCAATGGCAGGGCGAGCACCACGAGGACTTCCCCGGGAGTCCCTGGAGCAATCACGACGAGTGGATGGATTTCCCCTGGGAAGACCACGTCGTCGAATTCAGCATCTACACCGGCGAAGCCATGGCACTGGACTGGAGCCTCGACCAACTGCGCGATGCGGTCAATGAGCACGTCAGTAACCGAACCCAACCAACCCTTGAACTCATTACCGGCGCAGAACTCCCGCAACGGTTCAACCCAGACCGGGGCCTCCTAACCTGGGAACAGGTCGACCAACAAGTCCGCAAACATCCCGAGGTGAGGATCCCCCTCGATCTGCTGAGCACCTGGCATCAAGACATGCTGTGGACGGAGGTCATCAACGAGTGGGACATGGGAGACGAGGAACCTCGCTCCGACTTCTTCGAGACTAAGTTGCCCGCCTGGATGGTCACCTGGCTGGAGAACCACCCCGACAGCTGGCTATGCGCGCATTACGACCTAAAGAAGCAACAACCCAGTGACGGCTACTGGAAACACGCGCTAACCGAACACGAGCTGTGGAAGGTTGGACTCTGATAAGTCAGGCGGAAGCCAACGAACTCAAGACTTCCCAGTCTTCTTATCGCGACGTTTGAACCAGGCAATCGCTGCGCTCTTGTAGGCGCGCACTTCGTCGGATGGGCGTGATAGTTCTTCGGCTTGCTTATGGATTCGCCACCATACTCGACCGTAATGGTCTGCCTCGTCGGCCGTGTATGAGTCAGTCTTCAGGGGCGGGATCGATGGGTAGTCATCCGGGAAGGTTGTACCGAGGCGTCCTTTGATAGGAAGGCCAACCGTTTTTCGCGCATGGTCAAAGTAGTTGCTGATGCTCTTGGAGTGCTTGGCCATGGCGTTGCGCACTTGTTCTTCGGGAACCACGCTGAGAACCGGCAGCAGCTCCATCCCTCCACTGTTGGGGCCTGGACCCAACGCATAAATGCGCGCCGTGGTTGGGCCATCCATCCCCCGGACCTTAACCCATTGCCCTATCTGTGGCTGCTCGGGCAACGTCCAGGCGTAGCTGTAAGCACCTCCCGATGAAAGCGTTGCCGGATCGATTGGTTGTATCTTCCGGAAGTGGACTTGAACGGCGTTAGGCTTTCTGCTTTTCCTTCTAAAGAGGGCCACTTTGTCTCCTAGTTCCGATCTTCCGTACTCGATACCCAGAGGGCGTCAACTGAACGCTGCGCCCTAGAACGCAGCGAACCGGCGCCACTCCTCATCGTCAACATCGATGCTCACGTTTTCCTCCGTTGCCACACTGGCCAACTGGTCATCGGGTTGCGCTGGCGTCGAGTGTTCAATCAGCTCGGCCCTAGGAACAGTCTCGACAGTGGGCTGACTGATTCGCCGACCACCCTGCGGAGCTTTCGCAGCTGACCTTCTTGGGTTACTCCGCTGTTCCATGTGGGCGTACATCCGCTTCCACAGACGCCGCTGCTCCTCCTCATACGCCTCAACCGCGGCAGCCGACGTCAGCAGGTGCACCACAAGATCATTGAAAGATGCCTCCCCCAATCGCTCGACCAACATGTCGGCCAGATCCATCTGACGCTCCGTCAAACGAACAGTTCGTTTCCGTCTCGGCACAGCCACAGAGAAATCTCCTAACGGGTTTGGGCGCAGCCCATGCACACATGTGGACGCCACATGTGACGCCAAATGATGTACATTTGCTATGCTTGCTATCCTCCAAAAAGTGGCGTCATTTATGACGACATGCTTTCTATCAGGTTACCGTTGCGCGTCACGACGCGCACGGTAGTGACGACTACTGGGCGTCATAATCTGTCTGTTCCGCGCGCAGAGCTAATCGACAGAATGTCTCGTACTCTCTGAGTGGTTGGAGCTGCTCTTCCAGTTCCCGGATCTCTGCGCGGGCGTGCTCTAGCTCAACTTGCCAGGACCAAGCGCGCTCTTCTTCGTGGCTCATGTCCACAGCGTGGCACTAACTCCCGAGCACGCCCACCTCATAGATGAGGCCACTTGTCCGGCGTCCATGCGGCACAACCTAGTCGGCGTTTACCAATCGAAGTCTGTGCGGAAGTCGGGGGCGGTGATCCGTTCGTAAACAAGCCGCGTCAGCGCTTCACCACGACCACGTGCGTTGATCCTGGCGGAGCCGCGGCGCATCGCGTGGACCGCAAGAGAGCGCACACCTGCAAGCTCCTCGGGCGCAAGTGCGCGTGCACCAAACACGCCAAGCGGAACATCCAAAGCATCAACGGGCACTGAGTAGCTAACGGGCCTGCGGGTGAAAGAAACCGCGTGACCACCGAGGACGTCGGTGTACCCGACAGTGTCAGTCTCTGAAAACTCTTTGGGCAGCTCATCGAACCGAATGAAGGTTTCGATGTCGGCGTTCAGCGTCGAGGTGAGTCCGGCGCTGGCCTCTAGTGAACCTTCCTCTGGTTCAACGCGCTCACGCGGGAACCAGAGCAGCTCCAGGCTGCCGACGTTCAACGTGGCGAACCTTCCTCGGTTGGTTCCGGGGTAATCAGAGATCGACCAGAAGTGTCCCTCGGTTTCAGTTGCGTTCGGGATCGCCAGTGCCACCACCTGCGCAAGTTCGTCGACCACTGCCTCCCACACGCGGCGACCATCGGGCAGCACCTCCTGCCCGCGACGCGCACGAAGCAATTTAGGTGTGCCCGCCTCTAACAACTTGGCGGCCGGACCAAATGGTGTGAGGTCGTACTCGGCTTGTCCGGTCGCCCAGTGTCGCTGTGTCTCGGGCGCTATGAAGTCATCCAACGGGGACGGTTCCCAGTGACCGAAGTTGTGCGTCCGGTTCCGCAGTCGGAAGTGCGCGCGCTGCTCCCTGATCGCATCCCTCTCCAGCGCGTCTAAGTCACCGACCGGGACCGGCAAGAAGCTAATCGCGGTAACGTCCGGCCACGCCTCATGATGCTTGGACCCGTGACGGTGAGTGCTGTATCGAGTGACCACGTTGTCCGCCTGGCCCACGTAACGCTCCCCGTTGGCGAACTCCAATACGTAAATGCCACGACGCTCACCAGGGGCAAACAAAGCAGCCACCGTCGACGGGTCTACCAGCTCCCAACGTCGAAACTCTGGGCTACTCACGCATCGAGCATATGCAGATTGAGGCAGGCTCGTGGGTTCATAACCGTTCGTTTATGAGCCACCCCCGACACGCCGACCACAGTCGGCTCACAACTCCCGCCCATAACTGTGACTTTGTCCGCTAAATGGCGTGACATCTTGATCGCTGTGTGGCGCCCTCAGAGTGTCCACTCGTGAGACGCGTCGCCGGTAGTCGAGATGAAAGTTCGGATGACCAGGACAAGCAGGTCAGGCATCCGCGTGCT
>CAYFWE010000047.1:0-8936 GCA_964346745.1 uncultured Actinomyces sp. | reverse complement strand
GCTGAATCGATGTCACCGCGAGCGAGGGCGAAGTCAAAGATCATGCTTACACGGTAGCGCTTAGTTCCGACACTGCCGGACGCAGGCTACGGATCTGGGGATAACCCACTTACGCGAGACGACTAGAGTGGAGCAATGGCCAACGTAGAACGCAAAGATGGACGGGCAGCCGATCAGGCCCGCCCAGTGAAAATCACTCGCGGCTGGACCCCCACAGGTGAAGGTTCAGTCCTAATCGAAACTGGCGAAACACGCGTGTTGTGCGTGGCTTCGTTCACCGAAGGGGTTCCCCGCTGGAAGCGTGGACAGGGCGAAGGGTGGGTCACAGCGGAATACTCCATGTTGCCTCGCTCCACGTCAGAGCGTAACCAACGCGAATCCGTCAAAGGCAAAATCGGGGGGCGCACGCACGAAATCTCCCGGCTAATCGGGCGCAGTCTGCGCAGCTCCATCAACCTGCGCGCCCTCGGGGAAAACACGATCGTCGTTGACTGTGACGTGTTAGTGGCCGACGGGGGGACCCGCACAGCGGCTATTACCGGTGCCTGGCTAGCCCTGCATGATGCAGTCCAGTGGGCCGTGAAGCAAGGGTTCGTCGCGAAGCGCAATGAACACAAAGTACTGGTGGATTCGGTTGCTGCCGTGTCAGTTGGCATAGTCGGGGGCCAGCCCGTCCTCGACCTTCCCTATGTGGAGGACGTGGCAGCCGATACGGATATGAACGTTGTGGGTCTTGGTAGTGGCGGCCTAGTTGAAGTACAGGGAACCGCTGAAAAGCACGCATTCAGCCGCGGTGAACTAACGCAGATGCTCGACTTGGCGGACAAGGGATTGCATCGCCTAAATTCGCTGCAGGCACGTTCCATTCTGACGCCTCTGGGTGTTGCGGTCAGCAGTGAGGACCTGGGATTGTGAGCGAGGCTCGCCTAGTAATTGCCACCGGTAACCAGCACAAGGTCGAAGAAATAAAACAGATCTTGCAGTCTACGGTGGCGAACTTTGATCCGTCCGCGGTGCTGACGTTAGCCGATTTTTCTGCTGACTCCCCGGTAGAGGACGGAGTCACGTTCGCCGCCAACGCCCTAATTAAAGCCCGCGACCTAGCCAGACAGGCCGGTCTGCCCGCACTGGCTGATGACTCTGGACTGTGCGTCGATGTCTTAGGGGGCTCACCCGGTGTGTTTTCTGCTCGGTGGGCTGGTCACCACGGCGATGACAAGGCGAATATGAATCTGCTGTTGGCACAGCTAGCCGATGTGGCTCCCCCATTGCGCAGCGCCAGGTTCGTTTGCGCCGCGGCGTTAGCCCTGCCTGATGGCAGTGCGGAAGTGCGGGAAGGATCTGTGGAAGGCTTTCTCACCCGTCATCCCCACGGCGATGAAGGTTTTGGTTACGATCCGATTTTCCGGCCCACCGGTTGGGATGTGACGACCGCGGAAGTTAGCGCGGAAGAGAAGAACAAGGTCTCGCACCGCGCGCGTGCGCTAGCCGAACTCTCCCCCACTTTGGAGAAGATCTTCGCTAACGAAACGTCACCTTGGTAGGACTAGAGTTCCCAGACTGCACCCGCGGTAGCAACTTCGATTAGTCCACTGTGTTCTCGGGCGGCCTCCGCGGTGGGCACACTCGGGTCTGTCCACGGTTGAATGTGGGTGAGGACGAGTCGGCGCGCATGCGCGGAAGAGGCCAGTATTCCTGCGCGCGTGCCGCTCAGGTGAATACCCCTGGTCGGCACATCATCTGTGAAGCCGCATTCGGCAAGTAGAAGATCTACATTGGCAGCCATTTCTTCCATGCTTTCGCACAGGTCCGTGTCCCCCGTGTACGCCAGTGTGACTTCTTCTTCACCGCTTTCGGAAGGACCCTCGATACGGAACCCATAGCTTTCGACCGGGTGCAGGCCCGGGAAAGCAGTGACTTGCATGGGCCCGATGTTCAGGGTTGACCCAGCGTGAATGGGCACGAAGTTGAAGCAGGCTTCCAGATCTTCCACCGCCGCGTATCCGTCGATCTGCTGGATCCTGCCGAAAACTTCCTCTGGCCCGGCAGTTAGCAGTGGCTTCCGGTGACCGTTGGGATGCCACTTTAGGAACACGTAGTAAGAGATGACGTCAGCGATGTGATCAGCATGGCCGTGGGTGATGAGCAGTGCATCAACATCGCCCGGATCAATGTGTCGCCACAACTGACCAAAAGATCCGGGTCCCATGTCAAGGACAACAGACCAGAGTCGGTCTTCCCCTAAGTCAGGGTCGAACCCACGCGCTTGAACCAGGTAGCTCGAAGAGGAGGACGCCGGGCCGGACATGGAACCGGTAGAACCAATGACCGTGAGCTTCACGAAATATCCTCCCGTGTCGGTGATGAACCTGTCTGTGTTGGAACGCCCTCAACGTTGAGAACTTCCGGCCCTAAAAAGCGGCGTGCTAAGCCGGCGAACACCTCGGTAGGTTGGGTTGAATAGAAGCGGTATTGGGCCTGCTCCCCCACTGGGCGCGGTGAGTGGGTAAGCCCCAAGTCGACGAGGGCCGCGTAAGTAGCGTTAGCCGTTTCTTGAGAGGAAGTCACAAGTCGTACTTGTGGCCCCAGTTCGCGCGACAGCACGCCGGTGAGAAGTGGGTAGTGCGTGCAGCCAAGGATCACCGTGTCAACCTGAGCGTCAAGGAGGGGCCGAATGTACCGTTGGACGTCCTCGGTAACATCGGGGCCGGTCGTGTTCCCCTGTTCGACGTGCGATACAAGGGACGGAGCGGCACTTTGCGTGACTTCGATTCCCGGATGCTCGCCTAGCGCGTCCACGTACGCCCGAGAGTTGACGGTTGCCTCGGTGCCCAGTACGCCTACATGCCCGTTGCGGGTGGCGAGGGCGGCTTGCCTAGCGGCCGGGTGAATGACTTCCAAAATGGGAATCCCCAGATGCGCGTAACGGCCGCGAGCATCGGACAGTGCTGCCGCTGTCGCCGTATTGCAGGCGATCACCAGGGCTTTAGCCCCTAGGTCGACCAGGTGGTCCAAGCCTTCCAAGGTGAGGCGCCGGACTTCTTCAAGTGGTCTTGAGCCATACGGGGTGTTCGCACTGTCGCCCAGGTAAATGACGTCTTCGCGGGGAAGCTGATCGATAATTGCGCGCGTCACCGTCAGGCCCCCCAGACCTGAATCAAAAACCCCAATAGGCGCGTCATTCACGAAACTGACGCTATAACAAAACAAATCTCTTAAGGGCTCAGTAGGGGTGAGACCAACCACCTCGTGACGAGTTGCATCATTACAGCGTGGTACACGCTACCGTTGGAGCATGGCAGCCTCAGAATCAACAGCATTGTTGACAGACAAGTACGAGCTAACGATGGTCGATGCGGCCCTACATTCCGGGGTTGCCGAACGGCGGTCCGTATTCGAATTATTCGGACGGCGACTTGCCCCACAACGCCGCTACGGCGTCGTAGCGGGAACCGGGCGGATCTTGGAATCGTTGGCTCGCTTCCATTTTGCGCCCGACCAGATCGACTGGTTGGCCAGCCAGAAGTTCCTCTCAGACGAGGCACTCGAATACTTGGCGAACTTCCGTTTCAGTGGGAACATCCACGGGTACGCGGAAGGGGAACTGTATTTCCCCGGGTCTCCCCTGCTAACAGTTGAAGGCACGTTTGCTGAAGCAACCCTGCTAGAGACAATCCTGCTATCGGCCCTGAACTTTGACTGTGCGATCGCTTCCGCCGCGTCTCGAATGACAATTGCCGCACATGGGCGCCCCTGCTTGGACATGGGCGCGCGCCGCACACATGAACGGGCGGCTATTTCCGCTGCTCGGGCAGCTGTGATCGGTGGTTTCGTCGCCACATCAGACCTTGAGGCCGGACGGCGATACGGCATCGACACCGTGGGCACATCCGCCCACTCATTCACACTGGTCCAAGACTCTGAGATGAACGCCTTCAAAGCCCAGATAGCGACCCTGGGACCCGGAACCACACTCTTGGTCGACACGTACGACATACATCAAGGCGTAATCGACGGCGTCAAAGCCGCCCGGGCTGCCGGTGGGGAACTCGGTGCGGTACGCCTCGATTCAGGCGACCTGGTGGCCCACGCATTTCAGGTACGCGAACTACTCGATTCTCTTGGTGCGCAAAGCACGAAAATAGTGGTTACATCTGATCTTGACGAATATGCCATTGCGGCTCTCGGGGCGGCTCCTGTTGACACGTACGGGGTGGGAACACGCCTGGTCACCGGGTCGGGGGTGCCAACCGCCGCGCTGGTATACAAGCTCGTAGAAAGAGAAGACGATTCCGGCAACATGGTGCCAGTTGCGAAGCTAAGCGAATCCAAGGGAACGGTCGGCGGCCAAAAGACGGCGGGTCGACTGTACGACAGCAACGGACGCGCGGTTCAAGAAGCCTTGGTCCTAGGTGGCAACAGGGAAGAAAACGCGCGCCGCCTCGAAGATGCGGGTGCCCGCCTACTGCAGGTCCCACTCGTCAAAGACGGGGTCATCTTGGAAGAAGCGTGGACACCAGAAGCCACGCAGCGCGCTCAGAAAAGACACCGCGTTTCCCGCAACGAACTTCCCTACCAGGCGTGGAGACTGTCCAATGGAGAGCCAGGAATAAGAACCCGTTACTACGGTCCTGACTCTCCCATTGAACAGTACTGAACAGTGGGTGCTAGCCACCCCTAATCAGCGAACGGCCAGTTCTTCCCCTGCTTACCGGCTTCTTCACGCAGCTTCTTACAGCGCGGGCACACCGGATACTTCTGTGCATCCCGCGTTGGGACCCAAACCTTGCCGCACAGCGCAACCACAGCCTGCCCGGTGACGGCAGACTGGTTAGCGCGGTCCCGGCGTACAAAGTGGGCAAAGCGGTCGGCGTCCCCATCCCCTGAAGTCGGCTTAACTTTGGGAAGTTCGAGGACGTCCGCGCCACCTGCGGGGGCAGACTCTGTACTCACTTTGCTTCCTCTTCGTACTGGGCCAGCGCCTGCTCGCCCTCATGCGCAGCTTGGTAGTAGTCCTTCAAACGAAGTTTGCTGGCGGCCGCCTCATCCACCAAAATCGTCGCGTCGTTGTGGAATTGCAGTGCGGAAGCCGGCCACAAGGCACTGACCCCGCCCTCGACCATCGCGGCAACGGCATCGGCTTTTTGTTCGCCTTGGGCTACCAAGACAACTTTCTTAGCACGCCCAATCGTGGCTAGGCCCTGGGTAATGCAGTACTTGGGGACGAGGTCGATGTTGTCGTCGAAAAAGCGGGCGTTGTCCTGTCGTGTTTGCTCAGTCAGCACTTGGGTGTGGGTGGTCGATGATAGCGAACCGCCAGGCTCGTTGAAACCAATGTGTCCGTCCGTGCCGATCCCGAGGATCTGCAGGTCTACTCCACCGGAAGCGGCGATGAGAGCCTCGTAGTCACGCGCTGCCTGCTTCGGGTTAGCGGCAGTACCCTCCGGGCCGTGGACGGCACCGGGAGCGAAATCTACGTGAGAGACAAACACGCGTTCAACGAAATTACGATAGGCCTGTGGATGGTCGCTGTCTAAGCCAACATATTCATCAAGTAGGAAAGCCTGTGCGTCCTTGAAGGATACTTTGCCCGCCTGGTAGCGAGCGATGAGTTCGTTGTAAACCGGAAGCGGTGACGAACCCGTGGCCAAGCCGATGACAGCATTTGGCTTGGCCACCAAAAGATTGGTGTACATGTCAGCAGCCGTAGAGGCGATCTCTTCGTTTGAAGAAAGAACAACAACCTGCATGAGCAACTCCTATTCGAGCGGTATCAGACCAACCCCAGCTTAAGCCGGAAGCGGGACGAACGACACCGTCGCCCGTCCCGCTTCCATTACTGCTTGGGTTTCGTCAGTTGTGTACTACTTACCGACCGCGTTCTTCAACGTGGAACCGGCGGTGAGCTTAACACCGTATCCGGCCGGGATCTGGATTTCTTCACCGGTACGCGGGTTACGACCAGTGCGTGCCGCACGTTCGACACGCTCAACCGAGAGGAGTCCGGTAACGCGTACCGACTCACCTTCGGAGAGAGCATCGATAATGACAGACTGGAAGGCACCCAGAGCCGCATCGGCCTGTGCCTTGGTCAGGTCGGCCCGTTCGGCAATCTGCGCTACCAGTTCGGTGCGATTAATCGACATTACTCATCCTCATACTTGTTCAACGACTGGAGCCACTTACGTGGCCTAACAAAACGCTACACAGCTATTGGGGTATTTGTCAGGCCCCAATCTTATCTAGAAGCGTCAATGTGGCGAATCTTCCCCAGAATCGGGGGAGCCTGCAGGTCAGATGCTGGTCAAACGCTGGGTTAAGTCCAGCAGTAGACGGGCTCCGAACCCGGTTGCGCCGGGAACCAACCACCGATCCGCACGACTGGAAGACATCGGTCCAGCGATGTCTAGGTGTGCCCAAGCGGTTTCAGCAACGAACTGCGATAGGAACAGGCCCGCGGTAATCGTCCCGGCTGCCCGGTTCGACATATTCGCATTGGCAATGTCGGCTATCTTCGATTCGAGAATCTTCAAGTAACGCTTTTGGAGAGGAAGTTCCCAGACCTGTTCGCCCGTATCCGTCCCGGCCTCTTCAATCTCGCGCACTAGCTCAGGATTGTTTCCCATCACCGCGGCTACTTCATTGCCAAGTGCAACTATCTGAGCACCCGTCAAAGTGGCGATGTCCACGATCCAGTCTGGCTTGGCTTCTACCGCTAGCGAAAGCGCATCCATCAGGACTAGGCGCCCTTCTGCGTCGGTGTTGTTGATTTCCACCGTCTTGCCATTACGTGCAGTGACCACTTCGCCGACACGCAGGGAGTCCCCGGAGATCATATTGTCGGTTACGGCTAGCCAGCCGCGGACTGCGATCTTGGTTCCCAGTGCAGCCAGTGCACTGAAAGTACCCACGACCGCTGCCGCGCCCCCCATGTCCATCTTCATTTCGATCATGGCGGAGGCAGGCTTCAAGCTCAGTCCTCCAGAATCAAAAGTGATCCCCTTGCCGACGAGGGCGAGAGTGGAGAGGTCGTCTTCATCAGTGACCTCAGGTGCAGCGGGGTGATATGTGAGTTGGATAAGGCGGGCGGGGTGAGCTGAGCCGCGGTTCACACCGACTAGACCGCCTAGGCCCATCTCCTTGAGTTCTTCCAGTTCTGTGACAGCGACCTCGAATCCGAAACGCTTTCCGGCCTCAGCCACAACCTTCGTGAAACTGGATGGGTTCAGATGCCCGGGTGGGCAGTTAGTCAAGTCTCGTGCGACGAAAGCGGCCTTGGCGTACTCACGCGCGCTCTCTAACGCTTCGGAAACCTCTTGGTCGCTAAGTGCTGCGCCCGCAACGGTGAAGCTGTGCCAAAAAGGTGTCTTGCGTTCTTCGTCCGTAAACGTGTTGAAGCCGTAGCGAGCCAGAAGAGCACCTTCAACGAAGGCTTGGACCTGCTCTTTGGTTCCGCGCTCTTCAAGGCTTACGCATCCGGATGTCTTTTTACCGATAGCGCGTGCAAAAGCTGCACCCGCTTCACGGAAGTCATCAGCGGTGGCTTCGCTGGCTTCTCCGATGCCAATGAGGACGTTTGTTGCTCGATCAGCCGCGGGGAAGACCACCGTCTGACCCACTTTGCCTGTGAAACCAAGTTCTTCTAGCTGATCCCAAGTCCAGCCGTCTGCAGGCGGTTCATCATCCATCGCCGTCAGGTACGCGATTGCACCCACATCTTGACACCCGCCACCAGCCTCTGCAGCGTCGCCCTCTGAATCGGCTGGGGCTATCCCGAGCCGGACACTTTCGAGCTGGGCAACGCTGGGAAGGAAATCGATGTCAAAAGAGTCTTGAACGGAAACCACGAAGAAGGACCACCTTAGGAGATCTAGAAATAACGGGAACTGCTGTTCCCACCTAGACATGTTAGCCCTCACTTGGACTAGGGCGAACCACACAGCAGCCTTGGGACTGAGGATCCACGGTTATCTCTTCTGCGGCTGAGATGATTTATCAATGCTTCCCATACCCGCAACTCTTGAATCGCAAAGCCTGGCTGCAGGCACGAAGGAAAATGGGCTGAACCGGCCCGGCAGATTCCTGGTGTCAGGGATGCTTGCGGGGGCCTATATGGGGATCGGCGTCGTATTGATGCTGAGCGCGGCGGGACCACTCTTCGCAGCTGAAGATGGGTTCGGAAAGCTTATAAGCGGCGTCGTATTTGGAACAGCGCTGACCCTCACGGTCTTTGCTGGGGCGGAACTAGCAACATCGGCAATGATGATATTGCCCATAGGGACCCTCACCGGCAGAGTAAAGGCGATTCGGGCTACGGGCACGTTGGCTTTCATATTTATTGCGAATCTTCTCGGATCGGTCGCCTTTGCGTTACTGGTGTTCGCGTCTGGCCTAGTTCGGCCTGAAACCCCAGGCGGAGCGATGATGCAGGACATGCTGGCCACCAAAGCCGCTGAAACCCCCTTGGAACTGTTCACACGCGGCATCCTTTGCAACGTGCTGGTGTGCCTAGCGATTTGGATGGCTTCGCGAGTGGAACAAGACCTAGCAAAGATCGCCGTGATATTCATCGCAATCACTGCCTTCGTGGTCTCAGGCTACGAACACGTCATTGCGAACATGACTACATACAGTCTGGGGTTGCTCATGGGCCTGCCAAACGCCACCTGGTTTCTGTTTGGGAACAACCTGGTGTGGGTGGGATTGGGCAATGTGGCCGGAGGCATCATTGTTGCCCTCGCCTACTGGATCGTCGCTGGCAAACCCCATACGAGGGACGCGGAGACGCTCAGTGCATTGTCACCTGATAGTCACACGCGGTAGACGACGGCCTTCTGGGGCTAGGTCCACATCTCAACGATGTTTTACCTTGATTTACCGCCTGAAATGCCACTGAGATGTGGACCTACTCAGCCTTGACAGCGTGAAAGGCAGCT
>CAYFWE010000046.1:5507-9530 GCA_964346745.1 uncultured Actinomyces sp. | reverse complement strand
TTGGGATCACCAACGGGTTCTTACGAGTAAATGTCTCAACCATTTTCTCGAGTGGAGCTAGGGAGATTCGAACTCCCGACCTCTTCCATGCCATGGAAGCGCGCTACCAACTGCGCCATAGCCCCAGCGGTTCTAAACTATACGCTGCCCCAGCGTGCACGGGCAACTTGGATGGCAGTGCAGCCCGCCACATCTAGAACAGCGTCTCCAAGACGGCTCACCGCGTTGTTGCTACGTCGCTGAGGTCGACGCGCGGCGCATGGCTCCACAGCCGGTCCAGCGCATAGTATTCGCGAGCCTCCCGCAGGAAGATGTGTACGGCCACGTCCTGGTAGTCGAGCAAGAGCCACTCTGATTCTTCCCCACCCTCAAGCCGTGCCGACAGGCCGAGACGCTCATGCACTTCGTCTTCAATTGCGGTCTTCACCGCACGCAAATGACGTGGATTATCAGCCGTCAGAACCAAAAACGCGTCGTTGAACGGCAAGGTCGCCGTCACGTCGAAAGCAACCGGGTCCTCGGCTAGGGCTTCTGCAGCGGCCGCGGACGCCACGTTTAGCAGGGTTTCCGTCTCGTTGGTAAGGGTCATCAGTCTCCTCTGGACTTGTGGATGTTGGGAATCTTATCGGTCTTGTAAATAGATGCGACCTATCGGTACAGCCCGTACTTGTCGATGTACTGCACGACACCGTCCGGAACCAAGTACCAGATTGGCTCCCCCGAGGCGACCCTGCGGCGGCAGTCGCTGGAAGAGATCGCCATTGCGGGCACCTCAATCAACGAGACTTTCCCTTCCGGCAAGCCAGTCACATCCGGGTCATGTCCGGGCCGTGAAACACCCACGAAGTGAGTCGTTTCGAACAGTTCATCAACATGCTTCCAATGCAGAATATCGTGCAGCGCGTCCGCACCGGTGATGAAATACCACTCCACATCAGGGTCGCCAGCACGCAGATCACGCAAAGTTTCGTACGTGTACGTGATGCCACCCCGATCGATATCGACGCGCGACACAGTGAAGCGGTTGTTCGAGGCCGTGGCAATAACCGTCATCAAATATCGGTGTTCCGGCGCCGCCGTCTCCCGTCCCTGTTTGAACGGCTGTGTTGAGGTGGGAACGAAAACCACCTGTTCGAGGGCGAACCGATTCATCACTTCGGATGCCGCAACCAAGTGCCCGTGGTGGATTGGGTCGAACGTTCCACCCATGATTCCGATGCGGCGTTTCCGCTTCAAAGGCCCCACGCCCGCACCAATCACCACACCACTCACTGTTCAACCCCCGGGTCAGTCCACAGGCCGCGCTTAGCCTCATCACGGAGCTCTTGTCGGGCGCGCTCTTTCGCGTCCATTTGTTCCAAGTACGCTGCGCGCCGCTCTTTAGCTGTCGCCCGAGTCCGCTCATACAGACGGGGATCCTGACCGCGGCCAGCAAGCAGTTCGGCTCCGGTTGCGACGGATGGCTCCCAATCAAAGATGACGCCGCCTTCAACCTGTCCGATGACGACGGGATCGCCTGGCCGCGCACCTGCCTTCAATAGTTCGTCCTCAACCCCCGCAGCAGCCAAGCGGTCAGCCAAGTAGCCCACGGCCTCATCGTTGCCGAAGTTGGTTTGCTTCACCCATAGTTCAGGCTTGCGGCCACGTACTTGGAAGACCGTTTCCCCACCGTGCTGAATCCGGTTCACCGTAATCGGTGCTCTTCTGGTTCCCACCGCTTGAGGGCGAAGAATCGTCCGCGGCTCTTCCCGTTCTTCTATTTCAACCCGGTTTTCTTGGACAGTATTAGCCAGAGCGAAGGAAAGTTCTTTCAAACCCTCATGAGTAACGGCCGACACTTCATACACCGGCAGGCCCCGCGCTTCCAGATCAGCGCGGACCATGTCGGCCAGATCGCGGCCATCTGGCACATCGATTTTGTTCAAAACTACGACGCGGGGCCGCTGCGCCAGCGGAACGTACCCCTCAACTTCACCCAGGTCACCCTGGTAAGCCGCCAGTTCCGCCTCAATCGTGTCGAGGTCGCGCACCGGGTCGCGCTCTACCTCAAAAGAGGCGGTGTCGATTACGTGAGCGATCACGGAGCAACGCTCAATATGGCGCAAGAAATCTAAGCCGAGGCCCTTACCTTGCGAGGCGCCCGGGATAAGCCCCGGAACATCGGCCATAGTGAAGCGCGTGCCCCCCGCATCCACGACCCCCAAGTTCGGGACCAGTGTCGTGAACGGGTAGTCGGCAATTTTGGGTCTAGCTGCCGACATCGCTGCGATCAGCGAAGACTTGCCTGCCGACGGGTATCCCACCAGGGCCACATCGGCGATCGACTTCAGCTCGAGGACGACCTCGGCCTCTTCACCGGGTTCCCCAAGCAGCGCAAATCCGGGGGCGCGGCGCGCGCGGTTTGCTAGGGCAGCGTTTCCAGTCCCGCCCCGACCGCCCTCAGCAATGACAATCTGGTCACCCGCGGTCGATAGGTCCGCCAGCAATTCGCCGGACTTTGTCTTTACCACCGTTCCCACGGGGACGGTCAACACCAGGTCTTCCGCATTCTTACCGTGGCGCAAAGAACCAGCACCCTGGGTGCCGTTATCGGCCTGGTGGTGAGGACGATGGTGGTAGGAAAGCAGCGTGGTCTCTTGGTCATCGGCACGAACGATCACCGAGCCGCCGTGGCCGCCGTTACCGCCGTCTGGGCCACCCAGCGGCTTGAACTTTTCCCGGTGCACGGAGGCAATTCCATGTCCACCAGACCCAGCGGTGGCGTAGATTTTGACCCTGTCGACGAAATCAGCCATCTTTCCCCCTCTTGCTTCCTACCCTCAATCATCCCCCAAGGTTCCGACATCTGCGGCAAGGGGCCCTAAGAGCTGAAAAGGACACCCGCCCTTGAGCGGATGTCCCTTCGTTTTTGAGCCGATACCTTGGTCAGGCTGCTTCCACCACACTGACGGCGCGGCGACCGCGGATGTTGCCAAATTCGACGTTTCCGTCGATGAGGGCGAACAGCGTGTCGTCCTTACCGCGACCGACGTTGCGGCCTGGGTGGTACTTCGTGCCCCGCTGGCGAACCAGGATCTCCCCTGCGGAGACATACTGGCCACCAAAACGCTTCACACCAAGGCGCTGCGCATTTGAATCGCGCCCGTTACGTGTAGAGCCAACGCCCTTCTTTGATGCCATCCTTCAAGCTCCCTTTGTGTCTTACCGCTTGTATTTTACCGCGCCTAGGCGATTTCCTTGATCTCAACCACAGATAGCTTCTGACGGTGACCAAGGCGCTTGCGGTATCCGGTCTTGTTCTTGTACTTGACGATGCGGATCTTTGGACCCTTCGCATCGCCGATAACTTCTGCTTTAACAGTCTTGCCGGCAAGCTTGTCAGAGCCGACCAGAGCGGTTTCGCCGTCAACAATCATGACGGGCTCAAGCTCGACGGTCTCTCCAACTTCGGCCGCTACTTTGTCGATAACGACAACGTCGCCAACGGCTACCTTGTCCTGATGGCCGCCAGCCTTCACGATCGCGTAGACCACGCTTCACTCATCTCTCGTCGGAAAATCTTGTCAATCGACGCCTTAGCGCCGACTAGTAAATCTAGTGGAAACCGGCTATGACGGGCAACCTTCTAGCGCCCAAAGCAGCCGTTTTCCGGTGTGCAGTTCGGCACGTTGGCGCCGATCACTGCTGCAACAGGTCGCGAACGGCTTCCCGCGCGGACTGTGCGTCCTCTTCTTCTTCGGCTGGACTGCGTCTGGCTTTAGCGGGATCTAGGCGTCCGGTCACCACTGCTCGGCGGCGGGCTGGTCGCTTCGACTTCTCTGCCTTCTCTTTGTCTGCCGGGGATTTTTGCTCGGGTAGGACAATGTCGCTCACGGATGCCGGACCTGACGTGGCTGTATCGGAAGTGGGCTGCACGACCTGGTCAGATACCGGTGTTGGCGCCGTTGGTGGGACACCTTGGGGAGCGCGCGCCACCCGCCGCTCACGTGGCTTCTTCGGTGTTTCCTTAGCGTCAGCCTTCTC
>CAYFWE010000046.1:0-5407 GCA_964346745.1 uncultured Actinomyces sp. | reverse complement strand
CCTTCTCGGTCGATGCCGTTTCGGGGCTGGCCTTCGCCGGCTCAGCACCCGCCCCTACCGTTGCAGCAGCGATGGCACTCAGCGCTGACTTGACCTTCTCATCCCCGACGTGAGTGTCTGGAGTGGAGGGCGCTCGGTCGTCGCCGTGTCCATTGTGGCGCTGTCTGCCGTGGTCCCCACGCTTCTGGTCGGAGTGTCCTGAACCGGAATGGCCACCACCGGAATGTCCGGAGTGCTTGTGGCCGCGATGCTTCTTGGATCCGCCCTCGCCAATCTCTACGGGATGGTCGTGAACAATAAAGCCGCGCCCATCGCAGATCTCGCAAGAAGTGGAGAACGCTTCTACCAGCCCTTCCCCAACACGCTTACGTGTCATCTGCACCAGACCCAGGGAGGTAATCTCGGTGACTTGGTGGCGCGTACGGTCACGGCCCAGCGACTCTACCAAGCGTCGCATTACCAACTCACGATTGGCTTCTAGCACCATGTCCACGAAGTCAATAATGATGATGCCGCCGATATCGCGCAGTCGCAGTTGACGCACGATCTCTTCAGCCGCTTCCAAATTGTTGCGGGTAACAGTTTCTTCCAGTGTTCCACCCGACCCGACAAATTTGCCGGTGTTCACGTCGACGACGGTCAGCGCCTCAGTCCGCTCAATGATCAGGGTGCCACCGCTGGGCAACCACACTTTGCGGTCCATCCCCTTGGCGAGCTGCGAACGGACATTCCGCTCATCGAAGACATCGTGCTTGGAGTTCCACTTTTCTAAGCGATCAAGCAGTTCGGGCGAAAGTTCCTCGACATAGTCGTGGACGGTTGTCCACGTTTCGTCGCCTTGGACGGTTAGGCGGGATACGTCCTCGTTAAAGAGGTCGCGCACCACCCGCACCACCATTTCTGGTTCCCCTCGGAGGAGGACGGGAGCCTTCCGCGTACTGGCCGCCTTCTTCTCAATCTTTTCCCACTGGGACGTCAGGCGGTTCACGTCATCGGTGAGCTGTTCCGAAGTGGCGCCCTCGGCCGCGGTTCTAACGATGACACCGGTGCCTTCAGGAACGATTTCCTTCAGGGCTTTCTTCAAGCGGTTTCGCTCGTTTTCGGGCAGTTTCCGGCTGATTCCCAAGACCGTCGACCCGGGGACGAGGACGAGATAGCGCCCCGCCAACGTGATCTGGCTGGTCAAACGCGCGCCCTTATGTCCGATGGGGTCTTTGGTGACTTGCACCATCACGTTATCGCCCGAAGCCAATGCGGTCTCGATCCGGCGCGGTTTGCCTTGCATTCCCAGGGCATCCCAGTTGACTTCACCGGCGTAGAGGACAGCGTTGCGCCCCTGCCCGATGTCTACGAAAGCCGCTTCCATCGATGGCAGGACGTTTTGGACTTTACCCAGGTAGATATTGCCGACGATGGACTGGTTTGTGCGGCGCGCCACGAAGTGTTCGACAAGCACCCCGTCCTCGAGAACAGCTACCTGGTCGGAGCCGTCCTCATGCCGGACGATCATCTGGCGGTCAACGGACTCTCGGCGTGCGAGGAACTCAGCTTCGGTGATTGACTGGCGGCGGCGGCTTTCTTTGCGGCCGTCGCGCCGGCGCATGCGCTTGGCTTCCAGGCGGGTCGACCCTTTGATCGCCTGGACTTGATCGTCAGAACTGTCGCCGCTTTCGCTGGGCTCGGGGCGGGTCCGACGCCGCCGGCGCCGCGAAGAGGAGGGTGCCTCTTCCCCACTCTTATCATCGTTCTTAGCGTCTTCCGCGTTTGCGCCCTCAGATTTGGACGAGGCCGATTGCCCGGAGTCTGCTGACTTGGTTTCTTCAGCAGAGTCTTCCTGTGGCTTTTGTTTCTGCTTGCTTGACGCAGAGCCCTTGCCGCCCGCGTTTTTTCCCGATCCGCTCTTGGCTTGGGAGCCCTTGGACGAGGACGTCCTCGAACCGCGCTGTTTACCGCTACCGCGGTCATCGCTCTGATCCTGTTTCTGGCCGGGCCGCTGATCTTGGTCTGACCCGGAGTCTTTCTTTTTGCCCTGCTGGCCGTCCGCCGAACTTGGAGGAGGGGTAGTCGGGAACTCTGGTGCCTGAAACAACAGGGCAGCAGCCGGCGTTTGAGGGGCGCTAGTCTGCCCCTCGTGATCGTTACTCAATTTTGACTCCCGCAGAAAAACCCTCCGCACCGAGAGTCTCTATGCTCTTCCAAAACGCGTCCACAACAGACGAAAACTTGACGGGCCTAGACGATCTACTTCACGAAACCGTGTTCGGAACTGCTGACCGCCCTCACCCGACGGTGCGACCGGGGCCCTCACGGCAATCTTAGCCCAACCACCCTTCGTCCTGCGGAGACGCTACACACAGCGGACTTGTCACCCAACTGTTACATGCACTTCCACCGTTGGCCTTCACAGTTCGCCAGAAGAGGGTAAATTTGGCTTGAGAACTGCCGTCGCTGCCGCCGGGCGGACCGATCCTTCTTTAATGCGGGTGGTCCTGTCGGGTCCAAAGCGATGCAGTCAGTAAGACTCTGCTTTTTAGCAGATATAAATGAAAGGCCAAATGAATGGATGTCCTATCGACAGCGCTTGACACTGTCGCCATAGGAAGGTGGCAGTTCGGTATCACGACTGTCTATCACTTCTTTCTTGTGCCACTGACGATCGGTCTGTCGCTTTGCGTGGCGATTATGCAGACCATGTGGTACGCCAGTGGCAAGGAAGTATGGTTACAAGCCACACGCTTCTTCGGGAAGCTCTTCCTTATTAACTTTGCCTTGGGCGTTGCCACCGGTATCGTCCAAGAGTTCCAGTTCGGCATGAACTGGTCCGAATATTCTCGCTATGTCGGTGATATCTTCGGGGCTCCCCTAGCTATTGAAGCGCTCTTAGCGTTCTTTATCGAGTCCACATTCTTGGGATTGTGGATCTTTGGCTGGGGGCGTCTGTCTAAGGGCGTGCACCTGCTGACTATCTGGCTGGTAACGCTGGGCGTGAACCTGTCAGCGCTGTGGATCTTGGCGGCTAACTCCTTTATGCAGCATCCCGTCGGCACAGTCTTCAACGCAGAGACCGGACGCGCTCAACTAGACGGGGTGGGTGGGTTCTTCCAGCTCATCATCAACCCGATGACCTGGTTCACCTTCACTCACGTGGTCACCTCTTCGTGGCTTCTGGCCGGAACATTCATCGCAGGCATCGCAGTGTGGTGGATGACTCGCGCGGCGCGTAAAGGTGGCGAAGCCGGCATGGCTGAAGCGCGCAACACCTGGCGCCCAATCACTATCTTCGGGCTTTGGGTGATCCTTATCGGTGGCCTCGGAACCGCCCTCAGCGGCCATATTCAGGGTCAAGAGCTGGTGGAATATCAACCCGCCAAGATGGCAGCTGCCGAGGGAATCTGTGTCGACACTGAAGGCGCCGCCTTCACGATCGCAATGTTCGGTGACTGCCCAATACGCGGTGAGGGTGGGGAGCCTGCACGGGTGATCACTGTTCCCGGGGTGGCATCCTTTATGGCCTCGAACTCGTTCACTGCCCCGGCTGAAGGCGTCCAAGACATCCAAGCCCGGATGACCGACATGCTGAACGCTAATGAAGCCTTCACCTCTCGCTACGGGGACGCGGACCAATACGACTTCATTCCTCCGCAGATGCCGGTGTTCTGGTCCTTCCGGATCATGATCGGTCTTGCCGGGTTCTCCGCGATCTTGGCTATCTGGGGGCTGCTCGCAATTCGAAAGGGTCAGGTATCTAAGTCCAAGTGGCTGGGCCTATTCGGATTGATTTCGATCCCAATGCCGTTCTTAGCTGCCGCGGCAGGTTGGATATTCACCGAGATGGGACGCCAACCATGGGTCGTATATCCCAACATCGCATCGCTCCAGGCAGGTGAACCGCTGGGTGATGTCAACCAGCTCACGGCGATGGGGATTTCGACCTCGGTCAGCGCCGAACAAATGCTGACCACCATGATCCTCTTCACCGTTTTGTATCTGGGGCTGGGCGTTGTCTGGGTGTGGCTGATGCGCCGTTACGTCCTCGAAGGCGTATCCGAACCGTACGATGATGGCAAGAAGAAGTCGAAAGACTCTCAGGCCGAGTCCCTCTACTTCGGATACTGATAGGAGCTCATTGAAATGTCAGCCCTAGTGGTTATCTGGTTTATTCTGATTGCCGTTCTATGGACCGGCTATCTGGTTTTAGAAGGTTTCGACTTTGGTGTCGGGATGCTTCTGCATATCGTGGGTAAGAACCCGCAGCAGCGCAGCATGGTCGTCCGCACGATCGGTCCCCACTGGGATGGGAACGAAGTCTGGCTCTTAACCGCGGGTGGGGCCATGTTCGCGGCGTTTCCTGCCTGGTACGCGACCATGTTCTCAGGGATGTACATGGCGCTGTTCCTGATGCTGGTCCTATTGATTTTCCGCATCGTCGCGATTGAATGGCGCTCAAAGGTCAAATCCCAAAAATGGGTAGACACGTGGGATTGGTTCCACACCGTCGCTGCGTACGGCGTCCCCCTGATCTTGGGTGTTGCCTTCTCTAACCTCGTATCCGGAATGAAGCTTGAAGTTCAGACAAGCGCCGTGGTTGACGGGCGGCTGGCGATGACATCAGTCGATCCAGCTGCAGTTGGCGACGCGCTACTGTCGGGAACCGCCGCACACAATTTAACCGGCGGATTCTGGTCTCTCTTCACCCTTTACTCTCTGTGGGGAGGGCTGACGCTGGTCGCAATCTTCTACGCGCAAGGCTCCCAGTTCCTCTCACTCAAGACGGAAGGACCGGTTCACGACCGCGCCACCGCCATTTCTGCCAAAGCATCGATCGTTGCCTTGGTCATGGGCGCTGTCTGGGTTATCTGGGGTCAGCTCGCGTACTCACACAATGTCTGGTCTTGGATCCCGCTGGTCATCGCGGCGGTGGCGCTCATTCTGACCGCTCTGTTCTCTCAGGCAGCTACCCGGAACGAAGCACGAGCGTTCGCGCTCTCTTCGTTGGGGATCGCTGGTGCTGTCGCGTGGGTCTTCTCGACCATGGCTCCATACGTTATGAAGTCGTCGATCAGTCCGGAGTACTCACTGTCCATGTCATGGGCTGCTTCCACGCAGCCGACCTTGACGATAATGCTCGTCGTTGCAGTTGTGCTGGTGCCGATCGTCTTGGCGTACACGATCTGGTCCTACTGGGTATTCCGAGGGCGTGTCAGTGCAAAGTCCGTCTCCGCGACACAGGGCCTGTTGCCTGACAAGATCCGTCCGAAGGCGAACTTCTTGACTGGACGCATGGACTAAACCTTGACCGCTGCACTTCTTTTCCAAGCGGCGGAGCGATAGTAAACAAAAGTCAGTCCCCCAGTTGAAACGAATGTTTCGGCTGGGGGATTTGTCTTGTCCAAAAGTACTGTCCACC
>CAYFWE010000045.1:0-9558 GCA_964346745.1 uncultured Actinomyces sp. | reverse complement strand
CTAGTTGTTGGAGAAACCGAATCCGAAGTCGATGTTCTCCAGCGAGTGGACGAAATCTTCCAGTCCAGTCCGGCCATCCTCCAAAGAGAAGTCCAGTGGACTGTAGTTCATCTCTGCCATTGATTCTGCAGTCGGTTCCACAGCCAGATCGCTGTAGCGGGCCAAGCCGGTACCGGCCGGAATCAACTTACCGAGAATGACATTTTCCTTCAGGCCCAACAGTGGATCAGACTTGGCGTTCATGGCCGCCTCAGTCAGAACCTTGGTGGTTTCCTGGAAGGATGCCGCGGACAACCATGAATCGGTTGCCAGTGAAGCCTTCGTGATTCCCATCAGCATCGGACGGCCCTGGGCGAACTTGCCGCCCTGAGCTGCGATGCGACGGTTTTCGTCACGGTAGACCATGGCATCCACCAGCTCACCGGGCATGAAGGAAGTATCGCCCGGCTCCAGCACGGTGACGCGGCGCGTCATCTGACGCACGATCACTTCAATGTGCTTGGCGTGGATATCCACACCTTGAGAGCGGTAGATCTCTTGTACTTCGTCAACCAACAGGCGCTGAGCCTTAGAAGCACCGCGCAGGCGCAGAACTTCCTTCGGATCCAAACGCCCGACCGACAGCTGCGTACCGGTGGTGACGTGCTGACCGTCCTCGACCAATAGCTTGGAGCGGCGGGACACTTCAACCGTCACATCTTCCTTGTCATCATCACGCTTGATAATGATGACGCGGTTGTTCGGGTTGTCGTCGTCGATCTCGATGGTCCCGTCGGCCTCGGCCATACGAGCGACACCCTTGGGGGTGCGGGCCTCGAACAGCTCTTGGACGCGGGGCAGACCCTGGGTGATGTCTTGTCCGCCAGAGGCAGCACCACCGGTGTGGAAGGTACGCATCGTTAGCTGCGTTCCCGGCTCCCCAATGGACTGGGCCGCGATAATCCCAACGGCCTCACCAATGTCAGCACGCTTACCCGTCGCCAGCGAACGGCCGTAGCAAGCGGCACACGTGCCCACTAGGGATTCACAGGTCAACACGGAGCGGACCTTGATCTTCTCTACGCCCGCGTTCAGCATCTTCTCGAGGCTGTCAGCAGTTACGTCGCTGCCCTTTTCGGCAATGACTTCCCCATCGGCGTCCATCACGTCTGCCGACAAGGTGCGTGCGTATGCGGTCGTCTCCAGGATCGGACTGCGGTGCAGTTCCCCGTCCTCGTCCCGCGTGGCAATCTCGATTTCCAAACCGCCCCGGGTCCCGCAGTCTTCTTCACGCACGATGACGTCTTGGGAAACGTCAACGAGGCGTCGGGTTAGATATCCGGATTCCGCGGTTCGCAGCGCCGTATCAGCGGTCCCCTTACGAGCACCGTGGGTAGCGATGAAGTATTCGAGGACGGTCAAACCCTCGCGGTAGTTCGCACGGATCGGACGTTCGATTAGCTTCTGCTTCGGGTCGGACACCAGACCACGCATACCCGCGATCTGCTGGATTTGCGACCAGTTACCACGCGCGCCTGATTCCACCATGCGGTACACGGTGTTCACCGGCGTGAAGTTGTCACGCATGTCTTCCGCAACCACCTGGGTCGCTTCGGTCCACACGTCCACCAGTTCACGGTAGCGGTCTTCAGCGTCGATCAGGCCGAGGTCGTACTCGCTCTGGATGGCCGAAGCCTTCTCTTCATACTTCGCGAGGATCTCTTCCTTGTGTGGAGACGGCTGGATATCGGTGAACGCGAACGTCACGCCCGACCAGGTCGCCCAGTAGAATCCCGCGGACTTCAAAGCATCCAAGGATTCAGCGACGAGGACGTTCGGGTAGCGCTCAGCCAGCTGGTTGACGATCTCCGAAAGCTGCTTCTTCTTCACGTTGTAGTTCACATACGGGAAGTCGACTGGCAGCGTTTCATTGAACAGCGCGCGCCCCAGGCTGGTCTCCAGTTCAACTGGTGAGCCTTCCACGGCGTCCTCCGGCGCAACGTAGTCCACCGGTGGAACCACACCGTCCAAGCGCAGGCGGATCTTCTGGTTAAGAAGGATGTCACCCGCGTCGAACGCCATGATCGCCTCGGCGACCGAACCGTAACGAGGAACGATTTCGTTTCCGTCCTCATCCTTGATCAGTTCGTCCGGATCAGCAGTCAGGTAGAACAGTCCGTACACCATGTCCTGGGCAGGCATGGCGACTGGGCGACCATCTGACGGCTTCAAAATGTTGTTGGTGGACAGCATGAGGATCCGGGCTTCCGCCTGGGCCTCTGCCCCCAGCGGCAGGTGGACTGCCATCTGGTCACCATCGAAGTCAGCGTTGAACGCGGCACAGGCCAAGGGGTGCAGCTGGATTGCTTTACCCTCAATTAGCTGTGGTTCAAACGCTTGAATACCCAGGCGGTGCAACGTGGGTGCACGGTTCAGCAGTACTGGGTGCTCACGAATCACTTCGTCGAGGACGTCCCACACTTCTGGACGCTGGCGCTCTACCTTACGCTTGGCAGCCTTCACGTTCTGCGCGTAGTTCTTATCAACTAGGCGCTTCATGACGAACGGCTTGAAGAGCTCCAACGCCATCTGCTTGGGCAGACCACACTGGTGCATCTTTAGCTGCGGGCCGACAACGATAACCGAACGGCCAGAGTAGTCCACGCGCTTACCGAGCAGGTTCTGACGGAAACGCCCCTGCTTACCCTTGAGCATGTCCGACAAGGACTTCAATGGGCGGTTACCAGCGCCCGCAACTGGGCGACCACGGCGACCGTTATCGAAGAGGGCATCCACCGACTCTTGAAGCATCCGCTTCTCGTTATTCACGATGATCTCGGGCGCACCCAAGTCCAGCAGTCGCTTCAACCGGTTGTTCCGGTTGATCACCCGGCGGTACAGGTCGTTCAGGTCAGAGGTCGCGAAACGACCGCCATCCAACTGGACCATCGGGCGAATATCCGGTGGAATTACCGGGACCTTATCCAGCACCATGGAGGCTGGGGAAGTTCCGGTGGACAGGAAGGCGTTCACCACTTTGAGGCGCTTCAGAGCCCTGGTCTTACGCTGGGTGGAGCCGGTGCGAACCGTTTCCTTGAGGATCTCAACCTCGGATTCGAGGTCGAAGTCTTCCAAACGGCGCTGAATGGCAGCCGCACCCATGTCACCCTTGAAGTAGGTCCCGTAGTTGGTGACCATCGCGTGGTAGAGGCGCTGATCGTCGATCAGGTCCCCAACCTTCAGGTCACGGAAACGAGCCCAGACATCTTCCATTCGGTTGATCTGGTCGTCGTAACGCTTCCGCGTCTGCGTCATCTCGCGTTCCATGAGGCGACGTTCCTTGCGGATGGTGTCCGCGCGGACGTTTTCAGCCTCAAGTTCAGCCAGACGTTCTTCCATCTTGGCGGCGAGCTCGTTGATCTCGGTGTCGCGGCGCGTTTCCATGCGCTTCTTCTTCACCGCGAGTTCATCGCGCAACATGTCCGTGTCTTCGCGGCGCCCCTCTTCGTCCACCTCGGTAATCATGTAGGCGGCGAAGTAGTTGACCTTTTCGAGGTCCTTGGGTGCGAGGTCCAGCAGGTAGCCCAGACGTGAAGGCACGCCCTTGAGGTACCAGATGTGGGTCACGGGAGCAGCCAGGGTGATGTGCCCCATCCGCTCACGACGGACCTTCGAACGGGTGACTTCAACGCCACACCGTTCACAGGTGATGCCCTTGTAACGGACGCGCTTGTACTTACCGCAAGCGCATTCCCAGTCGCGGGTCGGGCCAAAAATCTGCTCGCAGAATAGGCCGTCACGCTCCGGCTTGAGGGTGCGGTAGTTAATGGTTTCCGGCTTCTTCACTTCGCCGTAGGACCACCTGGCAATGTCGTCTGACGTGGCCAGGGAAATCCTCAAACTGTCAAAAGTCTTTGCGTCGAGCAAAACTCACTCCTACTTTCCGAATGGCACGTACTAGAACATTTCAATGGAACCCGAGGGCGACAGGGGTCGGGTATCCAAAGTGATTCCCAGTTCCTCCCCCGAGCGCATATCTTCCTCGGTTTCCTGCAGGTCGAGGACGTTGCCCTCGGCATCGAGCGCTTCTACGGCTAGGCATAGTGAACGCATTTCTTGAATGAGAACACGGAACGATTCCGGGATACCGGGCTCGGGGATGTCCTCACCCTTAACAATGGCTTCGTACACTTTCACGCGACCAGTCGTGTCGTCAGACTTGATAGTGAGCAGCTCTTGCAGCGCGTATGCGGCGCCATAAGCCTCGAGTGCCCACACTTCCATCTCACCGAAGCGCTGGCCACCGAACTGGGCTTTACCACCCAGAGGTTGTTGCGTAATCATCGAGTACGGGCCGGTAGAGCGTGCGTGAATCTTGTCATCCACCAAGTGGTGCAACTTCAGCATGTACTTGTACCCAACGGCAATGGGGTGCGGGAACGGCTCACCGGAGCGGCCATCAAACAGCTGCGCTTTCCCGAGGTCGTTGACGAGCTTCTCCCCGTCACGGTTCGGGTTCGTAACCGATAGCAAGCCAAGTAGCTCTTCTGCATCCAAACCGTCGAACGAGGGCGTAGCAACCGGGGAGTTTTCCGGCGCCTTGAGCGCATCGACGTGCAGGTGCTCAGTCCAAGCAGCACCCTCTTCACGCGCCTTCGTCGCATCCCAACCCTGTTTCGCGATCCAGCCCAAGTGGAACTCAAGAACCTGCCCGACATTCATACGTCCGGGAACACCCATCGGGTTCAAGATGATGTCAACTGGCGTTCCGTCGGCAAGGAATGGCATGTCTTCAACCGGGAGAATCTTAGAAACGACACCCTTGTTACCGTGACGACCGGCCATCTTGTCACCGATGGTGATCTTGCGGCGCTGAGCCACCAGAACACGAACCGACTGCTTCACACCTGGACCTAGGTCCCCGTCCTCTTCGGAGAGTTCCCGCACGTCAATGACAATGCCTTCTTCACCGTGGGGTACTCGCAGGGATGTGTCACGGACTTCGCGTGCTTTTTCACCGAAGATCGCGCGCAGCAGGCGCTCTTCACTGGTCAGTTCGGTTTCACCCTTCGGGGTGACCTTTCCAACTAGGATGTCGCCGGCGCGGACTTCAGCTCCTACGCGGATGATGCCGCGCTCGTCCAGCTCGGCCATTGCCTCTTCGGAGATGTTGGGGATGTCTCGCGTGATCTCTTCGATACCCAGCTTGGTTTCGCGGGCGTCGACCTCGTACTCCTCAATATGGATCGAGGTGAGCACATCGTCCTCAACCACGCGGCGCGACAAGATAATCGCGTCCTCATAGTTCAGGCCTTCCCACGACATGTAGGCAACCAGCAGGTTCTTACCCAACGCGAGTTCCCCACCGTCAGTGGAAGGACCATCGGCGATAACGTCGCCAGGGTTCACCACGTCACCCTCATTGACGAGGACGCGCTGGTTGATGCAGTTACCCGGGTTAGAACGCTTGAACTTAGCCAGCGTGTAACGCGTCCGGGTGGCATCGTCATTGGCTATAACGACCTCATCCGCAGAAACGGATTCGACAACACCGGACTTTTCGGCCACTTCTAGTTCCATGGCGTCGTGGGCGGTGCGTCGTTCCATACCGGTGCCCACCAGGGGCGCTTCCGTAGTCAACAACGGGACTGCCTGACGCTGCATGTTGGCGCCCATAAGCGCACGGTTGGCGTCATCATGCTCAAGGAATGGAATCAGCGACGTAGCCACCGAAACCATCTGTCGAGCCGAGACGTCCATATAAGTCACATCGTCACGTTCAACCAGAGTTGGGTCTTCACCGGCGACGCGGCACAGTACCCACTCATCGGTGAAGCGACCGTCCGGGTCTGTGGGTGCAGAAGCCTGAGCGATAAACTGACCGATTTCATCGTCCGCGGTTAGCCACTGGACGTCGTTGGTCACCCGGCCGTTTTCAACGCGGCGATAAGGCGTCTCAATAAACCCGAATTGGTTGATGCGGGCGAATGCAGCCAGCGAACCAATCAGACCAATGTTCGGGCCTTCCGGCGTTTCGATTGGGCACATACGACCGTAGTGAGAGGGGTGAACGTCACGCACCTCCATGCCGGCTCGATCACGAGACAGACCACCGGGGCCAAGCGCGGAAAGACGGCGCTTGTGTGTCAAACCAGCAAGTGGGTTGTTCTGGTCCATGAACTGCGACAGCTGCGACGTGCCGAAGAACTCTTTGATTGCTGCCGTAAGCGGGCGAATGTTGATCAAAGAGGTGGGGGTAATCGCCTTCGGGTCCTGAGTGGACATGCGCTCACGCACGGTACGTTCCATCCGGGAAAGCCCGGTGCGGATCTGCGCTTGGATTAGCTCCCCCACCGCGCGGACACGACGGTTACCAAAGTGGTCGATGTCGTCGGTTTCGACGCGGATTTCTACCGGCTCACCGTCACGGATGCCCGGCAGGGTCTTTTCACCCTTTTGTAGAGCCAGCATGTACTTGACGGTCCCGACAATGTCGTCCTCGGTCAGGGTCTTCGCCTTGTCATCAACGTCGAGGCCGAGCTTCTTGTTGATCTTGTAGCGACCCACTTTGCCTAGGTCGTAGCGCTTCGGATCACGGTAGAAGTTGTAGAGAAGGGCATCGCCGGCTTCCACGGAAGCAGGTTCGCCCGGGCGCACCTTACGGTAGATCTCTTCCAGTGCTTCTTCACGAGTCTCTGCTGGGTCCTTGGCAAGAGTCTCCAGCAGCAGCGGGTAGTCCTCAAAAAGAACTTCGATTTCGGGTGTGGTCAGCCCGATTGCCTTCAGGAAGAGGGTGACGGGAAGCTTGCGCTTGCGGTCGATACGCACTGACACGGCGTCGCGGCGGTCGATTTCGAACTCCAGCCACGCACCACGCGCCGGGATAATCCTGGACGAGTAAGTGTCGCGGTCAGAGTTGGGGTCTGACTGGCGCTCAAAGTAGACGCCCGGGGAGCGCACCAACTGAGACACGACAACACGTTCGGTCCCGTTAATGATGAAGGTGCCGTCCTCGGTCATCATGGGGAAGTCACCCATGAACACGGTTTGCGACTTGATTTCGCCGGTTTCGGCGTAGGTAAAGTCAGCCTTGACGTACATCTTCGAAGAGTAGGTCAGGTCGCGCTCCCGGCATTCTTCCGGGCTGTGAGTGGGTGGCTCTAATGTGGGTTCACGGAATTCGAGGAGCATTTCCTTGCGTGGGTCCTCAATGCCGGAGAGTTCTTCGAAAACTTCATCCAAGCCTGATTCGCCATGAACTTCCTCACCACGAACCACTGCCTGTTGCAGTGCGGTCTGGGAGTACTTGCTCCAGCTTCGGGTACCGCAGAGCCAGTCGAAACTGCGAACTTGTAGCTCTAGCAGGTTCGGCGGCTGTAGTGGTTCGTGGAGCTTCGCAAATGAAATACGGTGTTTGGGTTCGTATGCGGCGATCGCCGCGTTTGAACTGGCAGCCAAAGGGGGTCCTTCCCAGCAAGTTTCTCTGTCGCTCAACCCAAGTAGGCTGTCGACATTTGCATGCGGTGCGCGCGTCGCACCCGGCCCCTAACTGACTCTGCCCTGCACGCTTGGCGCTGAATTGGCGTGTGGACACAGGTCACCTCGGACACATGGGCGCGAATGTTGAGTTTATGCCCCCGCGTAGTGTATAGCAACGATTGGTCGCGTGAGTTTGCGCACGCGCGCCTCAGAATGGTGTATTGTCCGCCCGTCCTGTTTACTCGACAGTAACCGAATAATTACCCGAATAGAGGAATCGATAATGCCCAGCTCGTCCGCCAACGCCGCCAGTAATCGGTTAGCGACACAAATCGCTTCTCGCGTGGATGAAGTTCGGTCGCGTATTGCGGCCGCCGCGGCGAAATCTGGCCGGGATGCGTCTTCGATTCGGCTGCTCCCCGTCACCAAGTACGTCGATGAAGATCACGTTCGGATCATCTCTGAGCTGGGTTTTCGTGACTTGGCGGAAAGCCAAGTTCAGTCTCTCCGCACCCGGTCAGCAGCCTTGGAGGATCTGTCGATCGATTGGGTTTTGATCGGACACTTACAAAGGAACAAGGCCGGCCAAGCGGCGCGGATTGTCTCAGAAGTTCAATCTGTAGATTCCCTGCGGATCGCCAATGCGCTCGACTCCGCCACCCAACGCGCACTAGACGACGGTAGCCGCCAAGCCCCGCAGCTTAAGGTCCTTCTTCAAGTGAACACTTCGGGCGAAGAAGCCAAGTATGGGCTCTCTCCTCACGAAGTGTCTTCGGTTCTGGAGTCGGTGGCCGCCCTACCTCATCTGCGGGTAGCCGGCTTTATGACAATGGCACCTTTCACCGAGGACGAGGACGTTGTGCGGCGCACCTTCGCAGACTTGGCGGACTTGTCGCACCGGATGCAAGAAAAGTTCGGCTCCGACCTCGACCTCAAAGAGCTGTCGATGGGAATGTCGAATGACTACGAAGTGGCGATCGAAGAGGGCGCCACGACGGTTCGTATCGGCTCCGCGTTGTTTTCCGGGTGATTCCCCTCATTGCTGATAAGTTAACGACGGGCGTCATGAGACTGGCCCGACACTTGAGGGTAGGGGTGGGCCATGCGGTCACAGGCAGCGGTATTCGTTGATGCAGGCTACTTGATTGCAGCTGCCGCCACCTTGCTCACCGGCTCTTCGCTGCGTCGTGGGATCACTGTCGATTATCGCGGCCTCATCGAGCAGCTAGCGACCACGGTGGAAGAAGATTCAGGACTGCCACTCTTGCGCGTCTACTGGTACGACGCAGCCCGCAATGCTGTCGCTGACCCAATTCAGGAAGGGATCGCCGCCCTACCGAAAGTCAAACTTCGCCTGGGTCGAATCGGGGTTGAGGGCGAACAAAAAGGGGTCGACCTCCGTATCGGTCTGGACATGGTTTCGCATTCACGGAACCGAGCCGTTGATGCAATCTATTTGCTTTCGGGCGACGATGACCTAACAGAGGCGGTTGAACAAGCCCAAGCCAAAGGTGTGCAGGTGACCCTATTGTCCGTGCCAAACGCCACCGGATCGGCGCATGCGGTTAGCCGTCACCTCATCCAAGCCGCTGACGCCGTGCACGTCCTCCCCAAAGAGTCGATAGACAAGTGCATGAACGTGGCCTTACTCCCCACGACGGAAGCTCCCGGCTCTACCGACGCTCACGGCACTGTTCCCGCCAAACCAAGCCCCGCACTGATGCCACACCGCTCACCGCGTTCTACGCCCCGACCTGCACCGGTACGGGTGGACGCGGCACTGTCGGGCCCCGAAGTGGTTTACAGCAGCGGTGGGCCGGGTTACCTGTCGCCCGCCTACCAGGTGGATGATGCTGAGCTGAGTGAGAAAACCGATCTGGTGATCAAACAGGCGCTCAAATCTTGGCAGGATTCATCCACTGCAGAACAACAGCGGGACCTAAGAGCTGGCCGGCCCACTATCCCCAGCGATTTGGACCGAGCCATGCTGGTTGATCTGGCAGATGCGCTTAGCGATTACAACCTGCCCGATGGGATTCGCTACCGATTGCGGGCCCGCTTTTGGGAACTGCTCGACGAGGCTTCCCCCAACAATTAATC
>CAYFWE010000044.1:0-10241 GCA_964346745.1 uncultured Actinomyces sp. | reverse complement strand
CCTGTGGTCACATCGAATATCCTCGTACCGACCCGGCGGTTATCGTGGCTGTTTTTGATCCACAGGACCGACTGCTCCTAGTACACAATGTGGCTTGGGCTGAAAAGCGCATGTCTTTGCCGGCCGGATACGTTGACCCGGGCGAAAGTGCGGAACGCACCGTCGTGCGCGAACTGCGGGAAGAAACCGCTCTGGCAGTTCGCGACCTTCGATACCTGGGTTCCCAACCCTGGCCGCGTCCCCGGTCATTAATGCTCGCCTATTCCGCGCGGACCTTGAAGCCGGATCCAACACCGGATGGGATAGAGATTGACCGCGCCGCTTTCTTCACCCGGGAAGAACTGGTGGACGCGGTTCAGCGACAGAGCGTAGTCCTGCCTGGGCCGGCAGCCATCGCGCACAGCATTATCAACACATGGATGAAAGGTGAATCTTTTTGACGACGCGCCACACCCCGGAAGAACTTCTCGCGGCTCTGGACCCACAACAAAGAGAGGTCGCCCTGCAAGTGTCCGGCCCGCTGTGTGTGCGAGCGGGCGCTGGCACTGGTAAAACTCGGGCGATCACCTACCGCATCGCCTATGGTGCGGCGATTGGTGCAGTCGATCCAGGCACCGTTTTGGCGGTGACCTTCACTGCGAAAGCGGCGGCTGAAATGGCTTCCCGCCTGCGTGCTCTAGGTGCCGGCAGGGCACAGGCGATGACATTCCACGCGGCTGCTCTAAAACAGCTTTCGTACTTTTGGCCGCATGTCACTGGCAGCGCATTACCGAGTCTGATGCCACATAAAGCATCGGTGATCGCCTCGGCAGCGGCGCGCGTTGGGATCCGCGCCGACAAGACCGTGGTGCGCGACTTAGCTGCCGAAGTTGAATGGGCAAAAGTGTCACTGGCTATCCCAGAGCAATACCCCGATCTAGCGCGGCAGTTCGGCCGCACGCCCCCCGCAGACTTAGACGTCGATGAGTTCCCACGGTTCTATGAAGCGTATGAGCAGGCCAAAGAAGACCGAAATGCCATGGATTTCGAGGATGTCCTCATGCTTCTATCAGGAATGTTAGAAGAACGTGAGGATGTCGCACTGGCTGTTCGTTCCCGCTACCGCAGTTTTGTAGTGGACGAGTTCCAAGACGTCTCGCCCGTGCAACACCACCTGCTGGATCTGTGGCGTGGGGACCGCACGGATCTGTGTGTAGTCGGGGATGTGGCCCAAACGATTTATTCGTTCACAGGTGCCTCTGCCCGCTACTTGGAAGAGTTTCCCAAGCGCATAAAAGGCGCGCGTGTAGTGGAGCTAGTGCGCGATTATCGCTCGACCCCGCAGGTGGTGGCTTTGGCTAACCAGGTGGTTGATGCGGCCAAGGGGATGGATGGTTTCTCTCGTCAATTGGGACTTCCGGGCGCGGTGAGGCTGAAAGCGCAGCGCCCTTCCGGACCGGCAGTCAGGTTCGTCAAGAGTGCCACCGACGCTGATGAGGCTGAAATGGTTACCGCCCGCATCAAAGAGCTTCACAGATCCGGTGTGGAACTGGCTGAGATTGCGATCCTTTACCGGATTAACGCGCAGTCGCAAGTGTTTGAAGAGGCACTTTCCGCAGCGAAGATTCCCTTCCAAGTGCGCGGTGGGGAAAGGTTTTTTGACCGCGAAGAGGTGCGTAAAGCACTGCTGCTTTTGCGTCAGCAGTCTCGGGTGCGCAGCCTGGCAAATGCGCCTCAAGAGCCTCTTCCAGACCTGGTGGCACAGATAATTTCGACTCTCGGCTGGACAGAGAAAGGGCCCGGATCCGGGGGCGCCGCTCGGGAGAGGTGGTCAAACTTGACTGCGCTACTGGAACTAGCGCGTCGAGACCCGGATTTGAGTCTGGAACAGTTTGTGGCCGACTTGCAGGAAAGAGCGGAAGCCAAAGCGGCTCCGACAGTTCAAGGAGTCGTGCTTTCGACACTCCACGCGGCCAAAGGCCTCGAATGGGACGCAGTGTTCCTAGTCGGAATGTGTGAAGGGCTAATGCCGATTTCGTTGGCGGTCACACCCCCGGCCATAGAGGAAGAACGCCGACTGCTATATGTGGGAATCACACGCGCGCGCGAACACCTGCAGATCAGCTATTCTGGCGCTCGATCAGAAGGACGGAAAACAGCCCGGCCAGTAAGTCGCTTCCTCGCCCCTATGTGGCCACAGGAAGAGGGGCGCGGGCGGTGGACCGCACCGGGATCTGCCAGCCGAACGAAACGCAAGTCCGAAGACTTGAATCGAGAGTTTCTAGCAGACGCGGATGATGCGACGCGGGATCTTTTTGCAGCCCTGCGCCAGTGGCGCCTAGAGGAATCCCGTCAAGCCGGGGCACCGGCCTACACCGTGTTACCCGATGCGTCCTTGCGTGCCATTGCGGAAGCAAAACCAAGGACACTACGGCAGCTGGGTGCATTGCGCGGCATCGGTGCAACCAAACTGGAGCGCTGGGGAACCCCCATATTGCGGTTGGTGCGCGACTACCTCTAGACGGAAGAACGCCGGTCACGCAGCGCGGTCGGGCGACAGCGCGAGGCCATCTTGTTGGCATGCGCATTTTGGGTGCGGGTACCACTCGCGAGTAGAAACTCCGGTCAGCCCGACCTCGAATGAGTGGGCCACCCCGCCCACTCCCGCCGGGGAAGAACCCCCAGACGGCACATCACCCGTATAGGCTGCCACGATTAGGGCTACAGCCAGCCCGGCCGCAGTGGCGCACAGGTAGTCGGGCGCTTGCGGTTCGGGGGCAGCGCCTAGGGCTAGAGAGGATTGAGCCCACAGGGGGAAGCTGTCCGTCATCGTTAAGTCCGCGCAAACGACACACCCGGTTCGACCCGGCACTACGATGGGCCCGATCTGGATGCTGCGGTCCCGCTCCACTACGGGTAGGTGGGGCACGTCTTGTGAAAGTAGACGCCCCAAAACTCCGTGGTCCCAAGTGTTCGCTGAGCACACCACGACTAAATCGGGGTTGCTCACCGTGCCGAACTTTGTGTCGCGGTATCGGCCGCGCAACTCTTGGGCCAAGGCGGTTTGACGGGGGCGACCTAGATCGGCGCTATCAAAGAAACGACCCAGTTCGGGGGAAACGGCCCGCCGATCCTTCAGGTCGATTGCCCCCACCCCTTCTTCGGCGAGAAGAGATGCCAGTCGCACGCCAACGCGGTCCAGTCCCACAATCCTCACGTGCAGATCCGCAAGATTCGACGTGTCCCCTGTAAGTAAACCGGCCGCATTCAGCATCACGAGAATCTCTTCTTGACGCTGCGTTAGCTCCACGTTCCTATCCAGTTCGCCTCGCTCCGTTTTTGTCAGCGAATCGAAGTCCTGCAGCAGCATCAACCATTTCACTTCTGCGGGGGACAGGTCAGAGAAGATAACCATATGCGGGGGCGCTGATCCCACTTGAAGCCGTCCCGGCTGTATTTCCGCAATAAAGGTGTGGGGGCGCAGCTGCCGCATAGATATCCATCCTTGAGCAAACGGGTCTTTCGGTGATACCCACTTTGACCCAGGTCAGCTCATCTAGCAGACAACCCTGCCAACCTGTGGATAACCCTGCTGAAAACTATTGTGTGCACACGCAGCTAACGGTCAATAGCAGGGGTATCTACGCCACCTATTCTTCGTCTTCTGGCGACGTATCTTCTTCACCGCGCATGTCTTTAGGAACTGACTCGTCGAAGCCCAAAGTCCCTTCCAACAGTGCAGACAACTGCATGTCCAGTTCGGATAGTTCTTCATCTACCGGGGTTTCCGCAAAGAAAAGGTCCGGGTCTGCGAGCTGGTCTGCATTCGGAATCCCGTCGGGGTGAGCCCACAGTGCATCACGCGCCTCATTTCCACCCTCTGCTTGCAGGCGACGGAAAATTTCGGCTGCCCCGCGCGTTTGTCGAGGTCGGAGCTCCAAGCCCACCAGTTCGCGCAAGAGGTGTTCACCCGAGGACCCGGTCACCCGACGGCGACGCATCATCTCGCGCAGTTGGTGACTGTGGGGAAGATGCGGGGCCACCGCGTCTGCGGTAGTTACTTCCACCCACCCCTCAATCAGCGCCAAGAGCGTTTCAAGCCGCAACTGTGCCCGTCGCTGCGAATCGGTTGGTTCAGCGGCGAACACCCCAGAACTCATCGCATCTTGCAGAGATTGAGGGTCGGCCGGGTTAATGGATTGGGCGGCTTCGATGATGGCGTCCTCATCCAAAGAAATCTCCCGCGCGTAGCGTTCAATGGCTACAAGCAAATCGTGGCGCAGCCACGGAACCGATGCGAACAGGCGGCTTTGTCCACATTCACGCACCGCCGCGAAATGGGTGACCTCTTCGAAAGGAACATCTAACCCGTCACCAAAGTCAGCCAGATTCGTGGGAAGAAGAGCAGTGACCGAATCAGCAGTCAGTGGCAGACCAGAATCGGAAGTGCCCAGGGCCTCCCGTGCCATTTGGGTGAGGGCGTTGCCAATCTGAGAAGCGAAAGCCATCGCCGCCATCTTCGGCAGCATCGCCGAGAGGGATTGCGCGAGTCCCGCCATCTCTTCCGGCACGCCGAAGCCGCCGACGTCCAGCTGAGACTGCATTGCTTCAGCCATAGCGGCAGAAGCATTTTCTGCGATCGGATTACAGATCTGCTTCCAAGCGGGCAGCGTTTGATCAACCCATTCGACCCGAGTCCACGCCTGTCGATCCACGTTGCTGATAGAAAAATCTGTGACCGGATCCAGCCAGAGGTCCGCCACGGCTAATGCTTGACGCACCCCATTCGCCTGTGCCGCGCTGAGCCGGGGGTCACCGGATTGGAAGACCTGCTGACGCGACATCTCTTCCACCATGCGCCAGTTGACTGGATCAGAAGAAGAATTCATCAGAAACCGCATTTGGCCCAATGCTTGGGACAGCATGTGCGGGGACCCCAAACCGGGAATCGCGCTCAGGTCAAAACCTTGTGAGCGCAGCGCGTCCAGCGCGTCATCTGCCCCACCTTGGCCTAGAAGGGATTCTAGGAACGCCTTCAACGGATCTTCATCATCGTCGGAGGGAAACTGCCAGTTCTCACTCATACACCCAGCCTATCGACAAGCCGGCGTTACGCATACGCTCAAAGCCGAATAGCTAGCAAGAAAACTGGGGGACGACAGGAAGTAGGCCAGGCAGGCACAATAGACAAATGCGCATCAACGATTCAGAGACCACCCCCACGCGGAGTCGCCTAGGTCTGACTTCTTGGCTGTGGATCATCGCCGCAGCCACCACGATCGCCGCGGTGATAATCGCGGCTTCTTTGATCCCGATGCGCTACGTCGTGCAAAGTCCCGGGCCCACCGTTGATGTGCTTGCCACCCAGGGTGACATTCCCGTCCTCGACTTCACCCAAAGTGGGGATGACCCCTATGAACTGGTAATCGAAGACGAGGCAGACGGTCAACTGCGCATGGTCACCGTTAACAGTATCGGCGGACCTGGATCAACAGTGCGAGTGAAGGACATCGTGGCGGCCTGGTTCCAAACTGGTACGGCGATCATTCCCTACGACGATCTTTATAGCCCTCAGGTGACGGCGGAAGACGTGGCTGAAGCGGGGAAGGCACAGATGCAGTCCTCACATTCGGCCGCCACAATCGCCGCATTGGACTATCTGGGACTGCCCATGACAACGACTATGACCGTTATTGACACGGTCGAGGGCGGGGGCTCAGACGGGATCCTGTTACCGGGCGACGTCCTCGTCTCCATCGAAACGCCCGACGGCCAGGTACACGAGGTCACCAAACCCTCCGTCCCCTATGCGCTCATGGAAGAGACAGACCCACAGTCCGCCGTGCAAGTTGTTGTTGATCGGGAGGGTGAGCGCAAGACAGTTCAAGTGATTACCTCGGCTCCCGAAGAGCAGTCACCGACGCCCAGCCGCGGCTCGAAAATGGGTGTGTACCTCAGCGCTGACACGGATACGCCCGTGGATGTTGCCATCCATTTGGAGCGCATTGGCGGCCCGTCAGCGGGACTGATCTTCGCCCTCGGCATTATCGATCGACTGACTCCGGGCGGAATCATCGGGGATGACATCATCGCGGGAACCGGCGCTTTGGACTTCGCTGGAAACGTCCTCCCAATCGGGGGAGTGGTCCAAAAAATGTATGGTGCGCAGCGAGACGGCGCCCACTGGTTCCTCTTGCCAACCGAAAACTGTTTGGAAGCAGCCGGTAAGGAACCAGCGGGTATCACCGCGGTGCCAGTGTCTAATTTGCGTGAGGGCGTCGGGGTGGTAGAGAAAATCGCAGCTGACGATACGGCCGATTTGCCGCAATGTCCGGTTAGGGTCGACGCCGCCGGGTAACTATTCCTCGCTTGCGGTATCGGGTAGCAGACTGTTCTGGAGTCCTTCGACCAACAGTGGAACCAAGTTCTCCCCGGCAACTACGTGGGCGGGGTCGTCAAAATCACGCGTGCGAATCGCGCACCAAGAATCGCCGTTCCGCGTTGCCCCCACCGTGAGGCGCACTTCGGCGCTGAGGGGGTGATTGCTGATGAACTCGGCTGCTTCATCGGGGTCTTCGGGTGCCTGTGCCTCAACTTCGGGGGGAGCAACCAGCCGCTCCAGCGTCAGTGCGGCACCGGTGACAGTCTCTGGCCAAGCAAGTTTCGGCAGGACGTCCTCCACATCATCGCTGATCGAATCTTGCAAGATGGCTGACAGGTGCGTGGTCGTCCCATCCCAGGCTTCACGTAAATCTGCCTCTACATCAGCGGGCAGATCAGGTGTTTCCAGTAGAGCTTGGGTTTGTACGAGGGCGTAAATCGACGGGGGCTTGTCCCACCCTAAGCGAGCCGCGCCCGCCTCGATCTCATTGGTCACCGCACGCAGAGCTTGAGTGGCGTCAGGTGCGTTGGGCTGGTCCGTGGTTGCATTTGTTTCGCTCATGGCCGCAATCGTATCCGCTTGGGGGGAGTTGACGGCAAGGCAGGTAGAATGCCGGTGAGTGAAACAGGGGCGTCTTTAGGGCGCGCCCAGAAAGGACAGCGGTGACTTTCTTCCCGACTGCAACCCCTGATCCGTCGCGGGATCCGAAAAATCGACGCGGACCGACCAACGTGGATAGCGCTTCGGTGAAGACCGCACTGCGCAGCCCACTGGCCATCACCATCGGCGTACTCGCCGTCGTGGGCGTCATTATTTACACTGCTTCTCAACTGTGGACCGAAGTGCTGTGGTTCAACCAGCTCGGAGCACAGCGGGTGCTGTGGACCAGGTGGGGCTCAGCAGCCGGGCTGTGGGCCATCACCTTCATCATCCAGTTTGCGGCGATAGTTGGAGCGGTTACCTGGGCTTATAAGACGCGACCGAAGCGGGTGGGCGGTCAGCGGGGTTCAAACCTGCGCGAATATCAAAAAGCGTTGGAACCTTTCCGAAAGTTCCTTTTCTGGGGTGTGCCGGCGCTAATCGCCCTGATGACAGCCGCCGGTATGGCCACCCAGTGGCAGACCTTCCTGGTCTGGTTTAGTCGCACCCCATTCGGAGTTACCGACCCGCAGTTCAATCTCGATATCGGCTTTTACGTCTTCACACTGCCGATTTTGGACATTGTCCTCGGGTTCCTGCTGAACACGCTGGTGGTGTCTTTGCTGGCAGTCGTGATTATCGGGTACCTCTACGGCGGGATTTCTTTCACTCCTCGCTTCAAGATGACCCCCAGTTCACGGATGCAGATTGGTCTGCTTGGTGCGGGTCTGTCACTAGTTGTGGCACTGCGGTACTGGGTGGGTATCTACACTCTGGTCCTCAAGAGCGGGGAATTGGTCGACGGCGCGCTCTATAAAGAGGTGAACGCCGTCCTACCTGCACAGGTTGTTCTCGCAGTTATCTCCCTGCTGGTTTCGGTGCTGTTCGTCGTCGCCGCATTCCGGGGAACCTGGCGGCTGCCGGCCGTGGGCGTGGCAGTTACCGTCGTGTCGGCACTCGTCGTGGGTGGGGCATACCCGGCATTGATTCAGCAGTTCCGGGTTACCCCGAACGCTCGCCAGATGGAAACGCCCTATATTCAACGCAATATCGATGCGACCCTGGCCGCCTACGGTTTGGATGAGGTCGAATACCAGACCTACGCTGCGAAGACAGACGTGGCACCGGGGCAGCTGCGAAACGATGCTCAAGCGACTTCCCAGATCCGACTTCTCGACCCGATGGTCATTGCGCCGACGGTGCGCCAATTGCAGCAGTCTCGCCCCTACTACACGTTCGATTCGAAGCTGTCGGTAGACCGCTACACAATCGATGATGAGCGGCGGGACACCGTCATCGCGGTGCGCGACCTCAACCTGAATGGCCTGCAAGCAGAGCAGCAGACGTGGGTGAATACGCACACCGTGTACACGCATGGCTTTGGCGTCGTGGCAGCGTACGGAAACACGGTTCGCCCTGACGGCACGCCGGCGTTTTGGGAATCCTCAATCCCTTCGGAAGGGGAGCTGGGGGAATACGAACCCCGCGTCTACTTCTCGCAGAACTCACCTGAGTACTCCATCGTTGGTGCCCCAGAAGGTGCGCCACCCCAAGAGTTGGACTATCCCGATGACAATGCGCCATCAGGTCAGGTTCAAACCACGTTTTCCGGTGACGGGGGCCCGTCGGTAGGTAACCCGTGGAACAAACTGCTCTATGCGTTGAAGTTTGGTTCGACCGATATTTTCTTCTCCGCTCAGACCAACTCTGAATCTCAGATTCTCTACGACCGTGACCCACTGCTACGTGTCGCTAAAGTTGCTCCCTACCTGACGTTGGAACACAAGGCCTACCCGGCGGTTGTCGACATGGACGGGGATGAGAGTACACCCAAGCGTCTGGTGTGGATCGTGGATGCGTATACGACCTCGGCAAACTACCCGTATTCGGAGCGCGTCTCTTTGACGAGTGCGACGACTGACTCTAGAACCGGGGATTCGGCACTGCTTGCTTCGGACACGGTTAACTACATGCGCAACTCGGTCAAGGCCGTCGTCGATGCCTATGACGGGTCGGTCAAACTCTTCACCTGGGATGCGGAAGACCCGATTCTGGCTGCCTGGAAGGGTGTCTACCCCGGGATGATCAACGACATGTCCGAAGTGTCGGGTGATTTGATGTCACACTTCCGATACCCAGAAGACATGTTCAAGGTACAAAGAATGCTGCTTGAGACGTACCACGTCACTGAGGCAGCAGAGTTTTACACCGGTGGTGACCGCTGGCGCCTGTCAGAAGACCCAACGTCGGCAACCGCGGAAACCTCAGCTGGCAGCCAAGGGGTTCAGCCTCCCTACTACTTGACGATGCAGATGCCCGGGCAAGAAAGCGCGGAATTCTCGCTGACCTCGGTATACGTTCCAGCCGGTGGTGGGGAAGCACGCCGCGCCGCTATGGCTGGCTTCTTAGCGGTTGATTCAGAAACGGGTAACACTCCCGGTGAAGTTCGTGAAGATTACGGGAAGCTGCGCCTGATAGCCCTTCCGTCCTCGACCACCGTTCCGGGGCCCGGACAGGTTCAAAACAACTTCAACACGGACCAGCAGGTTGCTACACAGCTCAACTTGCTCAGTCAGCAGGGCTCTTCGGTTATCCGCGGTAACCTGCTGACCCTGCCGGTTGGCGGCGGGTTGCTCTACGTGCAACCCGTGTACGTCCAATCAACCGGGTCGACGTCTTACCCGGTTCTGCGGTACGTGTTGACCGCCTTTGGTGAACAAGTCGGATTCGCACGAACCCTGAACGAAGCCCTCGACCAGACCTTCGCGGGCGACGCTCAGGCGACAACTGGCGATTCGGATGTGACGCCAGAAGGGGATGAAGGCACCGAAGGTGAAGAACCGATGGACGCCGAAGCCACGCTCAACGCCACCATCTTGCGCGCGCGGGACGCCATGGTTGAAGCGGACACAGCCATGAAGGCAGGCGACTGGCAGGCGTACGGCTTAGCCCAAGCGAAGCTAAACTCTGCGCTGGAAGAACTGGTGCGACTCCAAGACTTAGCAGATCAGGGCAAGGCAAACGCTGACGGCAATGCCGAGTCCGGCGACGTCGACTTCGGGACGCTCGGTGAAGAGGCTAAGAAGGCGACTGATAACGAATAGGCCATGACCGCTGCGAGCAGGGGATATGACAGAAACCACGCTCGCGGCGGTTGCCTGCTGATGGCATGGGCGCCTAGACTGTATAAGCCGACGCGGGGTGGAGCAGCTCGGTAGCTCGCTGGGCTCATAACCCAGAG
>CAYFWE010000043.1:0-10289 GCA_964346745.1 uncultured Actinomyces sp. | reverse complement strand
CCAAACTTGAGGCAACCTCTACCGGATCAGTGGTTATCGCACTATCGTGTCGGAATGTCCGTAACGAATAGTTCACCGGTGTCGGAAAATCTGCGTAGCGATGTGCGCCTGCTGTCCACCTTGCTGGGAGAGATCCTGCAAGAAAGTGGATCACCCCAACTCTTAGAAGATGTTGAGGCTCTACGTCAGGCGACCATCACCGCCTACCGTGACCGGTCAGCCGCGGCATTTGAAGAAGCCAAACGCATCGTCGACACGTTCACCGTTCAACGAGCCGATGAGGTGGCACGCGCCTTTACCGTCTACTTTCACTTGGCGAATCTGGCGGAAGAACAGGAACGGGTGCGTCTGATTCGCAGTGGACAGGCAGAGGCCGAAGGAAAAATGGACACCCTGCCCAAGGCGTATGAGCAACTCAAAGAGGAAATTGGGGAGGATGCCGCCAATCAGCGCCTCAAAGACCTGCGGTTCCACCCGGTTTTCACGGCGCACCCTACGGAGGCACGCCGCCGCGCAGTTTCTTCGGCAATCAGGCGGGTGGCGGCCCTGCTGGTAGAAAAAGCGAATGCGGCCGGAGATGCGCCGGCTCAGGCCCGACTGGAGCGTGAACTACGCGAAGAAGTGGACACTTTGTGGCGCACTTCCCCGGTTCGGTCCACCCGTCCTCATCCAGAAGATGAGGTGAGGTCGATAATGGGGATTTTTGACCAGACTCTCTACACTGCGATCCCCCAGACCTATCAGTATGTGGAGGACGCCCTGCACGGGGATGATGCGGGCGTGACCGAACCGCTGATTTCGCCGTTTATGCGGCTGGGCACTTGGGTTGGCGGGGATCGTGACGGAAACCCCTATGTCACGGCCTCAGTAACCAAGAAAGCGGTGGCCATCGCTTCTGACCATGTGCTTCGCGGTCTAGAGTCAACCACTAGTCGTTTGGCGCGTAAAGCCACTTTGGACAGTGAAGAAACTCCCGCATCGGCCGCTCTACTTCGCCTTTGGCAGCAGTTAGCCGCCGCGGATGAGGAGGGCGCGCAAGAGGCTCTGCTGCGAGCCCCCAATGAACCCCACAAGCAGGTACTCACCCTGATTGCCCGTCGTCTAGCGGCAACCCGGGCCCGACACGCGGATTTGGGGTACGCGGAACCGGACGAACTATTGTCGGACCTGCGCGTAGTTCAAGATTCGCTACTTTTAGCCGGGGCGAACCGGCAGGCGTACGGGGCGCTGCAGTCCTTAATCTGGCAGGTGGAAACTTTCGGTTTCCATTTGGCGGAACTGGAAGTGCGCCAGCATTCGGCCGTGCATGCCCGTGCGTTGGAAGAAATTTCTGCTGCCGGTGACCTGTCCCCGCAAACTGAAGAGGTCTTGGAAGTGTTCCGCGCTGTTCACCAGTTGCAGCGCCGGTACGGCCCCCGGGCAGCGGGGCGTTACGTCGTGTCTTTCACCCAGTCAGCCGACGACCTTGCGGCCGTGTACAAGCTGGCCGAAGAATCTGGTGTGAACCCAACTTTGGACGTGATTCCCCTCTTCGAAACGTTCGCAGATTTGAATAATGCTCCCCAGATTTTGGAGGACGCCCTCCAAATCCCGCAGCTGCAAGCGCGCTTAGAACAAACCGGCGGAAAAGTAGAAGTGATGCTGGGCTATTCGGACTCATCTAAAGATGTGGGTCCACTGGCCGCAAACTTGGCGCTTTATGAAGCTCAAGAACGCATTTCTGACTGGGCCCGCAAGCACGACTTGGAGCTAACTCTCTTCCACGGGCGCGGGGGATCCTTGGGACGTGGGGGCGGGCCAACTAACACCGCGATCCTTGCTCAACCTCCACATTCGGTGGATGGACGCTTCAAGTTGACCGAACAGGGGGAGGTCGTTTTCGCCCGCTACGGTGACCCCACGATTGCGACCCGCCATATTGACCAGGTGGCGGCAGCGGCGCTGATGGCGGTGGCGCCCTCCATCGAAGAGCGGAATAACCAGGCGGCTGAAAAATATGCGGGTATGGCGCGCCAACTCAGCGAAGTTTCCCGGGAAGCGTTCGACGCGCTCACCCATGCGGAAGGGTTCGCCGCGTGGTTCGCCACCGTCACTCCCATGGAAGAAATTGGGGAACTGCAACTTGGTTCCCGGCCGGCCCGCCGCGGGTTATCAGTGGAATCATTGGAAGATCTGCGGGCTATCCCCTGGGTTTTCGCCTGGTCCCAAGCACGCCTGAATCTAGCCGGTTGGTTCGGGCTGGGTAGCGCCCTTGAAGCGGTCGGTGACGTTGCCAAATTGCAGCAGGCCTATGAAGAGTGGCCGCTCTTCCAAGCCGTTGTCGACAACGTGGCAATGAGTTTGGCAAAGGCTGATCCGAGAATCGCCCGGGAGTATTTGGAGTTGGGCGGACGCGAAGATTTGACCGAACTTGTCTTAGACGAGATGGAGCGCACCAGTTCTTGGCTAGCCAAGATCACCGGCGGCGACACGCTTCTTGAAAACCGGCCGGCCTTGCGCCGAGCAGTAGATTTGCGCAGCCCGTACGTTGATGCTTTGTCCCTGCTGCAACTGCGCGCTTTGCGGGCTCTGCGAACAGAAGATCCAAGCACCGAGTCGGACAGTGACACTGAGAATTGGGAGCATTTGCTGCTGCTCTCTGTCTCTGGGGTTTCGGCCGGGCTGCAAAATACCGGATGAGCGGCACGAATGGCGCTTTACTGTGATGCGACTGATACTGGTCTGACCTATCGGGGCGATACATTTTTGCTACTGTGAACGCACGGTGTGAATACGGGTTAGGAGACTAGTGGGCGTTCGGGCAAGCATGTTGGAGTTGGCCATCCTCGGTGAACTCAGCGAACCCTTGCACGGGTATGAACTGCGCAAGCGTCTTTCCCGCACCCTGGGACCGTTGCGACGTCTGTCGTTCGGGTCTTTGTATCCCGCTTTGCACCGCTTAGAAGACCGCGGCCTGATTCAAGTCACTGCGGGCCCTGCCCCTAAAGGGAAACGCTCCCACGCGGGGTCGTCCTCCTCAACACGTAAACAGGTGGTCTATCGGATCACGCCGGCAGGAAATGATCACCTGCTGACCTCGTTAGCGGATGCTGAAGTGGATGATGACTCGCTGCCGTTGACAATCGGCCTCATGTCGAAAGCCACTCCGGCAACCCGCTTGGCGCTCTTGAAAGCCCGGCGGGAGCGGGTATTGGCCCGGCAAGAGGCGGGGCGGGCGGCTAAGGAATCCAAAGACTTCTGGGTCCGCTCAAAAGCGGAGCTGGATAGCCAACAAGCGCAAAGTGAGCTGGAATGGCTTGATCGTCTGATTCAATCAGATGACACGTCCTCTACGCTGTCGGGCGGAAGAAGTCCGGAACCGGCGCTGTAGGCCACAACTGCAAGACAATGACTAAACGTCTGGAACCAAAAGGAACTTGAATGAGTAAGATTCGCGTCGCGATTGTAGGTGTGGGTAACTGCGCTTCATCCTTAGTACAAGGTGTGTCCTACTACAAGGATGCGAAGGCTGACGAGAAGATCCCCGGGATCATGCACGTCCAGTTCGGCGACTACGACATCGACGACATCGAGTTTGTGGCTGCATTCGACGTGGATGCGGCCAAGGTTGGGTCGGACCTGTCTGCGGCTATCTTCGCTAGCCAAAACTGCACGGTAGAGTTCGCTGATGTTCCGTTTGCGGACGTAACCGTTATGCGAGCCCCTACTTTGGACGGCTTGGGCGAATACTATGCCGATGCGGTGGAAGAATCCCCCGCCCCCGCAATCGACGTGGTCGAAGTTCTCAAAGCAACCAAGACGGACGTGCTGGTGTCTTACCTGCCGGTTGGGTCAGAAGAGGCCGACCGTTTCTACGCTCAGTGCGCGATTGATGCCGGCTGTGCGTTCGTGAACTGCCTGCCTGTTTTTATTGCTTCTGATCCCGAGTGGGCCAAGAAGTTCACCGATGCGGGCGTGCCGATTGTGGGCGATGACATTAAGAGTCAGTTCGGGGCCACGATTTCCCACCGCGACTTGGTGCGCCTCATGGAAGAGCGCGGCGTGAAAATCGACCGCACCTACCAACTTAATGTTGGTGGCAATATGGACTTCAAGAACATGTTGCAGCGCTCCCGCTTGGAATCCAAGAAAATCTCTAAGACCCAAGCGGTCACTTCCAATATGAAGTCTGACTTCAAAGAGAAGGACGTTCATGTTGGCCCATCTGACTACGTGCCGTGGTTAGAGGACCGCAAGTTCGCCTTCGTCCGCATTGAAGGAACGACGTTTGGTGACGTGCCAATTCAAATGGAATACAAGCTGGAAGTTTGGGATTCACCCAACTCAGCTGGGATCGTGATCGACGCTATTCGCGCTGCGAAGATCGCTTTGGACCGCGGGATTGGGGGGCCACTGTGGGCGCCCTCGGCCTACTTCATGAAGTCCCCACCGATCCAAATGACCGATAAGGCTGCCCGCGCCCAGGTAGAGGCATTCATCAAAGGTGGGCCAAACGATAAGCCCAAGACGGGTGGTCGGGATAAGGCGGCTGAGGACGAGGGTTAAGCCGGAGTCGTCAGGTGACAGGTCCCTCGCACGATGCGGGGGACCTCTTCGCTTTTATCCTCGAACCAGTAGACCCTGCTTCATCAAGGTCTACCCTGTTGGACAGGGGTGTCGGAAGGTTGAGATACGGGTGGACACCCGCAAGGTCAGACTGTGGGCTACGTGCGTGTGAGCGCTGCGGATCAAAATCCTGACCGCATTAGGCCCAGCTTGTGGCTTGTGACCGGAAATTCGCGGACAGGGCCAGTGGAAGCACTACGGGCCAGCGGCAACTCCAAGAGCTACTGGCTCGCGCGCTCGAGGGGCACGCTCGAGGGGCACGCTCATGGCAACTTCACCTGACCGACTTGCTCGCTCTACAACGTATCTCCTCGGGACTGTTGGGGACCTAAAGGCGCGCGTCGATAATCGAGCATTGAACACGGACCCGCTGAACGGACAGTTTGTGCTTACCGTGTCGGCTGCGGTTGCCGAACTGGAACGCGCCGTGGCTGATCCAGGTTGAACGTCCGCACCGGGATTCAGAATGTTCGCGAACACGGGCATCACGTTTTGCAGGACCGCTCCGACTGTGACTGAGGACAGTGCCGCGATCAGCAACACCGCAAAAATCGCCGGGTAGCGACGCACAGTGCCCAGGACTTTGAAGGACTCTAAGAACCCGACGCGAGCCTTTGGGGCAGCGTTGCGCTGATGGCCCGTATAGGGCGTGTAGATCAGGTAAATAGTCAAAGGCAAGTAGAAGGCGACGTTGATGAACATGCCGGCTGCAGCACCAACCGTAAGCAGCAAAGCTGAACCGACAACGGGTCCCAGCAAAAACCCCAGGGACCTAAACGTTGCGTTGATGCGGATAGCACTCGGTAGCGCTTTAGGACCGGCGAAGTCGTAGAGCATCATTTGTTCCGCTGGTCCCCAAAGCGCTCCGGCCATCCCGTGAACGATCAGAAGGATGACGGCATGCCAAAGCTGCAGTGTTCCCGTCAGGAACAAGATCCCCCAACCCAAGGAAACAGAGATAAAGAGCGCTTGAGCTATCTGAATGATGCGTCTGCAGTCGTAGCGTTCAGCCAAAGCTCCCGCCCACGTGCTGAGCAGCAGGAACGGCGTCCAGTGACTGATCAGTTGGAACCCGACCAGTGCCGGGGAATGGAAGGTCTCCCAAAGAACCCAGTAGGACAAAACGTGTTCAATGGAGTCCCCCATCATGGAGGTTCCACCACCAACCAGGTACGGGCCAGTGGCCCAGCTTCTCAGCACGCCAAACTTTTTGTTGGCATCAACGGCATCTAGGTCAGCTGGTCTGGGGGGTTCGGCGCACCAATCCATTGTGGCACCGCCGTCAAGACCCCTCCCCGGGGACCCACCCTTCCGAAGATGTGTGCAATAAAACCGTCCACCAGCAAAAACAAAGGACAAAACGGTTTCATTTCACACATCCCCGCAGGCCGATCACAGGACCTCCCGACCCTCTTCATACGCCAACCGAGCTTCCCTCAACGTCATCTGGTTCGGTCCCGGCGGCGCATCCAAATCCCCATTGTCCGTACCTTCCTCCGCACCACTGTTCTGGTACCCACAGTTTTCGCAGATCTCCCACTCATCCACGTCAAATGAACACACTGGACATTGCATGCACCCACACCCCAAACAGCTAGCCAACCCGGAAGACAGCTCTGTCCTCAAAACTATCCCCTCTTCTCACCACCTCATAGCCACCTTTACGACATCCAAACCAAAGAGCCAAGGCCTCCGCGAACCAGGTTCCCCATTTCCAACAACCGACCAACTGCCCTAACCGCTGCGCAGCACCCCGTGGAGTTAGCCGCGTACGCTAGGAAGGCGTGACTCAATGGGCAGAGCCACCTTCGAACAGCGGTAAGAGGAGCACCTACATGACCAACCACGATGCCGACGCTAAACAAGAACCGGAAGGTCCAGGGCGCTCTTCTCACTTAGACGCGGACTTGGAAATCGCCTACAAGGTGGCACCGATCATCGACCAGATGCTCGGCGACGGCTACTCAGTCCTTGACCCAACGGTTCGGATCTGGGACACAGAAGTAGCGGAAGAACTGCGCCGCCGGATAGAAGACGAACCAATCGAAGGCACGGACCTGTCCCAGTGGGAGAAGCTTGAACTCCAACTGGAAGGAGCCAGCAGAGCAGTGGTCCTGCTGGCGGCAGAGCTCGTCTTCCTACGTGAGCACCCAGTCGGATCCGCCCGACCCAAGACCCGTCGATCGCACCTTGACCTGGTCCTTCGTCACACGGAGCCAGCACCGGAAATCCCCAACTGGCTAAACGAATCGCTTGACCGACCGACGGGACAAGGAGGCTTCACTGCTGGCCAGGGATACTTTGGCGCCCTTTGGCGGCAAGCTATCTGGGCTTCCCGCTTCGTCCAAGCGTGGCGCGCACTGCCTGAAGAGCAGCGCGCAGCAATGCGCGATGACCCCTGGGAAGTTCAAAACCTCATGCTGTCTACCCAAGGCCCCGACCACGGGATGCGCAATGTCCTTCAGTCGCTGATGTTCCCCGAAACCTTCGAACTCATTGCCTCCACCGACATGAAAGAGCGGCTGCGAAGGGGACTTGCAGACCGGATAGGTGGGCCAAGTGGTGATGGCCCGCAGGCACTGGACATGGACTTGCTGGCCATACGCAAATCTTTGGAACAGGACATACAGGGCCCGTTCGGTTTCTGGACCCCCCAGGTCCAAGAGCTATGGGCACCACCGGACGTGGAAGAGCCACCTTTAGCGGAAGATCGGCCGCGCCACTACTGGATGTACGCACCCGGCCCAGACGCGCAGGAGTGGGAAGCGTTTGCGGACGAGGGCGTGATGGCGATCAGATGGCCCGAGCTTGGTGACATCAGCCAGTACGAAAGCAAAGAGGCCATCAGGGCTGCGCTGGCTCACAAAAGCGGCGCCTCCGGCTCCCTGCGGAACGACTCCCTGTGCCTGTGGCAGTTTCAAAATGAGATCCAACCCGGGGACATTGTTTACGCGAAACGCGGTAGAAAAGAGCTGCTGGGCCGCGGAGTAGTCATCTCAGACGCCCACTACGATCCTTCGCGGGACCAATACGTTCACGTCCGTGAAGTGAGGTGGGATCACACGGGCCTGTGGGAACACCCTGGGTTCGCCCAGGTGAAGACGCTAACCAACGTCACGCCTAACCGGGACTACACCGAACAGTTAGAGGCTCTCTTTCTAGGTGATGAGCTCGACGCACCCGCAGGTGACCAGATGGTCGCACGGCCAGCCGACTATGACAGCGGCGCCTTCCTGGACGAAGTTTTTATGGATGAGAGTGCCCACGCTCGCCTAGTTTCTCTATTGAAACGCAAGAAAAACGTGATCCTTGCGGGCCCCCCTGGCGTTGGCAAGACTTTCTCAGCTAGGCGCCTGGCGTACTCAATCATGGGCTCCAAGGATCGCAGCCGCGTCCAGACCGTCCAGTTTCACCAAAGCTACTCCTACGAAGACTTCATGATGGGATACCGGCCAACTGAAACTGGCGGTTTCGTTCTGACAGAGGGCCCCTTCTACCGTTTCTGTGAGGAGGCCCGCAAGGATGATCCTGACCGCCCCTACTTTTTCATAATTGATGAGATCAACCGAGGGAACATCTCAAAGATCTTTGGAGAACTGCTGATGCTGATCGAGGCCGACAAGCGAGGCGAAGAGCTGCGTCTGCTATATAAGAATGAAACCTTCTCAGTGCCCGAAAACGTGCACATCATCGGGCTGATGAACACGGCAGACCGGTCCCTAGCGGTACTTGATTACGCTCTGCGGCGCCGCTTCGGGTTTTTCGCAATGGAGCCAGGTTTTTCTTCCGAAGGTTACCGTGACTGGAAGGAGAAGGTGGGCAGCCCAGCCTTAGACGTGCTGGTGGATGAGGTGCGGCAACTAAACGCCGAAATCGCGGAGGACCGCTCTCTGGGAAAGGGCTTCATGATTGGACACAGCTTCCTTCATAGCCCGAATCCTGCCGACATCGATGAGGACTGGTTGAACTCTGTCGTGCTTGATGAACTGATCCCGCTGCTAGAGGAGTACTGGTTCGACAACACTGAGGCGGTGGACGACTGGTCCCAAAGACTGACAAGCGCTGTCCAGTGACCCAGTCGCCAGCAGTCCTCCAGAACGTGTACGTCATGTTGGCGTACGCGTTCCGGTCGGTGCGCGGCGACGGTGTTCGCCCCCTGAGCTCAGAACCCTTCACCCACCTCCATGACCTTTTAGCTGAGATTTTGGTGCAGGGTGTCAGCGCTCAAATCAAGCGCGGCGTACACCGGGACTACAACTTGAACACCGACTCTCTACTGACGATTAGAGGCCGTGTGGACATGGGCCAGACCGCGATAACGCGCACCTCTGGCCGCTCAGAAGTGGTGTGTGAGTTCGACGAATACCAGGTCGACACGCCCCTAAACAGGACCCTCAAGTCCGTGATGATGCTGCTTGCTCGAAGAGGTGAGGTCGACACGGCACGTCGCAACAAGCTCCGCCAGCTGATTCGGCACCTGCAAGAGGTTTCGGACATCCATCCGTCTTCGATCCGCTGGGACACCTTCAGCTACAACCGTCTTAACGCCGACTATCGCCTACTGCTGGGGGTCGGTGAACTGATTGTCCACGGCCTTCTCCCCAAAGACTCCCCTGGGGACACGAACCTGGAGGCTTGGGTACCGGAAGAGGAAATGCACGCTCTGTACGAACGTTTTTTGCTCGAGTACTTCAAGTTTCACCACCCCCAGTTGGTTCCTTCTGCGCCTAGGGTTCCTTGGGATTTGGACGAGGGCCAGCATGTTCACAGTCAGCTACCCGCTATGAGCACTGACCTGGTCTTACGCAAAGGCAACAAACGTTTGGTTGTCGACGCCAAATACTATTCGCAGCCGTTGGCGCAAGGGCGTCACGGCAAGCGAACGGTACGTTCCGACCATCTTTACCAAATCTTGGCCTACACAAAGAACTTGGATGTTGATCAGGATGGGACAGTGGCCGGCCTGCTGTTGTACGCGAAAACGGACGACAAGGAACACCCGAATCTTGAAGTAACGATCCAAGGCACTCGAATCGCAGCCAACACCTTGGACCTCAGTGCGCCGTGGGAGCACCTAGCAGACCAGCTCAACCGCATCCCGCAGCGGCTGAGCTGATCGCACCAACCCCGTCAGTCTCGCACTTCCTGCACCGACCCTTCGGCAGAAATCAGCATCCCCAACGCCGGCAAGTCCGTCCCATGGAGCATGTGCTGCAGCGCGCGCCCTGGGGACTCCGACTGCACCACCCGCCGAACCCACGGCTCCCACGCCTTAGCATCAAGCCGGAAGTCGGGAAACGGCTGCCCGTACCACTGCTTGAAAAGATGCCCATGGGCTGCCTCATCCAGCTCATTCCGCCTGTGCTTCTCCGACAGCAACTGAGCCAGCAGATAATAATAGAGCGGTGTAAATCCAGCCTCATGCAGCTCAGCAGCCGTTTCCTTCCACACCTGCGGGACGTGATCGCCACCGTTAACAACACCCCTAGCAATGAACGTCATAATGCTTGCGCCCGGAAACAAAGGACAGTAGTCCAGCATGTACCTGGACCACGCGTACCTATCAGCCTTGGGCACCTCACCCCACGCCTTCGCGGGGTCTAGTCCATCGGGGCCAACAGTGGGATTGACTGGAAAAACAAACATAGGAACATTCCTCACCGGATCCCAGCGCGCAAGCACAC
>CAYFWE010000042.1:0-10312 GCA_964346745.1 uncultured Actinomyces sp. | reverse complement strand
TTCCGACACGATAGTGCGATAACCACTGATCCGGTAGAGGTTGCCTCAAGTTTGGGCAGCCCGCTGTAAGCGACGCAACTCTTGCGCGTACGCCCCGGTAGGTGCGGAAGGCGTGCCGTGACGGGTCCACTCCAGAATGAAAGCAGCGTCAAACTTTGGGGAGCATATGCCGCAGGACACCACGCGTCGGGGCATGGAGAACAGCTCCTTCGATGTCCCGCACTGCCGGCACTGACCCACCCACACTGGCTCTGGCTTGGGCAAACCCGGGGGAAGCAGCGCTTTGGGAACGGCGCCAAGGGCCGATGCGATTGCTTTCCAATGCGCATTGTGACCTTGGTTCGGCCCCGCCAACGCGTGGGCCACTTCATGCAAGACCACGTCCCGCGCGGTATCGGCTTCATAAAGCCGGAAGAGCGGTTCTGAGAAGGTGATCAAACGCTTGGAATAGTTGCATGATCCGGCGCGCCTGCGAGCCTGGTCCCAAGCAAGAGACCAGTCATACAGGCCGTGTGCATCTAGGACTAGGCGGGCGTATGTCATCGGGTTAAAGGTTTTGTCATCCACGGCTGCAGTGTGCCTAGTTTTGTTCCAGCGTTTGTAGGCGGCGAAGTAGCCGTTGTGGAGACACGCGTGTTGACGTACCTAGGGACTGGGCGAATAAAGACACGCGCAACTCTTCTACCAACAGATTTAGAGTCGCCAATTCGCTGGCTTGGGTCCGCGAATAGGGGCGGGCGGAAAGTCGGGCTTGCGCGTCGGCAACGGCCTGTTGAACTTTCGCTAACTCGGCGCTGCGCTGCCGGTCCTGGTTTAGCGCTTGGGCACTGGAAGCCGCGCGTAGTAGCCGCTCAGCATCCGCTTGAAGGAAACGAGATACATGCTGAGCCGCAGCCGGGTCTTGATCCGCCAAGTACCCAGCGTAAAACAGTGAATTTGCATGGTCGAGGACGGCTTTACGGATTGCGCGGTACGTTGGTTGGGGATGCTTCGACGCGGCTTCTTGAACTCGGGCGAAAGCCTGGACATCACGAATGACCCGCTGCATCGTGGCATGTACTTCGTCCTCAAACCGGTCACGCATCCACGAAGCCAGGCGATCCAAATCGGCTGCACTTCGGATTTTGCCGGCCGGCGTGGGGGAGCGTTGCAACAAGGAGGCGATCGCCGCCCGCTGGGCGTCCTCCACCAAAGATGGGGTAGAAGGGTAAGGGGATCCCGCTAAGAGCAGCGCTTCCTTCCCTGTCCAGCGGCTGGTCACCCGACCGGTCTCTAAGCGCAGTTTCCGCAGTAAGAGGGTGGCGACTGCTTCTTCGTGGTCGCGCCACGCTTCGTCCTTGGTGGGAAAGATCCGCACCGAAACACTGCTGTTAGCACCGTCCTTGCGGACGACGCTAGCCGCTGGATATCCGCGAACCAGCAGGCCCGCGGCGTCCTGAGTTTCCACTGCAAGGGGCAGGGCAGATTCGGGTAACGAAGAAATATTGTCCGCCACCAGGTCGCGGCCTAACTCGGCCGGGGGCTTCTTCTCTTGAGGTGCGGCACGCTCTGGACGGGGTTTGACCGGTGGGGCAGTGGGGCCGCGCCGCTGCAGGGCTTGGTCCAAAGCGTCTTTCACGGCTGACTGAAGTGCCGCCTGCGCGTTAGAAGTGAAGCGGCGCTGCAATTCAGGCAGAGAATCAGAGGCGCCGATAATGGCTCCACGCTCATCAACTACCCGGAAACCAATCCGCAAGTGGGCAGGTAGTGACTTCTTCGCCGCCCGCAGGTCTTCGCCTGTTAAATCCACCCCTTTTATGTCCATGACTACCCGTTTGAACGCTTCGGCAAACCCGGCCGGAGCTGCGGACCCTTTACTTTTGGTGGTCCGCTTTTGAGTAGGCCGCACCGGGGCGGGTTCGGTCTTGGTTGCCTGACTTATCCGGCCACCACTGGCGCCCCAAGAGCGCAAGCGCTCCAAAGATGCTTCCAACGAATATGGATCAGCTTCTGGCTCCGACGCCGGTTCGGGTGCGGACTTGCCATCCGGCTCGGCCGGGCCATTGGCGTCTGGGTCCGATGGGGTCTCTTGACCGGTGGAGGGGAGGCGCATTTTTGAGAGGCGCTCGGCAACTTCTTTACCGGTTTGTGTGGCGGGCGCCAGCAGGCGGCGTTTCGCTTTCGGTAAGCCGCGAATCATGGCGACGCACAGCTCTTCGCGCAGTCCCGGCACTAACCAGTCGAAGCCGACGGGCTGAACTTGGGAGAGGCGCGACAGGGGAATGATGATTGAGATTCCGTCCTCGTCCCGTCCGGGAGAAAACGAATACTGCACTTCCAGTTCTAAGTCGCCGTTGCGCCACGTGGTAGGAAACTCGTGGGGGTCAAGCAGAGTCCCGTCGGGGAGTAGTTCCTCGAGCTGGTAGTCCAGTAATTGTGGTTGTTTGCGTCGTTCTTGTTTCCACCACTTGTTGAATGAGGCCGCACTGCCGATATGTCCGGGCACGCGCGAATCGAAAAAGCGGTACCGGATCGCCTCATCGGGAACGATTGCCGGGTCCCGCATCCGCTCTGACAGTTGTTCGGCCTCTTCCATGACCTGCCGGTTGTGGGACACGAATGCCCAGTGGTTTTCCCGCCAGTCGCCCTCTACCAGAGCGTGGGTCAAGAACATTTCCCGGGCGAGGGCGCGCGCCGTCAATTCGGTGGAGACAGCCGCCAAATCAGCAAACGGTTGAGCGTCCGAAGTTGACCAGTCACGGCCCAAAACGTGGTTTCCGAGGCGAGACAGCGGGACTTGGCGGTCCGCAATCAAGGTCAATCCGTAGAGGCTGACCTTTTCGGATACCTGCGCACTACCCCGGGCGCGTGACCAGATGGGCTCACTGTAAGTGCGCTTCACCAGGTCGGATGCGTATTCTTCCACCCATTCCGGTTTGATGCCGGCAACGGTGCGGGCAAACAGTCGGGATGTCTCCACCAGTTCAGCAGCCATCACCCAGTCGGGGCGGCGCTTACGCAAAGTCGATCCTGGCCAAATCGTGAACCTAGAACCACGAGTGCCCGCATATTCGCGCCGCGGCTCATCCCAGGAACCAATATTGGACAGCAGCCCGGAAAGGATCGCCCGGTGAATGTGATCAGCCGGGACCGCAGCAGTGGACTCTCCGTACTGCAATACGGCGCTGATCACCGGGTTTTCCGCTTCGGTTTGGGAACGAATAAACGACGGTGACGGGGTGCCTAGTCGCTCTACTTTTATGCCGACTTGGCGACACATTTGGCGCAGTTGTCCCACGATGTCGCGCCACTCTCGGAAGCGAAGATAGTGGAAGAACTCCCGCTTGCACAGGCGCCTAAAAGCGCTGCCCGACAGGTCGCGTGCCTGGGCGTTCAGGTAGCGCCACATGTTCAAGTACGTGATGAAGTCAGAGGACGGGTCTGCGTAGCGGCGGTGAGCCTGGTCCGCGGCTTCTTGGAACTCCACGGGACGTTCTCGCGGGTCTTGGATGGACAGGGCAGCCACGATGACCAACACTTCGGAGGCGCAACCCTTCCGGTCGGCCTCAATCAACATGCGCCCTAGGCGCGGATCAATCGGTAACTGGGCTAGCCTCCGCCCCAAACTGGTGATTTGCCCGTCGGGAGTGAGGGCGCCAATCTCGGTGAGTAGCTGGACACCATCGCGAACCGCTCGCGGGTTGGGCGCATCTAAGAAAGGGAAATCTTTGACTTCCCCCAGCCCCAAAGCCGCCATTTGCAAGATCACGGCCGCCAGGGAAGTGCGCAGAATTTCCGGTTCCGTGTATTGGGAGCGCTGGTTGAAGTCGCGCTCCGAGTACAGTCGAATCGCAATCCCCGGGCTGGTGCGCCCTGCGCGTCCAGCGCGCTGTGCTGCAGATGCTTGAGAGACCCCTTCGATGGGTAGACGCTGCACTTTCGTCTTATTTGAGAAGCGACTAATCCGCGCCAAGCCGGCATCAATGACGTACCGGATACCGGGGACAGTCAGGGAAGTTTCCGCAATATTCGTTGACAGGATGATTCGCTGCAGAGAATGCGGCGCATAGATCCGGTGCTGTTCGGCGGCTGAAAGTCGGGCGAACAGGGGAAGCACTTCTATTCCGTCTGGGCGATGAGGGTCCCGCTCATCGGCAACGTAACGGCTGCCCAAATGGTCTTTGAGGGCTTGGGCGGCTTCTAAAATGTCGCGTTCACCGGGAAGGAAGACCAAGATATCGCCGCGATCTTCCGTAAGGAGTTCATCTACGGCGTGGGTGAGGGCGGTTTCAATGTCTAGGTCTTCGCCCAGGCCGTAGCCGAGTGTGGAGTAGTCACCGGGGTTAGGTTCCGGCACCAGCTGCGTGCCGATAGTGCCGCCCGCCTCGGCATTTGCCTCTTGGTTTTGGTCCTCTGTGGGTGCGTCGTCGAGGGCTAGTGGTCGGTAGCGAACTTCTACCGGATAGGCGCGCCCCGATACTTCGATGACAGGGGCGGGCTGGCCGCTGAGCTTTTCAAAGTGCTTCGCGAACCGGTCAGAGTCGATGGTGGCAGAAGTGATAATCACCTTCAGGTCGGGACGTTTGGGCAGAATCCGGCCCAGGTAACCCAAGATGAAGTCGATGTTCAAACTTCTTTCGTGCGCCTCATCCACGATGATCGTGTCGTAACGCTTCAGCAGGGGGTCGACACCCATTTCGGCTAAGAGGATCCCATCGGTCATCAACTTGACCAAGGTGGTGGGCCCGACCTCATCCGTAAAACGGACTTGGTAGCCGATAACATCGCCCACCTGCTTACTGACTTTTTGGCCCAGTTCCTCTGCGATGCGCTCCGCAACGGCACGCGCGGCAAGGCGACGCGGCTGCGTGTGACCGATCATGGCGCCAATGCCCCGGCCCAACTCCAAACAGATTTTCGGCAGTTGCGTCGTCTTCCCAGAACCTGTCTCACCAGCAACAATGACAACCTGGTGGTCACGGATCGCCTGTGCGATAGCGTCGCGGTGAGCGCTGACGGGAAGGTCGGGATACGTTACTACCGGTAGGGCGGCTGCGCGCGCCGCGAGCTGGCCTGGACTGAAGCCGCGCCCTGGTGCTCTGCCCACCTAGGCGGTCCTTGGGGGGACGTGTTCAAGCGCCCACGACTTGGCGTGCTCCCACAAGATCGGCAGATCCGCTTCGGAACTGAAATCGCGCTCACTTTCCAAACGCAGTTCAGAACCGTTGGGCAGCATGGAAAGCATTTCTTCCGCGTCGCCATCCACGCCCCGCTCAGCGTCCACTTTGTCGAAGACGATCGCCACCGGTTGATCGAGTTGCTCCAACAGTTTTTCCGGGGTGTTCAGTGACAGGTCGATCAGGGTTTGCGGGGTGACCTGGAAATATTGGCGACCACTCAACGTATCTTCGTAGACGCGAACTTCCTGCTTCTTTTCCAAGTCTTCCAACTGTTCGGGGGAAAAGATCCGTTGCCAGTCAAAGTCCATCGGACCCATGATCGGGCTGGACAAAAACATGGCGTCAACCGCCTTGGGTCGGGACAAAAGCGCCGACACTGAGCCCGAGGAATGCGCGTGCAATAACTGCCGACCAAACCCCATGTCTTCCAACCAGCCGGACACCGCCCGCAAATCTTCCACTCGGCGATCGGACGTGATTGGGTCGTCATCGGACTCGCCGTGACCGGAATAGTCGAAGATCATGGTCGCGTAGCCAAGATCCCGATATTTGGCGGCCAGCCTTGGAAAGTGGGGGCTCGATTGCCGGTCGCAGAGGAAAGAGTGTGAGAACAGCACCGCGGCGCCATCACTGTCCGCCGGGTTAACGAAGGTACCCCGCAGCGTCACACCGCGTGGGGTTACGATTTCCACTTCACTCACAACACCAAACTAGCCGGCCTGCCCCTAAAAGGCATCCCCCACTGCGGACCTTGACAACTATTTAGTCGTGAGCGAAACGTTGGCGCCGTAGGCTGAAGGAATGATGTTGAAAGACGAGCAGTCAAACGAGAATCACCACGAATCTGCCGCCCTGCCTCCCGAAGAGCAGGCGGTTAGCGACTTTTGGGCATTTGCCCGCGACCATGTTGGCTGGGCAACGCTAGAGGGAATCTTCGGTCAACAGCAAGCATCAACCATGGTTCCCCCGTGGATGCATTTACATGCTGATGCTGACCAGGCCACGGCGCTGGCCCAAGAGCTCATTTCGGCGGGCACCTGGACGTTAGAAGAGCCGGAAGCCAGTTATCCCGAGGATGGCGACCGACCCCAGCGGGGGGACTTAGCGGTAGTCGTCGATGGTCGAGGACGCCCAGTCGCCCTCGTATCCACTTTGGACGTCCAAGTTCGTCCAGCCACCGCCGATCGCCCCGATGGTGGGGCAGGTAAACTGGTGCGCGAAACATTGCGCTGCCTGTATCCGACGAACGGGTAACCCCGGCAGCGATCGACGATCAAGGATTAGGTCTCATGGGCACTAAGTTCACACTCGGCATCGGCTTGTCCGTGGGGTTCCTCCTCGGCTCGAAAGCGGGACCCAAGCCATACGAAATGTTCGCCTCCGCCATGCGAAGCCTGCGTAACACGCGTCTGGTTTCACGGCCAATCGAAGCCACTGCGGAAAGAGTTTCGGGTGCGGTGCGCGCTAAGGGTGAAGAAATGACCGACCGGGCTGCGTCCTCGGTCTACAACAGGATTGCCGGGGTCGGAAAAGACCCGGTTGTGATCGAAGCGCGGGTAACTCGCATTGAAGAAGAAGAGAAGGTCTAGCTAAGCAGTGTCCCAAACAGTCAAGCCGACTCCCCAGCAAATCAAACGGTGGCGCCGCTACTTGGCGGAAGAACGGATCGAAGCCCAGACATACCGTAACCTTGCCCGCCGGGAAAAAGGTGAAGCCCGCGATTTCCTGCTGGAACTAGCAGACGCGGAAAAGCGGCACGAACAGCACTGGCTTGACCTGCTGGGCCCCCACGCTGAACCACCCCCAAAACCGGGGTTCCAATCGCGCATGTTGGCGACGCTGGCGGGCCGGTTCGGATCCGTGTTTACCTTGGCCCTAGTCCAACGTTCCGAACAGCGTTCCGAATATGACCAAGATATTGACGCCAGCGAACAGATGGCCGCTGACGAACAGATCCACGGGGAAATTGTTCGTTCGATTGCCACTGCTTCACGCAATCGGATTGCCGGCAACTTTAGGGCCGCGATTTTCGGGGTGAATGACGGCCTGGTGTCTAACCTAGCTCTCATCCTCGGGGTCGCGGGGGCGGGGATGGCACCCGGATGGGTGCTCACCACCGGTATTGCCGGGCTGCTGGCCGGGTCACTGTCAATGGCCGCGGGTGAGTGGATCAGTGTTTCTAGTGCCCGGGAACTGTTGGATGCCTCTACCCCCCAACCTTTGACGCCCCGTTCGGTGAAGAAACTAGATGTTGACGAAAACGAGTTGGCGCTCCTCTTCCGAGCCCGCGGGGAGACTGAGGAGGAGGCCCACGCACATGCCCGGGCAATCTTCGACTCGGTTGGCCCAGCGGACACCGATACGGGAACCATCGCTTTTGAACTTATCGCCGCCCCCACAGAGAACACTCAGGACCAGATAGCCGAGAATATTGGTAATCCCTTCCAAGTCGCGGCCGCCTCTTTCGTGTTCTTCGCCCTGGGTGCCCTGATCCCCCTGATCCCCTACATTTTCGGTATGGCGGACCTGCCGGCGGTTCTGGTCGCGCTCGGCGTGGTTGGCTTAGCACTGATGCTCACCGGCGGGCTGGTCGGGGTGATGTCTGGAAAGACACCGTGGTTCGCGGCGATTCGCCAAGTGGCGATCGGTTTCGTGGCTGCGGGGATCACCTATGTGCTGGGCAACCTGTTTGGAACAGTGGCTTAGAGGAGTTGACTCATCGTGGATCTGGCCGATCTGTACGGCATCGGGGTCAACGATGTGTTTCGGGTTATCGACCTAACCGGGGTGCTGCTCAACGGCATTCTGGGTGGAAAGTTGGCGCGCTCGAAGCAGTTTGATGCCGTCGGGTTTGTCATCCTGGCGATTATGTCCGCCATGGGTGGGGGCATTGTCCGGGACGTCATGTTGCAACATGGTGCTCCCGTTGCCCTCACTGATCCGCTTTACATTTCGACGGCGCTAGTCGGCGCGACCATTGCATTCCTGTGGCGGTTGGACTCTCGTTTCTGGGTGGTCGCCCTCATTGTGGCTGATGGCATCGTTCTCGGCTGTTGGGCTGCGACTGGCGCTATGAAGACCCTGGCTGTCGGGTTTGGAGTGATGCCCGCCCTCCTTCTAGGAATAACTACCGCCGTCGGGGGTGGAATGATCCGCGATGTCACGGCCGGGAATGTACCCGTCGTGTTTGGTGGCAACAACCTGTACGCCACGCCCGCCCTCGTATCCGCAGGAATCATGGTGATCCTGTACAGCCTGGGCTATCCAACGTCGGGAATGATCGCCGCAACCCTGGTTGGCTCATCCTTCACCGTGCTGGCGCACTGGCGTAACTGGCAGCTACCCGTCCACAGCGACTGGTCACTTTCCGTAACGCCCGCGCAACTCAAGGCACTTCTGGCAACGCGTCCAGGGTGGCCAAGGCGCGGACAAAACCAGCCGACCGGTCTGCGCGCCCTCAAACAAGAATTGGATGAGGTCGAATGCGGCGGAGACGGCGGGGAAGAGGGAACGGGAAACTCAGAATCAACGTGAGATAATGGGGTATGTGCGGAAGATTTACGATGTACGCCGACGACCAAGAACTGGTTTCCCTATTCGATATTGATGTGGTTGAGGGCGAACACCGCCCCACTTACAACCAGGCGCCCTCACAAATGGTTCGGGCGGTGCGTAACCAGTCGGACCAGCAGAGACAACTATCTGATCAGCAGTGGGGGTTCGTACCCTTCTGGGCGAAAGAGAACTTCAAACCGCTTATCAACGCGCGCGCTGAAACCGTCACGGAAAAACCCACTTTCCGAACCGCGGTACGTAAGCGTCGCTGCCTCGTCCCCACCAACGGATACTTTGAATGGCAACAGCGACCCGGCGGGAAAAAGCAGCCCTACTTCTTATCGCTGGCTGACTCTGACGGGCAGCCGGCCGATCCGGGAAGCGAACCACTCTTGGCGATGGCCGGAATTTACGAGTGGCCCCGCAGTGATGATCCGGATGAGAAAGCACCTGCCACTGCTGCCCTGCTGACTAGGGAAGCAGCCGACACTCTGGGGCATATTCATCAGCGGATGCCCCTGTTCATTCCTCGCCCCCTGTGGCAACCCTGGTTGGACCGAGAGATCAACACGCCGGAAGAAGTGGCGGAACTGATTGCAGCGGTACCAGTGGCTCCACTGGCGCCCCGAATGGTGTCCCCGGCGGTGGGGAATGTGCGCAATAACTTTCCGGGACTCATCGACCCGTACACTCCGCCCGAAGAACGCCAAGATGATTTGGGGGCTGATGAACCGGGAATGCTGCCCGGCTTGTAGGAAAGTCGGCTGTGGAACGAAAGTTGTCCACAGATCCCGACGGAGCATTCGGCCGGGTGGCCTCTTGGCGGGCAGAATGAAACGGTGAAGCAAAATAAGCGTGGGACCCGTCGGAAGGTGTCGGTTGTTGAACGGCTAGTGATGATTGCCGCGCTCTTGCTAGCCGCATGGCTGTTCCTTCCCCACATCCTGAACCTTTTTGGAATCGGCAATGCCGGTGGTCCTCGCGGCGATGGGGACTCTACGTCACTGCAGAAACTGGCCACCCTTGAGGTGGTGGCAGCCGGTGAATACGGGGAAGCACCCCCTTATAGTCGGGACCAATTCGGGGCCGGTTGGGCGGATCTTGATGGTGACAACTGCAATACTCGCAACGAAATATTGAGCCGCGACCTAGACGATATTTCTTATCAGCCAAACACGGGTAACTGCGTAGTCGAGTCGGGAATCCTGCAAGACCCCTATACGGGGCAGGTGATCCTCTTTCAGCGCGGGCCCAACACCTCTCAAGCGGTGCAGATCGACCATGTGGTTGCTTTGGCGGATGGTTGGAGGGCGGGCGCGTGGCGTTGGGATGCTGATATGCGCCTCAACTTTGCCAATGACCCTCTCAACCTGCTGGCAGTTGATGGGCCCGCCAACCAACGAAAAGGCGCCGACACCGCTGATGCTTGGCTACCCGATGATCCGTCCTACCACTGTCAGTATGCTGCCCGACAAGTCGCCGTAAAGCACAAGTGGGATCTGAGCGTGACAGCTGCTGAACAGAGCGCGCTGAATGCTGTCTTGCAGGGTTGTCCTGACATACTCTTCACTGAGTAGCCCAAACGGTGCGGCCAGAAA
>CAYFWE010000041.1:0-10592 GCA_964346745.1 uncultured Actinomyces sp. | reverse complement strand
TTCCACTGGCGAAGTCGAGGGGGTTAAAAAGGTTTGAGGCCGACCCCAATGTGGGAATCGGCCTCAAACTCAGTTAGGTGGCAACACCTAAGAGAACCTTAGGAGCGAGCCTTTTCGCGCATCTCCCAAGTTTCGATCTTGTCGCCAACCTGGATGTCCTTGTAACCCAAGGTGATACCGCACTCGAAGCCTTCGCGAACTTCGGTGACGTCATCCTTCTCGCGGCGCAGCGACTTGATCTCGAGGTTGTCGGCCACTACGACGCCATCGCGAACCAAGCGAGCCTTGGAGCCACGCTTGATAGTCCCCTTCCGGACCAACGAACCGGCGATGTTGCCGAACTTTCCGGAACGGAAGACCTGCAAGATTTCGGCCATACCCGTGTCGATCTCTTCGTAGACCGGCTTGAGCATGCCCTTCATCGCATCTTCGATTTCTTCCAGGGCACGGTAGATGACGGAGTAGTACTTGATTTCTACACCCTCAGCATCCGCGAGTTCCTGGACGCGTTCAGCCGGGCGAACGTTGAACGCGATGATGACCGCGTTGTCAACGGTTGCCAGGTTGACGTCGTTCTGCGTGACCGCACCGACGCCACGGTGGATGACGCGCAGTGCGACATCCTCGCCCACGTCGAGCTTGAGCAGGGAGTCTTCCAGGGCTTCGACGGCACCGGCCACGTCACCCTTAAGGATGAGGTTGAGGTGGTCAACCTTGCCTTCCTTGAGGACGCGATCGAAGTCTTCCAAGGTGACGCGCTTGCGACGGCGAGCCAGGGCTGCCTGTCGTTCCGCAGCCTCACGCTTAGAAGCGATCTGGCGGGCGGTACGGTCATCAGGGGCAACCAAGAAGGTGTCACCTGCGCGCGGCACAGAAGTCAAACCGATCATCTGTACTGGGCGAGCAGGACCCGCTTCTTCAACTTCGTTGCCGTGCTCATCGAACATGGCGCGGACACGGCCATAGGAAGATCCAACCACCACGGCATCGCCGACACGGAGGGTTCCGCGCTGGACCAGCATGGTGACAACCGCTCCGCGTCCCTTGTCTAGGTTCGCTTCAATCGCGACACCGCGCGCTTCAGCTTCCGGGTTCGCAGTCAGATCCAAAGTGGCGTCCGCCGTCAGCAGGACAGATTCCAGCAGTTGGTCGATGTTCGTGTTTTCGCGTGCGGACACGTCCACAAACATCACGTCACCGCCGAAGTCTTCGGCGACGAGGCCGTATTCGGTTAGCTGTCCGCGAATCTTTTCAGCATTGGCTTCGGGCTTATCGATCTTGTTGACCGCCACCACGATGGGCACACCGGCAGCCTGTGCGTGGTTGATCGCTTCCACCGTTTGCGGCATGACGCCGTCATCGGCTGCGACAACTAGGATCGCGAGGTCGGTTGCCTGGGCGCCACGGGCACGCATAGCGGTGAACGCTTCGTGACCTGGCGTATCGAGGAACGTGATTGGACGGTCGCCTTCATCCACGGGTACCGACACTTGGTACGCGCCGATGTGCTGGGTAATCCCCCCGTGTTCACCGGCGATGACATCGGTGTTGCGGATGGCATCAAGCAGACGGGTCTTACCGTGGTCCACGTGTCCCATCACCGTAACTACTGGTGAGCGAGGCACCTGGTGTTCAGCATCGGCAGCCTCTTCAGCTTCGAGGTCGATATCGAAGGACTCAAGAAGTTCGCGATCCTCATCCTCTGGGGAGACGACACGTACGCGATAGCCCAGTTCGGCGCCGAGCACCTCGAAGGTGTCTTGGTCCAAGGACTGCGTAGCGGTCGCCATCTCACCGAGGTGGAACATGATTGCCACGAGGTCCGCTGGGTTGACATTGATCTTCTCAGCGAAGTCCGCGAGGGACGCTCCCTGTCGGATCTGCACTTCCTGGTCGTTACCACGAGGAATCGACACGCCACCGATGGTGGGTGCGGACTGCTGTTCAAATTCCTGGCGCTTGGCACGCTTGGACTTACGTCCACGCTGGCTACGGCCACCGCCGCGACCAAACGCACCTGGCGCTGAACCGCGACCGCCACCGCGACCGCCGCGGGGAGGTGCGCTGAACGGCCCTGGAGCCTGACCTGGCCCACCGGATCGAGGTCCACCTGGGCGAGCACCGCCGGGGCGGCCACGACCACCGGCGCCACCACCGGGGCGGCTGGGTCGCGTGTCAGCTCGTTGGAACGAGGCCGATCCGGGCATCATCCCCGGATTTGGGCGAGGTGCACCGGGACGAGGGGCCCCGGGACGGGGCGCACCAGGGCGGGGCGCACCGGGTCGAGGTGCGCCTGGACGGGGTGCCCCGCTTCGCTGGCCGCCCGCAGGAGCTCCGGGTCGGGGCGCGCCTGGACGTGGCCCAGGACGAGGCCCGCCCGGTCGCGGCATACCTTGACTGGATGCGTACGGGTTGTTACCCGGACGTGGGCCGCGAGGTCGCGGTGCTCCGGGACGAGGGGCACCAGGGGTCGGCGCTCCAGGACGAGGAGCACCGGGACGTGGAGCGGATGCCTGCGGCTTGGTCGCTTGCGGTCCAGGAACTCCAGGCTTAGGGGCTGGAGACTTCATCTTCGGTCCGGGCTGAGGCGCCGGACGATCACTGAACTTCGGACCCGGTGTCGGAGTCGGTCCGGTGGTCGGGCTGGGAGCCGGAGCGGGCGACGGAGTAGGTGCAGGTGCAGCTGGCCCAGGAACCGGCGCCGATCCCGGCTTGGCGGGCGTAGGCGTTGGGGTGCTGGTTGGAGTTGCTGGAGTCGGTACTGGTCCTGGTTTAGGTGCTGCAGGCACAGGACCTGGTTTAGGTGTTGCAGTCGGTTTCGGGGCAGCTTTGGCTTTGCCAGCTGCCGGGGCCGACTTTGGGGCGGCACTTGCCGCCGGTGTGGCCTGCTCTGCCGCTTTGGCAGCGTGGGCCTCGCGCATTTGACGCACGATGGGGGCCTCAACCATTGAAGACGCGGACTTTACAAATTCCCCGCGCGCGGTCAGGTCCTCCCTAAGTTGTTTACTGGTGATGCCGAGCTCTTTAGCGAGCTCGTGTACACGCATCCTTGGCACAAATTCTCCTGTTCGGGTCCATCCCCGAAGAGGAGATGGACAACTAGATCTGCTGGCAGCTCATCGCTGGGTACTCATCGGGTGCCCATCAGCTTCCAACCCGCTTTCGTTGTCTATGGGGCAAACGCCCCGCCATCACGTTGGTAGAACTTCCTCTACCAACGTCCAAAGTTGGTCTTTACCACTGGGGAGTCGCAAAGACCTTGCAAGGCGACCAGTGTCGCGCGCCTTGTGGAAGCATCCTGTCTCAGGGTGCAACCAGGCGCCACGTCCAGGCATCCTCTTACGAACGTCCACAACCGGTGCGGACTGGGGACCAACAACAATGCGGACCAGTTCGGTCCGGCTCCCCTTCTTGCCACAGCCAACGCAGGTACGCGTCGCAGCATCCAGGGGTGCATTTGTCATAAGTCTCCGTAGAACAGTGTAGTGCAGCGTCGACGCAGCTCCGAGCTGCCCGTATGAGCGAAAGCTCACGGGTTCTCCGACCTCAGCAAGATCGCCAACGCCGGGTAACGGCGAATAGAAAACGCGCCCCAACCAACCGGTTAGGACGCGCTGTCTATCGCTGTCAGGGTCAGTCCGCTAGGGACGAGCGAGAAACCTCGATATCGCCCTCAGCCGTATCGGGATTGATATCGATGTGGTATCCGGTGAGCCGTGCCGCTAAGCGAGCGTTCTGGCCGTCACGGCCGATCGCTAGGCGGAACTGGAAGTCAGGCACAACAGCGGTGCACGTTTTGTTCTCACGGGAGTGGATCACCACGCGGGAGACTCGTGCTGGTGACAAGGCGTTGGAAACGAAGCGAGCCGGGTCATCCGACCAGTCGACGATGTCGATCTTCTCCCCTTCCAGTTCAGCCATGACGTTACGCACGCGCCCTCCCATCGGGCCGATACAAGCACCTTTCGCGTTCACATCTGGACGAGTGGCAGCGACTGCGATCTTGGTGCGATGCCCCGCTTCACGCGCGATCGATTTGATCTCGACTAGGCCATCGTCGATTTCTGGGACTTCCCTTCGGAAGAGACCTTCAACCAACCCTGGGTGACTGCGAGAGAGGACAATCCGCGGCCCCTTATCGGTGCGTTCAACCGATACGACGTAGGCGCGGATGCGATCGCCGTGCTCATACGTCTCCCCGGGCACTTTCTCCCCTTCGGGAAGAATCGCCTCAAAATCGTCGCTGAGTCGAACAACCGTGGCGTGCCGGTCGCGGCTCTGCTGGACCACTCCGGTGACCACGGACCCTTCTTTGCCAGCGTAAGCACCCAAGACACGGGAGTCTTCGGCTTCACGCAGACGCTGGGTGATCAGAGAACGGGCAGTGGATGTGGCGATACGACCAAAGTTCGAGGGCGTATCGTCGAACTCACCCAGGACGTTCCCGTCCTCATCCGTTTCCGTAGCGATAACTGAAGCCCGTCCGGACTTACGGTTGATTTCGATTCGGGCTTGGTCGATCGCCCCGGGCATGTTGTGATACGCCCGCAGAAGGGCCTCTTCAATGGCTTCGACAAGCGTGTCCAGGCTAATGCCCTTCTCCTGCTCAACCATCCGCAGGGTGGTCATGTCGATTTCCATTTTTAATCCTCCTGAGGTGTCTCCACCACGAGGTGAGCCTTCTTCACATCGTCGAATGGAATGGTGCGTTTCCCGTGGGAACCTTCGACCGTGAACCCGTCCGTCTCAACAGCGGTGATTGTCCCATCTACTTTGTCATCGTTGCGCAGCACAACTTTGACCGCCCGACCAACGGAGCGGCGGTACTGGCGCAGATTCGTTAGCTGGCGGTCAGCACCGGGCGAGGTGACTTCCAACGTGTAAGCCCCGTCGATGGGATCGTGCTTGTCCAGTGCGAGGGAGAATTCGCGAGCCAGCTGAGCGACCTGATCGGAAGACAGATTCGCGCCCGCACGTTCCAAATCCACCGTCACACGCAAGACCTGGTTATTGCCGCTACCGGTGAGCGACACGTTCTCAATCACTGAGTTTTGGGCCTTGGCGAGGGGAGCCAGTAGCTCTTCCACCTGGTTCTCAACATTTTCGTTTGCCACAGTCGATACTCCAATCAACGCATCGGGCCGGTTGCCCTGCCAATAGTAATCCCGGCGCGTCACGCCCGGTGATGTGCCCATGTTACTGGTTGAACGTGGGATGATCTCATCGTGCACTCATCACCAGCTAGAGCTCACACGCAGCGCCGCAATTCATTATGGGCCGCGGGCGTGACAATACTGCTTCCACTCACTCTTGCCCTGGGTGGTTGCGAACTGTCATCCCCGGTTTTCACTTCCATAAACAGCAAGTCCACCCCGGTTGAGCTACCTCACTTATCGGCGGCGGAACAAGTCCGCGATGACGTAGCCCGAAGCGAATGGGCGATTAGTACGAGGGCGGAACAAATGACGCTCGCCTCCACGCAGTGCCCGAAATGCTACACCGCCCTCGACAAGTTGTTTGAGGACGCGATGGCGCGCCTAGACCTGGCGGGCGGAATGTGGAATCCATGGGGGGATTTCGCTCTCAGAGAGGACGCTGCCCAATACGTGGAAATACCGACGGACCCTATCGACGCCCCGTTCACCGTCGCCGCACTCACCGCCTTCATGCTCACCACTGCCAAAGAACAATTGGAAAGTCTGGCTGTTGCCGCATCTATCGGTGACGAGGAAAGGCAAGCACTGGGGGCACTCCTCGCCAGCCGGATCATATCTGCTGTACTTTTGGCTGAGGCCTACGACATAGACCTGTCGACAGCATCAGAGGCGCTTCCGGAGAGTGCCACAACCGGGGTCATCGATCAAGATGACCCGGACGTCGCTTCGCAGAGCGGGCCGACCAGCCAGAGCGGAGATACGGACGAAAAGACAAATGCAGCCTCCGACCGCGCACTTGAGCACTTCGATTGCGCTCGAACCGGGATCATGATGTACCGAAGCGAAGAATTCACAACCGACACGGCTAAGAGACTTTCTGAAGACCTCAACAAGCGGATGAACCGTTTGGTGGAAGAAGGAGCCAATAGCGTTGGGCGCCTGCGCTGCGAAACCAATGTCTCCACTCTCAACGATATATTCGACCACCTCCTGAAAGCAGACTTGCTGATGCTGTCATCCCCTTCGGCAGATCAGCGCCTGCGCGCGGCGCGGGCCGTTTCCCACGACGCCCTACGTTGGGCTCGCTATGAGCCATCTGCGGCGCCCACGATTTCTTTACTGGTGGAGTACGATAGTTCCGATGAACAGCAATCCTGACGAGACGGCGGAAGCTCAGAGTGCCGGACTGTGGCATCGAGCCGCAACACTGGCATTAATCACCACGATCGCGGCCTACCTGCTGATGGCGTTACTCGGCGGACCCCGTGTGCTCGAGATCATCTTCGTTGTTGCTGCGTTCCTATCAGCCCTGGGTTACATGGCGACCACCATTTGGGTGTACTCGCTGCGCACGGAACGCAAACGCGGCAAGCGGATTGAACGCAAAGAGGAAGCCGAAGAGTCCGAAGAAGGATAAACCCTCTTCCGCCTCTTCGGCTTCTCCCTTGGGCCACGCCGTTGTAGCCACAGCATTTACGGTCGTGTACCGATGCCTCTAGCCACCGATCATTGCTGCCAGTGGGAATCCAACCGCGACAGCGACCCCGATCATTACGAGAGTGGGGACAAGGAACGGGTGGTTGAAGACGTACTTACCAACGCGCGTGGTTCCGGTGTCGTCCATCTCCACTGCTGCAAGCAGCGTGGGGTAGGTCGGCAGGATGAACAGCGAGGAAACTGCGGGAAACGCAGCAACTACGGCAGTGCCGCCAACGCCAGCGGAGAGTGCGGTGGGCATGATCGCCTTGGTGGTGGCCGTCTGGGAGTAGAGCAGCGCGCCAGCCAGGACCAAAATAACCGCAAGCAACCACGGATGGTCGGTGAGTACGAGGTCGGAGAAGGTTTCCACCGCCTTGGCGTGCGCACCAATGAAGGTCGAACCCATCCAAGCCACACCTAGAATACACAGGCCCGAGACCATGCCCGACTTGAAGATCGGCATCGCGGATACACGCGGTGCGGGAATCTTGTAGAGGAGCATGATGAGTGCACCTGCGGCGAGCATGATGGCGGTAATCGCCATTTCACGGCTCAGTGGTGGGTTGGCCACTAGTCCGAAGACGTCGGAGATGATGAAGGAGTAGGCGACATCGATGAGGATCGCAATCATGATGATCCAAACCGATGCTTTCGCACCCTTGGGAAGAACTTTGTCTTCCTCAACCTGAGGTGGCGATACCAAGCCTTTAGCTAGGCGTTCTTGGTAAACCTTCATCTGGTCGAGCGGCTTCGCCCCGCGGAGTTTATCCAGTCCCAACATGATGAAGACCCCAGCAAACACGGCAATGAACGTTGCTGGAATAGTCACGGCCAGTAGCGTCACGTAGTCGAAACCGGAGTTGGTTTCCTCCAAAAGCGAGGCCATTACGATCACGGGTGCCGATACCGGCGCTGCCGTAATTGCAATCTGGGATGCGACCCCGGCAAGAGACAGGGGGCGGGAAGGGGGCATATTGGTCTGCTTGGCAACTTCAACGATCACCGGGAAAGTGGTGAATACGGTGAAGCCTGTCCCGGCGAGCACCGACATGAAGTAGGCAATCGCTGGAGCAAGAAAGTTGAGCTGCTTGGGGTGCTTGCGTAAGAAAGCACCCGCCACTTGAACGAGATAGTCCATTCCGCCGGCAGCCTGCATAACCGCGACTGCTGCCATCACCGAAATGATGATGCCGACAATCATCAGCGGCATCTCGGCAGGTTCGGCGCCTAGAACAACGAGCAGGAGGACACCTAGGCCACCCATGAAGGCAAACCCGATGCCCCCAACGCGTGAGCCTAGAAATATCGCCCCGAAGAAGACGATGATCTGAAGGATGGTGATAATCATGTTTCTTTCCAGGTAGTAGCTGGCGTCCGCCCGTCTTACTGAGCGTCAGCCTTGGACGCCGCATCTGCGAGGCGTCCGTAGGCCATGGCCGCGAGCGCGGCCGCTTGATCGCCGAGGATCGCGTCGTCAAACACGGCTCGGGGTGAGTGGTTGAACTCTGCCTTCGTTGGATCCATGTCTGGCGGCGTGGCCAAGAGTCCGACGAATGTTCCCGGAACCTCGTCCAGTACGAATGCGAAGTCTTCCGAACCCATCATTGGGGAAGGAACAACCTGTACGCGCTGCTGACCGAAGATATCTCGCATGTCCCTGACAGCCAGGTCGGTGGTTTCCACATCGTTGATTGTTGCCGGGTAGAGGCGGTGGAAGTTAACTTCAGCGGTGCACTCGTGCGCCTCAGCAGTCTTGGTGATCACTTGGCGTAGTCCGGCATCGATCCGCTCAAGAGATTGCGCGGTCATAGTGCGAATCGTCGCTCCGAGCTTGACCGATTCCGGAATCACGTTTTGAGCGTTGTCGCCGGTGTTGAACTGGGTAACCGAGACGACGACCGGGTCAAACGCGTCGAATTTACGCGTGACAAACGATTGAATAGCCAAGACGACTTCGGCTGCGGGAACAACCGGATCGATCGCCAGGTGAGGTTGTGAGCCATGCCCACCCCGACCCTTGATGGTGACGTCTAGCCGGTTAGAACCCGCTGCGGCAGCACCGGTCCTAGTGGCAAACACGCCCCGCGGGCCGGGAGCCACATGGATGGCGTAAGCACCGATCGGACGATCGCCCGCCGCATCCAAAACGCCCTCTTCAATCATGATTTGTGCGCCTGCATAACCTTCTTCACCGGGCTGGAACATGAAGATCACGTTCCCGGCTATCTGGTCGCGGTTCTTCGCCAAGATCTTGGCAGCGCCAACCAGGCCGGCGGTGTGCATGTCGTGACCGCACGCGTGCATGGTGCCGGTCTTCGCGGCGTACGGTAGGCCGGTTAGTTCGTCTCCAGGCAGACCATCCATGTCCCCCCGCAACAGGACTGTCGGACCCGGCTTACCGCCCCGGAGCACGGCTGTTACCGAGGTTAGCTTCTTGCCCAAAGTGATTTCGAGCGGAAGGTCAGCCAAGGCGTTAAGCACTCGCTCTTGGGTGCGAGGATTGTCGAGTCCGAGTTCTGGATCCGCGTGTATGGCTCTACGAAGCTCGACGAGGTCGGGCAAAATTTCAGCCCCATCTGCCCTAAAATCCGGTGTCTCAGCAGTTACGTTCTGGTCGGTTGTCATTGCCTATTCCTTCTAGTTGGCTCGCCGGGTGGCTACGCAGCTGCGTATCCCCGCGAAATAAGCTCCTGTTGTCGAAGCCATGCAGCACCAGCATCACACCCGCCCCTAAAAATTGTCTTCTTCGACGGTCTCGAATCAGGCACGCGGATGAGTCGCCAATGCGACATTCGGGCACTCTCGAGGCAGCCCAGCCCCCTTCTTGGGACCGATCCACCTCAATGCTCACAGCATAAGAATCTCACTGTCGAGCCGAATCCGTCGGATGTATATCAAGCCGTTATCAAGCGTTCAAAGCGTTCCGAAAAAGAAGAACAAACATGCAGCACTCTTGCTGGTTGCGCACATTCGTGTCGTCAGAGCAGAGCGGGACACTATGAAATCCGCGGAATTACAGCAAAAAAGTCGACATTCAGGCTCGGCGGGCCACCGACACCGTTACCAATTCGTGACGATGCAGGCGACGCTTAGCAGTGCTAGCGTCAATGTGAAGACCTTCTTGGCCAGCACCCTTTAGACGGCCGAGCAGCTCACGTCCAATGAAGGAATAAAGGTCCAGTGAGGCAATCATGAAGCGACTATCCATTCTCACCGCCACAGCATTACTGCTTGCTGCTTCGATCTCGGGCTGCAGTCAGCCAGCGCCTGAGAATTCGACCAACAGTGGTGAGGTCGTTGAAGTGGTGGACGGTGGTCAAGGCTCCAGCCCAGAAGATCCACTCCCCTTTGGCGCTACGTACCGGTTTGATGATGGGATGGAAATAACCGTCGGTGAACCCACCCCAATCACTTTGAGTGGTCTCTCTGCCGATGACTATGACCTCAGTGTCGGCGACCCCGTCGGCGTTGACTTCCGGTTCGTGAACACAGGCGAAGAAGAAACTATGACTTCGGGCATCTTCATTGAAATGGTGTCCCTAGGGGAAATCGCCGAACTCGTGCTGAACTCAGAAGCAAAACGCGTGTTCCACTCCGGATTGACGGACGCTTACACAGAGGAAGAGATTCTTGAGATGCCGCCCCTAGTCATGAAGAGCAACAAGGCGTACGACTTCCAAGTGGGCTTCATCGTTGCCGATCCGGGCGATCTACTGCTCGGGGTTTCCGACACCATCGATCGGACCCTGTTCTTCAGCAACTAGTAGGTTGGCCGGTCGCACCCATAGTCGCGTACGTCACCGTTAGGTGATTTGCCTATTGGGGCGCGTCCGGCCTAATATTGCATTCGCGCATTCCCGCGTAGCTCAATGGCAGAGCATCCGACTGTTAATCGGACGGTTGTTGGTTCGAATCCAACCGCGGGAGCTTTTCAATCCACTTGCATTCCAGAGTGCA
>CAYFWE010000040.1:8917-10881 GCA_964346745.1 uncultured Actinomyces sp. | reverse complement strand
AAACAGCAGGTCAGGAGTTCGAGTCTCCTAGGCGGCTCCATTCATGCACACGCGCTCCAAGTATTTCCGCAGGTGCACATCTCAACGGCATTTCAGCCGTTTAACAGCCCGAAAACTCATCGAGATGTTTACCGCCGCCTAGCTGGCCGCTACAGTTCCACTTCCGAAAAGACCTGGGCAATCGGCCGGTGGATAACGAGGTCGGCAACTTGGTCAAGAGGTGTTTCTTCGCGGTTCACTACTACCAGATTGTCCCCACCAAAGAGTTGCACCAGGCCGGCGGCGGGCTGCACCATCAAAGAGGTGCCACCGACGATCAATGTGTCGGCTTCCGAAATCGCCACAGCTGCGTTTTGCAATGCGTCAGCAGGAAGTGCTTCCTCGTAAAGGACGACATCGGGTTTGAGGATCCCGCCGCAAGCGCATTGGGGGATAGCCGCACCCGACTCAATTTGGCCGAGGGCGCTGTCCTGACCGTGGGTTTTACCGCAGCGAGTGCAATGGTAGGTGGCCAGGGTGCCGTGCAATTCCCAAACATTGTTGCTCCCAGCCGCTTGGTGTAAGCCGTCGATGTTTTGGGTCACGACCCCGGCGAGGTGTACGGCGCGCTCCCATTCAGCGAGCGAGCGATGCGCATCATTGGGCTGCGCGTGGGGATAGTGCAGGAAGCGATGCAGATACTGATAGAAAGTAGCTGGGTCTTCCGCAAAGAAGGAAGCAGACAGTATTTCTTCCGGAGACAGTCCGAAGGCTTCCACCGCTGCTTGACGAGATGCACGGGAACGGAAGTCAGGTAGGCCTGATTCAGTGGACACACCCGCTCCCCCGAAAAACACGGCGTTGTCGCTGTTAACAATGATGTCTCGAAGTTGAGACACTAAGCCCTCCCCTTTCTCTGTTTAAGAAGCGTGATCAACGGTAGACGACGATAGATAACTCGGCGGGTGATTTAAAACGCGTATCCCCCATCTCTATTACCACTGTTGGCCCAGTGACCGTGCCTTTCGCGTTCGGAGCGTCTAGCAAAGTCCAGTCCGCATCTGTCCTGTAAGCAACTTCGTACGTTGCCCCGATGCATTCACTGCTGATGCCCGAAAATTCAATGTTACGTGGGCCCCAAGGTTGTTCCCCGGTTCCGATGAACTGTGGGGCGCCGAAACGCCCCACTATCGGCTGATCAGCCGGCTGGCAGTCAGCTTCTGTAAGTGCACTGCCCGCCTGAAATCCACCTGACCAGGCCGTATTAAGTTGAGTCGCAGCTGCCACGCCCAGCCCTGTTAAGCCGAGCAAAAACAGAATTGTCGCCAGAATCCGACCGGCTCTTGACCCAGTTACCCCACTTTCCGTAGGTGGGCCAGTCCGCATCGTGATCATCCCCGGTATTGAGCCGTGATCCCTTCACACCCCATCAGCGCGGTGCGGCCAAAATCACAGTAGCTTGTTAATTGGAGCGTACCACTGACGGCTCAAAGTTCAAATTGCCAAGAGAGGCGAAAGTTGCTTATGGACAGGAGAGCAGTTTGTCTGTTTCTGGCCCCTGTGTGATCAAGCGACCGTTTATTTGGAAATTCCTTTGGGGTAGCCCTCCCCCGACATAGTCGTATTCGCCCCAAGTATCTGTACCTTCAACTGTTATGGTCCTGGGGGATTCAGAACACTGGGAGGATGAGATCTTAACAAGCCCACCCTGAGTATCCTTCACACCAGAGGCGACGAAGGGGAAATCTGAGCTTGATAGGTTGAGGACCAGGGTCCATCGATGCTTCGTAGGGGAAGTAGAGACGATTGAGCCGCTGAAGTTGTATTCATTCTTTTTTGGCCAACCCCAAGCATTGAGCTCGAGGTTCACTATCTCGCAGCTGCCCCCTGGGGAATAACAAGTCACCGGGGAATCACCGACCACTGGCGGGTCATCTATTTCTAGTTCCGTAGGCAGGGGCCAAGTGTCGGTAGTTACTAGGGCT
>CAYFWE010000040.1:0-8817 GCA_964346745.1 uncultured Actinomyces sp. | reverse complement strand
GTCATCTATTTCTAGTTCCGTAGGCAGGGGCCAAGTGTCGGTAGTTACTAGGGCTTGATCTGGCAAGGCTGCGCCGGAAGGTAGTGTGATGGTCCCTGAACCTGTTCCCACCGTTATTTTCTTGGCTTGCCCACTGGCGGCAACGTAGAGGAGGATCTCTTCTCCCTCACACTCCGGCGGCACTTTCACGGTTGCGTGCCCGTTCAGCACCGTCACTGTGGCTGGATCAGAAGAGCAACGCGCCGCATCCGCGAACGACGGGCGCGTTGGGGAAGAAAGCTGGAGTGAAGAAGCAAACGCCAGGCTAAGCACCGATGTACCCACCAGTGCTGCCACGCCGGCGGCAGCGGCGCTATTGCGAATCCGCTTCGTCCTCTTCCCCAGTGTCCTCGTCCTCTTCCTCATTGGTTTGTTCAGGCTCGGCTGCTTCCAGTTCGCCTGCCGCCGCGTCCGGTTTCACTTGGACAGCTTTGGCGGGACGGCCGTAGAGCATTAGAGCCAGTGCTCTAAGAAAGGGAGTAGATCTTCCGAAACACCTTCGAGTGCTCCCCCAGCAGGCGGAAGAACTCCGGGAGCCCCGGACTGGTAGGCGACCAAAGAGGCTTCCAGCACCCGCACTGCGCGTTTGAAAGCAGGTAAAGGCAGGGTAAATAGTGGATCCTCATAGTTGAATACGAAGTCGTCTTCCCCCAGACCAAGCGTCACCGTCAGGGGCATTCCCGTATCTTGTGTCTGCGGATAGACGAAGCGGGTCTGAAAAGTTCGCGGCAACTCTGGGTTCGGAAGCATCAAATCCGAATCGATCGCCGTGTTAGACGCGAAAGTGATTCCCAGATCTAAAGGCTGTGAAACGTCGTGTCGATGCAAAATGCCGGTCAGGCTTCCGAGATCCACCACGCCGGCCGCCGTAAATTCCCCCTTCAATAAGGACTGACGCAAGAGCATCAGGGCTTGAATTAGAGACGATTTTCCCGCGGAGTTCTTCCCGTATAACAAAGTCAGTGGACGCAGTGGCAACGTCGTGGCTTCAGAGACGCTCTTAAAGTTTCGCAGGTGAAGAGCAGTTAAGAGGTGGCCGGCACTAGCAGGTCTGGTTCGATGTTGAGCGGGTGGGGTGTCGAGGTGGACTTGGGGGGCATAACCGCGCGCCTCAAGGTCATCGCCGGATACGAGCTTTGCGAACCACTCTGGGGATGAGGGCGGCACCGCATCGTTAAGCCACCTTCGCGTAACTTCGGCCACCTGATGAAGACCGTCATGCTGCAGCGGCTGGTCACCCTCAAGCGTGGGAGCTGAAATGGCCAAGGTCCGGTGGGCTTTGCGTTTGTCAGGCTTCCCCGCAATAACCCAAAGGAACGGGGCAAGCTCACTTCCGGGAACCCTTCCCGCGGGGAGCGCGATACTGGCTTCTATTCGTCCCTGTTTAGCGAGGCTCGCCCTCACCTGCCGTATTTTCGCTCTGTCGCCCAAAGTAGCGGGGGAAACCACCATGATGCCCCGACCGTCCTCGGCCAAAGCAGAATCTACGAGGGACAGCCAGGCGGCGTTGTCATCAGCATGGTTAGAAGACCGGCTCGCAAAGGGTCAAGCTCGTAACCGACTACTTGTTTTGCGTGGTCAATCACTGCGGCAAGGGTTCCTCCCATGCCACAAGCCGGGTCAAATGCACAGTCCGCCTGTGGCGAGAGCTCCCCTATCAACCAGTTGAGTTCTCGACTTGACATGGATTGGAGGGCGGCTCGCGACAGTGTTTCGCTTCGAGTTGTCATCAGGGCTTCAAAAGCGGCGCTCAGTACCTGATCATTCGTGTCCAGCTCGCGAATAATCTCGTCAACTTCCCGACGTTCCTTATCAGTTAAGTCAACACTGATCGCGGACACTGCTTCTCTGGTCCGTTCCCAAATCTGGTCAACATTCCGCAGACCCACCCCGCGGTGTTCGTCCCGCCACAACAGCGATAATCGACCGAGCGCATAGGCGATGACAGGTTCGGGAGTGGCGGCTCGGCGGACATGGCCGACCAACGCGTTAAGAACGGAATGGTTTTGAGAGTCGCTCTGTGTCATCTTCGTCACAACTTAGAGTTTATGTTGACCGCGCATTTTGAACGATCCCAGCAATGGGCGCTTTCGAGTCGTACACTGAAGACATGATTTGGCTACTTGGTTTCCTTCTAGTTCTCTGGGTCGTTCTGGCAATCCTCGGCTTCGTCGTCAAGGGTCTTATGTGGTTGGCCTGGGTGGCGATCATCCTGGTTGTGATCACACTGATCATCGGCTTTGTCGCGGGAGTTTTTTCAAGCAGCGACTAGCGCGTCCGTCGCAAAAGCGCCGTTTATGTGGCACATAGACGCCGCGTCGAACCTTGAATCTCATTGTGTGAGTCACAGTTTCACTGTGCGCTTATTTGTCCAAGCAAAACACTCATAGTTTGTGATCCAATAGCCAACAGTTTGCCTTTGCACCCTGATTTGGGTGCAATTGCAGTCCCGGCGACCTTTCGTTCGGGAAACTCTTTGTTCGCCCGCATGAGGAGACACTCTTTATGTCCACTGATTTGACGCCAGCACTAGGTGCGTTCGTCCGCGCCGCGTCTGGTAAGACCGCACAAAACTCCACTACGGGAGAGTTCTGGGCCGGCCTGTCCAGCCTGGTAGTCGACCAGATTGCTGACGACTGGGATGCAACGACCGAACTTTACGAAAAAGGACGCCAAGAACACTACTTCTCAGCGGAGTTCCTAGAAGGGCGCGCCCTCCTCAATAACCTCGTCAACCTCGGAATGCTGGAAGAGGCTTCGGCCGCAGTTTCCGCCTACGGGCAGGACATCGGTGACGTCCTCGACGCAGAGAAGGATGCGGCACTTGGCAACGGTGGCCTTGGTCGCCTGGCCGCCTGCTTCTTGGATTCCTGTGCCACTTTAGATCTGCCGGTTACCGGGTACGGCATCCTCTACCGCTACGGGCTCTTCAAGCAGACTATTGATAATGGCTTCCAGAATGAGCACCCAGACGCATGGATGGAAGAGGGATACCCCTTCGTTATCCGTCGCGATGAGGAAGCCAAGTTCGTTTACTTCGCCGATATGAATGTCCGCGCCGTGCCTTACGACATGCCGATCGTCGGTTACGGGACGAAGAACGTAAACACACTGCGCCTGTGGAAAGCCGAACCCATCGAAGAGTTCGACTACGACGCATTCAACTCACAGCGTTTCACCGATGCGATCGTTGAGCGTGAACGAGTGGCTGACCTGTGCCGCGTGCTCTACCCGAACGACACCACCTACGAAGGTAAAGTTCTGCGAGTACGCCAGCAGTACTTCTTCGTGTCCGCCTCACTGCAGACGATCATTGAGAACTACAAGCGCGAACACGGCGACGACCTGTCGAAGTTCGGCAAGTACAACTCGATCCAGCTCAACGACACTCACCCCGTCCTCGCCATCCCAGAATTGATGCGTCTGCTGATGGATGACGAAGGCTTGGGTTGGGATCAGGCGTGGAAGATCGTCCAGGAAACCTTCGCGTACACCAACCACACGGTTCTGGCCGAAGCGTTGGAAACCTGGGAAATTTCGATTTTCCAGCAGCTGTTCCCACGCATTCTGGAAATCATTTACGAGATTGACCGCCGCTTCCGTGAGGAACTGAAGTCCCTGGGTGTGGACGAGGCGACTATTGAATACCTCGCCCCCATCTCGGGTGGTCAGGTCCACATGGCGTGGATCGCCGCCTACGCGTCATTCTCTATCAACGGTGTGGCCGCCCTGCACACGGAAATCCTTAAGCGGAACACGCTGAAGGATTGGTACGCGCTGTGGCCTGAAAAGTTCAACAACAAGACAAACGGTGTTACCCAGCGCCGTTGGCTCAACGGTTGTAACCCGAAGCTGGCTGCCCTGCTAACCCGTGAACTTGGTTCCGACGCGTGGGTTACCGACCTCGACCAACTGCAGACCCTTGTGGATCGCGCAAACGATGATGAGCTCATGAAGGAGCTTATGGAAGTCAAGCGCGACAATAAAGAGCGCTTCGCTTCCTGGCTTCAGGGACGCCAAGGGGATGTCATCCCTATCGATGCCATCTACGACGTGCAGATCAAGCGCCTGCATGAATATAAGCGGCAGCTGCTCAACGCAATGTACATCTTGGACCTGTACTACCGTCTGAAGGATGACCCCACGCTCGAAGTGGTGCCGCGCGTGTTTATTTTCGGTGCGAAGTCTGCCCCTGGTTACCGTCGGGCAAAAGCGATTATCAAACTCATCAATGAGGTTGGACGGATCGTCAATTCTGACCCAGAGATGAAGGGCAAGCTCGCGGTCGTGTTCGTGGAGAACTACAACGTGACCCCCGCGGAATACATCATTCCCGCTGCGGACGTGTCTGAGCAGATCTCGACCGCCGGTAAGGAAGCATCCGGAACCGGCAACATGAAGTTCATGATGAACGGCGCTCTGACGCTGGGCACACTGGACGGCGCCAACGTCGAAATCGTTGATTCTGTCGGCCACGACAACGCTTACATCTTCGGGGCTAAGGAAGAAGAGCTACCCGAACTGCGCGCCAACTACCGCCCGCGCGACCTGTACGAAACTGTCCCTGGTTTGAAGCGCGTGTTGGATGCCTTCACCGACGGGACACTGAGCGATGGTGGTAGTGGGGACTTCCACGACCTTCGCTGGTCGCTGCTGGACGGAACGTCTTGGGAGCCTGCCGACGTCTACTACCTGCTGGGAGACTTCGACGATTACCGCAAGACCCGCGATCGCATGGCCGAAGATTACCGCGACCAACTAGCTTGGGCTCGGATGTGCTGGATCAACATTTGCCTCTCTGGACGCTTCTCTTCTGACCGGACAATCCGCGACTATGCGGAAGAAGTCTGGAAGATTGAACCTAAACCAGTGAAGTAACAGTTCCTCATAAAGCGGAGCGGCCCTATCGATGATGGGGTCGCTCCCTTTTTTGTAACCTTGACTCCCTTGGGAAAGCGCCTGTCGGCCGGTAAAATTTGGCCATGAAAGCCAACGAACTGCTTCAGGTGGTATTCGCGTTCTTCCTTGGCCTTGTCGTCGTTGCATTTGTCGGCATCGGGGTCAACACTTTCTACCCAGAACCTGACTATCCAACTCAGGTCGCACTGCAGGACACTTGGGACGCCACTTATTCCAGCTGGTCGTTGGTAACGATGATCATTCTGCTTATCTGCGCGACAGCCCTACTTGCTCTTTCCCTCTTGCTACCAGCTGATCAAGGGGTCATCTCAAACGGGATTCTTCTAGGTGGAAGTTTCACCATGCTGTACGCAGTGGGAGTGTCGTTATCTTCAAGCATCTCCATCGCCCGCTTTCTCGTTGTAGCCGGGGCACTGGCTGTCACCGTGATTGTCGGCTATTTGCGTTTTGTTCGAGGACGATCCCGCGCCCACCCAGGCGCGAGCCAAGAAACTACGGCTGGCCTGCTTGCTGCTGGATACAGCGAGTCCCCAGACGTGGAGCGGCGCCTTAACCGACTCGAGACGAAATTCTATGCCCTGACGAAGGCACTAAGCGACTAAGCGGTGAAACTATAGGTCGGGCGATGCTCGACTCATTCTGCTTTCACAGACTTCGTGACAGTGAACTTGGGGTTCCTGCCTAGCTGCTGCGTTGGGCCAACCAGTCTCTGCAACGAACGACGATGCGGCAGATGCGAATTGAAAACCGTGATCATCTGCCCGCCCGGTCGCAGCACACGCCCCGCTTCACGGAATAGTGCCTCAGACAAAGCGGTCGATACCGCCCCTCCCGAATGGAACGGAGGGTTACAAACGACAACATCCACGCTCGCATCTGGCTGCTGTGAAAAACCAAAGTCATGTCTCACCTGAACGGTCCGCGCCCACTCTTTACCAAAGTTCTTCGTCAGGGTTGCGCGCGTGGATGTCACGGCAGTCGCAGAATCATCGGTAGCAATGATGCGAGCTGCCGGATAAGCGCGGAACAGCTCGCTGGTAATGACGCCGGTCCCGCAACCCAGATCGGCGAATGTAATCCCGTTGCCAGAAGCAAGCCCCACTTCTGCTAAATACGGCAACAAAAAACGAGTCCCAGCATCGATTTTCCCGGCTGAGAACGATCCGGGAGCCGAACAGACCCACAGCCCTGTATCGGAATCGTAGTACTCGTGCAAGTCAGCCAAAGGATTCGCGTCAGCACCGACGTTGAAGCACTGAGGTAGCGGATCCTCCGCAAAGATCACCCTCGACTTTTGCCGGGCGCGCGAAGCCTGCACAACTTCGAAGTGCTCACGGAGAATCTCATTCATCGTCAGGGTCATATACTTCAGACGTCCCCCAGCGTAAACCTGCACTTCCGAAGTGGCGGTCTGAGCGATTAGTCGCGCCCATTGACGCAGTTGTGCCAAATCCTTCGGAAGTTGGATGAGGACGACTTGGGCGCCCTCGAACAAATCTGCCCCTAGCTCGACTTCTTTGTAACTATCGTTTTCCGCGTTAGGCCACCGCTTAGCGTTCCGAGCCAGCGCCTGGCGTGAACCTTGGGAGTCCTGCCAAGACCTCACTCCCTGTGCTCCCAATGCGAGGCAGCCGAGTGTGAGTGCGCCGAAACGATCCCCTACCGTGACCACGGTGCCTGGTGCAGCAGCGCGAATAGAGTCCGCTGCCAAGTCCAACAAGAGCCGGTCTGTCGCGTCGAAAGCGACTAGATTCCCAGCTTCTGGGAAAGGGCGGCGATGAAGTAGCTCGAATGGGATGTCAGGCGTCATGGCCTCAGACTATGTGCTTGACACGCTAGTGGTTGCGCAGTTCGTCGATCAGCTCATCCTTGTCTGCTTTTAGCAGGGACCGGTACCCCACCTCAGAAACCAGACGTCTCCGCGATTGTCACGCACAACGAGCGCTATGCTGACCAGCAGCTCCGCGCCCTTCACGAAGGTGGGCTTCCGGAGCTGCTGGGTCTGTATCGCGAAGCAGTTTCCGCTGCTCAGAAATAGTTTAGAGGTACTTCCCGCCCGTTACTGCAAGTACGGCCCCAGAGACGTACGAAGCGTCCTCGGAGGCAAGATAGACGTACGCACCGGCCAGTTCCGTAGGCTGACCAGCTCTCCCCAGCGGGGCATCGGCACCGAAGTCGACAATATGGTCACCCCAACCCGTGGCAGGGATTAGGGGGGTCCAAATCGGCCCAGGCGCAACTGCATTGACGCGGATCCCCTTGGGGCCTTGCTGCTGTGCCAGAGCCTGCGTGAACGCTACTAGCGCAGCCTTCGTCATCGCGTAGTCGAGTAGGTTAGGGCTCGGGTTGTACGACTGGATCGAAGCGGTAACGATGACGCTCGCCCCCCGCTTCCATGCACGGAGCTGCCTCTCTCATCAACAGCAACGGAGCCACTAGGTTCGTCTCAAAGACATTGAGAATCTCTTCCCGACTGATCTCTGCGTCCGGTTCGCGATCGTATTGAGTTCCGGCGTTTAGAACCAAAATGTCCAGCCCTCCGAACACGCCCACGGCCTTTGCCACCGCCTCAACGCAGCCCGCTTCCTGTCGCAAGTCTGTGGGAATCGTAAGCACACGTGTCCCAGAGTCGCGCAGGGTTTCTTCCAACTCGGCGGCGTCCTCTTCCTCTTCGGGCAGGTACGTGATGGCTATATCAGCGCCCTCCCGCGCATAAGCAATTGCAACTGCTCGGCCGATACCAGAATCCCCTCCCGTTATGAGAGCGCGCATTCCCTTGAGTCGGCCGCAACCTCGATACGATTCCTCACCGTGATCCGGGGGTGGATCCATAGGGTCGGTAAGCCCGGGTTGGCGGTTTTGTGTTTGCATCGGGTACGGCGGTCGTGGATATTTGGACCGCGGATCGACATTTGGTGTCATTTTCGAACTCCCATTTCCACTTGTTTTCTGAACCGTTCAAGATATTTTTCGAGTCTTACTTCTAAACCGCCCGTGGTGTCAGCACCTAAAGTGAGCGTGACCTGGGAACTTCCCGTCGTTATCGGGCTGATCTGGACCCGCCCCCAGCAGCGTCGTTCAGGAACATCCACCCATGCGAGGACCTCATTCGGGATAGCTTCGGTGATGACAATCGGTTCTGTGTCACGCAGACCCAGCCAGTACCTGTATGCCGAACTCGGCGGGATACGGACGTCGACACTGCTCGAAGCCTGCGCCAAAATATCTCACCCAATCCAATCGCCGGGCTCGTCAGAGACGTAGAGTGGAGCACCGCTGATCGGTGAGCCCGACGCACCATGAGAAAGACCTACGGTGCCCCACTAACTCAAAATTAACGCCAACCTCTCAAAGCAGACATGGGCTGTACTTGCACTCAAGGAGCCGCTAATATGCCGCCGCTCACACAAATGCTCCACGTGGATACAAACAACCAACCCATTGTCAAGGGCTCTAAATAGAGAGCCGCTTCTCTTTAGCGTGACAACAAGAGCCGATTAGTACCGAGGGAGTCTTCCATGAGACACGAAAAGGGCCGGGCCCCTAAAACTTGCGTTAGTAACAGTGGGAGCATCGGGATTACTGCTTGCCGGGTGTGCCACCGGTCAAGGAAGAAGCGACGAATCTTCTGCAGACGAAGAGCTATTTAGTATGCAAAGCGATTCCCCAGGTGGGGACGCTGAACTAACGGTGATGGGGTTCTCTGGGGTTGATGAGATTGCCACAACTCGAATGGACCTGGCTAAAGAAGCACTCGGCGACACGAAAGTAACTTTGGTTGAGGGCGCCCTCGATCTGCAGCAGCAAATCAGTGGACTCTTTTTTGGCGAATAGTCGTGCCGTTGATCCGGCCAGCCC
>CAYFWE010000039.1:0-11209 GCA_964346745.1 uncultured Actinomyces sp. | reverse complement strand
AGAGCAACAGACTTTTAATCTGTGGGTTCCGGGTTCGAGTCCCGGTGGGCCTACTTATAGTGTTGCCTGCAGTGGCTTGACTAACAGCTGCGCTCTCACTCGTTCATGGTTGCATGCTTGTTTGACTCCGCTCTCTCAGCGCCAATGTGAGCGCTAATAAAGTAGAATCAGAGATCAGACCCTGCACCAACCAGCCATGGAGTCAGCGTGAATACCGCAACCGCCCAGCATCCCGTCGATAAAAATGAGCAAAAGCGTAAAGCTGTCATTCTTGCCCGCGGCTTGGGGTCGAGAATGCGCAAAGAATCAGCCGGCGCCGAACTTACTGCCGAACAGGCTAAAGCGGCGGACAGTGGTGTGAAGGCGATGATTTCCATCGGGCGCCCGTTCTTGGACTACGTGATCAGCGCCTTGGCGGATGGCGGCTTCACGGACGTCTGCCTCGTCATTGGGCCTGAACACGACATGATCCGCGACTACTACGACAACGTTGAAAAGCAGCGCGTCACGATTTCGTATGCCATCCAAGACGAACCGCTCGGAACCGCAAACGCAGTCCTGGCGGCCGAAGATTTCGCCGACGGTGACCCGATTCTGGTGCTCAACTCCGACAACTATTACCCGGTGACCGCGTATGAAGGATTGGCTGACCTCTCTACGTCTGGACTGGTTGGATTCGATCGTGATGGTTTGGTCGCCAACTCCAATATTCCCGCAGATCGAATCGCAGCGTATGCGCTGGCGGTTGCTGATGAGCGGGGCGTCCTCCAAAAAATTGTAGAGAAACCGGACGCGGCGACTGTCGAAGAGCTCGGCGACGATGCCACTGTGTCGATGAACGTCTGGCGATTCACCCCCGCTATTTTCGACGCTGCCCGCAAAATTCCCATGTCTGCCCGAGGGGAATACGAAATACAAGATGCTGTACGAACCGCTATGGCGGACGGCGAAACATTCCAAGTAGTTCCTTCGTCAGAAGGTGTGTTGGACATGTCCAATAGAGACGACATCGCATCCGTTGCAGCCGCCCTAGAAGGCACAGAGGTGCTGCTGTGACGTGGTTTGTCCCCGGACGTATTGAAGTATTTGGAAAGCACACGGATTACGCCGGTGGGCGCTCTCTATTGGTTGCCTCGTCTCAGGGAGTCACTGCTTCGGCCGTGGATCCGGCGGAAGGTACGACCGTCGAGCCAGGTGATGTCATCGCGCGGTCAACTGCTATGGATGGGGACCTGTTTCTAACTGCTGGGAAGACCACTGGCCTTCCGGCTGGGAATTGGGGGCACTATGTTCAGGCCACTATTGACCGCCTTTCCAGCAACTTTGGAACCCTAAAACCCGCGGTTATTGAGGTCGATTCGACACTGCCACTAGCGTCCGGAATGAGCTCTTCTTCAGCATTGGTTTGCGCTGTTGCATTGGCACTTGCTGACCACAACAATCTTTGGGACGATCCACGCTGGATCGCCAACATCAAGGACCGAGTTGATTTAGCTGCCTATTTGGCAACCATCGAGAATGGCCTCGACTTCAAAGACCTTCCTGGTGCAAAAGGTGTTGGCACTTTTGGTGGTTCTCAAGACCACACGGCAATGTTGAACTGTGAGGAAGGTCAGATTGGAGCATTCCGGTTTGCGCCTACCGTGCCAGAAGATTCAAATCCCATCCCAGGCGGTTACACATTCGTAGTGGCAGTCTCAGGTGCCCTAGCCGAAAAGACTGGTGCAGCCTTGGAAGATTACAACAACGCTTCCCTGCGTGTTAGCCGGTTAGTTGGCCTCTGGAATCAGCACGCCGGAACTTCACACACCACGTTGGCACAAGTCCTGGAACAAGAGGGTGCGCGGGACGAGTTGCTCCAGATGACTGCGGAAGATCAGGATTTGGGCCCTCGCTTGCGGGCTTATCTGACGGAAATGGAGACGGCCATTCCGGCTGCGATCGCCGCCTTAGAAGCGGGCGATGTGCAAGCATTCGGTGAAGCAACTGAGGTCTCGCATCGCAATGCCGACGAAAATCTGAAAAATCAGATTGCGGAAACGAATACGCTGCAGAGTTTGGCCCGGGAACTCGGTGCGCCGGCGGCATCCGGATTCGGAGCAGGTTTTGGGGGGAGCGTCTGGGCGCTAATCCCAACGGACGCTGCTGAAGCGTTTGCTGAAAAGTGGCTGGCTAACTACCTCCAAGAGTTCCCGCAGCACGCGGATCGGGCCGCTGTTCTGATTACCCCTCCCAGCCCAGCGGCCCGTCGCCTTACAGACTGATCCACTCGCTTCCGTAACCCGGCAGGTCGAGCTCGATGCCCTCTGGGCTGTCGGGCGATACGTGAAGACGAGCCACTTGCCGGTCTTCGGAATTGTTGTAGGCAAAGATGCGGCCGACCCCTGGGTAGTAGGCCACCTCGATCTCTGCGTTATCAGTGGATGGAAGAGAGTATGCCTCGCCTTCGTCGTGCGCGGCCCACAGGATCGACCGCATTAGCAAGCGTGCATTTTGAGCCGAGTAGGGAAGACCTGCTATGTAGACCGCGCGTCCGGCCCCATACGTGTTGGCACTGAGCCGAATTGTCCCGTCCTCGTACGCCAAAATCTCCACATCCGCACCGGTGGCGTGAACGTCGCCTGGGTGTTCCCCAGTGTCTAGGTCGCTGCTCAGTTCCGAGGTGATGAAGTGACCCCCGAGAATATCGCGGGGATGACGCGTCGCGGAAAGGGTCCAGTCAATCTCCATATCGACACCAAGCACATCTTCGAGGGCGAAGATCGGCGCTTTGGGCGCGGTGCGTGCCGTTGGTGCACCGACACCGATGAAGCCACCCCCACCCCAAACGAACTGGCGGATCAACGTTTGGAGTTCAGGGTTATCCCATTCTTTCCCACCCGAAAATGCAGTGTCGCGACCGCCAGCATTGATGATGACGTCGATGTCCGTCAGAACTTCCCCACTGGTCTTGAGGACGTCCTCAAACGAAATGAAACGCACATCCAACGGTAGTCCGGCTAACGCTTCGATGACCCCGACATAGCTGTAAATCTGCTTGTACCAAAGGGCGTGGGCAACCATGTACGTCTGCCATGTACGCAGCGCGCCCCAAGAGTTCAGGACCGCCACCACAGGACGAGCCGTAGTCGGTAGCTCGCCTTCAGACAAGTCGTGGATGGAGCGGAACTCTTTAACGATGTGCTCCATCTGATCCACGAATTCTGGAAATTGCAGCGCCAGTGACAGGTACCCTCCGTAGCCGATCCGATCGAGCGGTTTACGGACAATAGCGCGCCTCGCCTGGGCCCAACGCATCGCGGCCTCACCAACCGGATCGCCTTGCGGGTTGAACACATCGGGGAAGAAGTACGGCAAGAAGCGACCTTCGGTGTACTTGACGCCCGGAATGTCAGAGATCATGCGACACGTTGCCGCAGAGCCGACGGAACCGACGACACCATCCAGTTTGATCTGCTCGAAGTAGGGGCCGTATGGCTCTGTGCCGATCCAGTTATCGCCCAGGAACATGATGGCTTCGCGTCCTTCGTCATGGGTGATTTCCACAAGGCGAGCCGCTTGGGCGGCGACACGTTTAGAGGTGAAGTCAATCCAAGTCTTGAACTTGTCTGTTGGCACTCGCAAAGGCGTGTTGTAGTGACCGCCATCCACAAAGTCTTCGGGGGTCATGCGCCAGCCATATTCTTTCGCGAAGTCTTCCAGCGCCGGGATCGATACCGTCGCGGAGTACCCAAACCAGTCCACGTACTTTTCTAGGGCGCAGTCGTCGAATGCCAAGGTGAAGTGGTAGAAGAAGGTGGTGAAGCGAACTACGTCGACTTCTGGATGGTCAGCCAACCACAGTTTGAGGGCGTTTTGCACGTGAGCCCAAGTGCGCGGGTAAGCCACGTCGTAGGTGCGGTCTTTGAGCCGTTTGGGGTCATTCACCCAGCCGTTGGTCAGATAGTTGTAAATCTGAGTGCTATCCCAAATCTGTTTCGCCAAAAAGTTGACGGTGTAGACATGAAAAGGGATGGGGTTGTGGATGGTAACCACCGCGGAAGCCGCATCATCGGGGTAATCACCCACCGATGCAGCCCGGTCGCGCATAGGAAGTGGCGGCGCTTCTTCGAGAGACCAAGCCTCTGTATCCAGAGTCTCCCCGGTCGTCCGGTCGATCACTTGCCAATATAAAGAGCGGTCAGCGTTCACATCAGGCGTGAACTGGGCTTGGAGATACCCCTCCATAACATTGATGCGGAGTGGGTCAGCATTGCTGGCAGTTCTGGGTTCGGACATGAGGAACTGGCGGACGCGCTCCTCTGGGACTGACGCAGCCCACTCGTGGTCCCCGCGGGAAGGGAAATACGTGGAATAAACCTTGGTCAAACCTTCGCTGACCCATTCTGGGAGTTCCGTCCCATCTGAGTTTCGCACCGCATCTACCTCAAGCCGCTCCATGAGGGTCATGATTTCTTCATCGATGCCAGTTTCGATCGGTAACGTGAGCCGACCTGCGGCTTCGCTGCGTTGGGCTGATTGTTCAGTCACGAGAGTCCTGTCTGCTTGTGAAGTGGCTGTAGATAACAAGATGGCGACGATCTAAAGGCGCATAAAAAATTGTCTGACTACTTGCTATTCTAACGGTGTGCGATTGTTCGCGCTCACACTAATCAACTGTAAGGAAGGCATCACAAGATGACTCCACGACTGAACTCACGTCGTGTTGCTGCTGGCACCGCCGTGTTCGCAGCGATGGCGCTGGGTCTGGCCGCCTGTTCCAGTGGCGGTTCTGACAAGCCTAAAGATGAAGCACCTGAATCCGGAGCGGCCGCACCCAGCGAGGAAGCGGTTGAGATTACCTACCTGCACCGCCTGCCCGACGGCGACGGCATGGTCAAGGTCAACGAGATTGTTGAGCGGTGGAACGCCGATCACCCTGACATCCACGTAACGGCTACGAAGTTCGACGGCGCTGCCGGTGAAATGATCAAGAAGATGGAAACGGATATCAACGCTGATTCCGGTCCCTGCTTGGCCCAGCTTGGATATGCAGAAGTGCCAGAGATGTTCGTCAAAGGTATGACCGAGGACGTCACCGAGTACGCAAAGCAGTACGAGGGCAACTTCTCCGGCGCGTTCAACATGATGAAAGTAGGGGAGACGATCGTTGGTCTACCCCAAGACACGGGCCCACTGGTCTACTACTACAACAAGGCTGCGTTCGAAGAACTCGGTATTGATGTGCCAACCAACCTGGATGAATTCACTGACGCAGCTGCTAAGGCTGCGGCAGATGGCAAGTACATCGCTGCTTTCCAACCGGATGAAGCCCAATACTGGCTGTCAGCTCAGTCTGCAGCTGCCGGTGGATCTTGGTACAACGTAGTCAATGACGAATGGGTTGTTGATGCGAACTCTGACGCCTCGGCGACCGTTGCGGCCTTCTGGCAGGAAATGCTCGATGAAAAGAGCGTCCTCGTACTTGAACGTTGGGGCGACGCTTTCGGCAAGGCTCTTACTGACGGCGAGCTAATCGGCACCGTTGGTGCGGCCTGGGAAGCGCCACTTCTGGCTGACTCGATGGGTGGAACGGACAATGAGGGCAACTGGGCTGTCGCTCTTCTGCCTGACTTCGGCGCTGGTGCGCTGACCGGTCCCGACGGTGGTTCCGGCGTTGCGGTCATGAAGGGCTGCGCCTACCCAGAGCAGGCCATGGAGTTCAACAACTGGTTCAACACCCAGATTGATGATCTAGTCACGCAGGGTCTAGTTGTCGCTGCGAAGGGCGAGATGGAAACCCCCGAGAGCCTCGCCGCCTTCTACGGTGGACAGGACGTATTCGAAGTCTTGGCTGAAGCCAATGCGAACCTGTCGGCCGACTTCGCGTACATGCCGTACTTCTCAGCAGTTGGCCCGGCCATGACGGAAGCAGCGGCAGCTGCCGGTTCAGGTGAAGGCTCTGTAGCCGATATCTTTACTCAGGCACAAGAAGCCTCTATCAAGGCACTCCAAGACGGCAACCTGCCGGTAGCAGAGTAGACGACTGGACGATGCCCGTGATTTTAGGTTCGACATTATGAATGTCTGACTGAGGTTGCGGTCTGGGAGGGGTGGCATTGCCTGCCCCTCCCACACACATATTTACTATTCGACACGGACGTCGAATGCTGGTCTTCGAGAGGCGCAAAGTAGCGATATGTCTACCCCAGAGACGGTCACCATGGTGGACCCAAAGTTGAGGCCGAAAGATAAACCGCTGGGAGGATCCAACGTAAGGAGTCGTTCGGGATCAGCGGCGGTATCCCGCCGACAAGCTCGTGCCGGCTGGGCCTTCGTACTCCCTTTCGTTGTGGTCTTCACCCTTGTATTCCTTATCCCGATAGCGGTTGCGGTTCGTCAGTCTTTCTTCCGAAAAGCACCCTCCGGCGGTGGTGCTTTCGGCGGAGGTGACCTGGTAGACCGCTTTGTTGGCCTAGAGAACTACCAGTACGTAGTCACTAGCGCAGACTTCTGGCAGGGCATGGGTCGGGTCATCATCTACGCCCTCATCCAAATTCCAGTCATGATCATCATGGCGCTGATTCTGGCGCTTCTTATCGACTCCCTGATCATCAAACGAGTGGCCATTTTCCGCTTAGGGAACTTCCTCCCGTATGCGATTCCAGGGATCGTCGCAGCCATGGTTTGGCTCTACCTGTACACGCCCGAGATATCCCCCATCGTCAAAGGACTCGCTGACTTGGGGATAAACATAAACTTCATGTCGCCCTCCCTAATGCTGCTGTCGATGGCGAATATGACAACCTGGACATACACGGGTTACAACATGCTGATTTTCCTTGCCGCGCTGCAGGCGATCCCGAAAGAACTTTACGAAGCAGCCCGTCTCGATGGTGCTACCGGTTGGCAAGTCACCTGGCACGTCAAGATCCCGATGGTCTCGAGTGCAGCACTGCTGGCAATCTTGCTCTCCATAATCGGGACAATCCAGCTATTCAACGAACCAACGGTGATGGCAACTGTGAACTCTTGGATGGGCAAGGATTACACGCCGATGGTGATGGCGTACAACACGATGATGGGCTCTCTAACCCCCAGTGGGGACGGTCCAGCAGCTGCGATTTCCATCGTGATGGCGATCATCGCGGGAACGATGGCGGCCGTCTACGCCATGGCACAAAGGAAGGTGACCAAGTGACCGTTCTGCCGGGTGCTACCAAGCCCAAAAAGGCCAGGTGGAAGCTGTCTGCCCACGCGCAGGAATATGACAACATACCCGCTTCACTGCGGCCCCCCAAATGGGTCAAAGCCATAACAGCGGCAGTCTTGATCCTTGCATTGCTCTATTTCATTTTGCCGATCCTGTGGATTATCTTTGCGTCCACCAAGACCAACTCGGAATTGTTGACGACGCCGGGTTTCTGGTTCGGAGACATTCATTTGGCGGAAAACTACGCGAAACTGATGGACTGGACGCAGGGACTGTTCTGGCGGTGGGTTGCCAACTCGCTCTTCTACTCGACATTCGCTGGTGTGGTGGGAACCTTGATCTCTGTTGCCGCTGGATACGGGATGGCGAAATTCCGCTTCCCCGGCCGCGGTGCCACCATGGGGTTCATTATGGCCGGGCTGTTGATGCCGGTCGCTCTACTGACGATCCCTCTTTACATTGTCTTCCATAACATTGGGCTCACCAACACCATATGGGCCATTATCATTCCTTCGATAGTGTCCCCGTTCGGCGTTTTCCTCGGCCGGGTTTACGCAGATACGTCGGTTCCTACCGAACTGATTGAGGCAGCGCGGATAGACGGCGCGTCAGAAGCTCGTATCTTCTTCACCATGGTGCTTCGACTGCTTGCGCCGGCCATGGTGACAATCTTTCTCTTCATATTCGTTGCCACGTGGAACAACTTCTTGCTGCCGTTGATGATGGTGTCTTCCCCGGAGATCCGACCGGTGACCTTGGGTCTGTACGGGATGATGGCGTACTTTGCGCCGCCAAAGGGAGCTGTGATGCTAGGTGCTCTCCTCGGTGTTATTCCACTGGTAATCCTGTTCCTAGGACTGCAAAGGTTCTGGCAGTCAGGTCTAGCGGCTGGGTCGGTGAAAGGGTAAAAGAACATGAAGTTTGAGCTGTCGTTCCTCGAAGATCCCGAAGTTGTTGCCGTCGGGACGCTGCCACCGACATCTGATCACAAGTGGTATGCGTCTTTGGAAGAGCTTCAAGCACGTGACAGCTCTTACGAGCAGTCCTTGGACGGAGCCTGGAAGCTCTTCTATGCCGCTAACCCAGCGCAGTCGCCGAAGGACTTTATGGAGCCTAACTACGACGCGACGACGTGGGACGAGATTGATGTCCCTTCCCATATTCAGCTTCGCGGATACGATGCTCCCCAGTACGTGAATGTCCAGTATCCCTGGGATGGGCATGCGGACATATCTCCACCGGATATTCCGCAAGAGTTCAATCCGACTGCCTCGTATCTCAAGTCTTTCGTCATGGACCGCGCTCCTCAGGCAGGGGAGCGGGTAACCGTCTCCTTTGCTGGCGCGGAAAGTGCCTTGGCCGTATGGCTGAACGGCCAGTTCATTGGCTATTCCGAAGACTCCTTTACGCCGGCCGTATTCGATGTGACCGACTTCTTGCTCGAAGGGGAAAATGTCCTTGCTGCGCAGGTTTTTAAATGGTGCTCCGGCTCTTGGCTAGAAGACCAAGACTTTTTTCGGTTCTCTGGTTTGTTCCGCTCAGTTACGCTGCGGACCTGGCCGAAAGCCCACATCGTCGACGTGCGGGTCGGCGTCGACTTGGATGAGGATCTGCGATCGGCGCTAGTCCGGGCGCAGGTTGAAGTCCAAGGCAACGGACAGGTTGAAGCCGTCCTTGCTGGACAGCCCATGCAAGAAGTTGAGGAAGGCATCTTCTCTCTTCGGGTCAACGACCCCAGGCTGTGGAGCGCGGAAGACCCACACCTATACGAGTTGTTGTTCATTGTGCGGGACGGGGCGGGTGCAATCACCGAATGTGTTCCTCAATCCGTGGGGGTGCGGCGTTTCGCTATAGAAGGCGGTCTTCTCAAGATCAATGGACAAAGAGTTGTTTTCAAAGGCGTGAATCGACACGAATTTGGTTCAAATGGGCGCGTCTTCACCGAAGAAGAAACCCATGAAGATATGCGCCTAATGAAAGAAATCGGTATCAACGCTATCCGCACCAGTCACTACCCAAATAACTCTTTCTTCTACGATCTTGCTGACCAATATGGGTTCTACGTGATCGATGAGATGAACTTAGAGTCGCACGGCCTGTGGGATGAGATCCGCTTCGGACCCCGGTCGGTCGAGGACGCAGTACCGGGTGATGATCCCCGCTGGCTCCCCGCACTGCTCGGCCGCGCCGCCAATATGTACCAGCGGGACAAGAACCACCCGAGCATCGTCATGTGGTCTTGTGGAAATGAGTCATTTGGGGGTAAGGACATCCTTGCAGTCGCAGATTATTTCCGCGAAGTGGATAGCCGCCCCGTACATTACGAGGGCGTAGCCTGGGATACCCGCTACCCGGAAACCACTGATGTGGCCAGCCAAATGTACACCCCGGCCCACGAAGTTGAAGAGTACTTGCGGACGCATCGTGATAAGCCGTTCATTCTGTGCGAGTACGCGCACGCGATGGGCAACTCCTTCGGAGCTGTGGACCGCTATGTGGAGTTAGCGTACAAAGACCCTCTCTTCCAGGGAGGGTTCATATGGGATTTCGCGGATCAAGCCGTCGCGTTGACAGACCACTTTGGCGCCGAGTATTTGGGCTATGGCGGGGACCATGATGATGTCCCCAACGATGGGGAATTCTGTGGCAACGGAATCTTCTTCTTGGACCGCACCCCAACACCTCGCATTCAAGAGGTGCGCTACCTCTACCAGCCACTGAAGTTGGAAGTTACAGATCACTCTGTACGTATCACGAACCGCTACAACTTCACCAACACAGACGCGTTGACCGGCAAGGTCACCCTCAAGAAAGAAGGGGAGCTCCTAGCCAGTGCTGCTTTGGATACGGATGTGCCTCCTGGACAGACCAAGGAATACAACCTTCCTTTACAACCTCGGACCGCGCCGGGGGAGTATACGTTCGATATAGAGTTCGCTCGGAAAGAGGCAATGCTCGGCCTGCCTGAAGGGCACGTTGTGGCAACTGGCCAGTCAGTGTTCGAGGTCGGACCTCCCACACCGGCGGGTCGGGAAATAAGTGACCCACCGGAAGTGGTGGATGGAATTCACAATATCGGGGTCCACGGCAAGCATTTCTCAGTCATCTTCTCTCGCCTATATGGAGGTATGCAGGGCTACCTGCTTGAAGTGGGCGACAAGAGAATGCAGCTTCTTGATGGCATTCCCATGCCGAATTTCTGGCATGCTCCAACATCAAATGAGCGCGGATGGGGAGCCCCTTTTGAGGACGGGCAGTGGCTGCTGGCTTCCCGTTACGCTAAGTACAGCCAGTCGCCAACTAACCCTTCTGTGGCTTTAGTAGACGACGCGGTCACCGTCACCTACCGTTACACACTGCCAACCGCGCCAAGCTCGAAAGCAACTGTGAGCTACCGGGTGGACGGCGAAGGACGCGTGGACGTGACGCTCAATGTTTTCCCGGGGGAAGGTCTGAGCGATTTGCCAGAGGTGGGGATGCTATTCAAGGTCGACCGGCGCCTCGACATGCTTACCTGGTATGGCGAAGGTCCGGCAGAGAGCTATGTGGATCGGCGGTCGGGGGCTCATGTCGGTGTGTATACCCAGCCTGTCGCAGAGCAGCTAACCCCTTACTTGCGCCCTCAGGAAGCGGGAAGCCACTCCGGTGTGCGTTGGGCTCAAGTGTTTTCAGGCGATGGGTTCGCCCTTCGTTTTGAGTCTTCCACACCCATGGAGTTTTCAGCCTTGCCTTGGAGCCCATTCGAGATCGAAAACGCTACCCACCACAACCAGCTTCCTCCAGTGCATCACACGTATTTGCGTCCGGCCCTAGCCCGACGCGGCGTGGGTGGAGACGATACTTGGGGGGCTCGCCCGCACGAAGATTTCCTCATTAGTGCGGACGAGACACTTGAGTTTCGCTTTTCATTCCAGGGAGTTCCGCATTCCGACATCTCGAAGTAGTTGAGCGGCGCGGTTCTTAGTAATCCGTGAGCTTGCCCTGGATGCGTAGGATCTCGTCAATCGCTTTCTGCGT
>CAYFWE010000038.1:9954-11742 GCA_964346745.1 uncultured Actinomyces sp. | reverse complement strand
CCCGCTTCGAGAACGGCGGTGCCACCCACAAGGAAGACGCGGTCCACCTGAGAGCCGGGCCCCCAAATCCACGACGAAACGACCGGTTTAGGAAGGCAAGTTCCGTTAGAGAGCACCAGCCTTTGGCCAAGGGAGCCGGCTGTCGGCGCTGCGGATAGCGCGTCGGGGAAGTCACGTCCGGTCGCAACCCAGATTCCGGTCGCGTTTTCCATGCCCAGGTATTCGTTCACAGCAACGTTGGTGAGGTAGCGGTTTGCTCCGCCGAGCCGCTTCACTAAGAACGCGGGCTGCAGGGCGGACTCTAGGGCCGGGTTCACCACCGATGTCCCCCCGACGATGACAATCGTCCTCGTCCCCATTTGCCGAAGCAGATCCCTCACCTCGCCTGATAGATTCTTGGACGTCTTCCCATTCACGAGCAGTACTGGCCCACCGAGGGTTCCTGCGGCCGCCGAGGCAGACAGAGCGTCCGGGAAATCGCGGCCGGTCGCCACGAAAGCAGTCGGTATCTGCTCGTCCCCGAAGAAACGCTGTAAGACGGCCTCACTGGTGGCGTAGCGGTTGATGCCGCCGGTCCGCTCTGGGGCAACGCCGGTTGCGGCGCGCAGCTGGTTGGCGACGTTGTCAGAAACTGCGCTGGTCCCACCAATAATATGGACACGGCTCGGTTGCAGCGCCGCGATTGCGTTCAGGGCTTCCCCGCGGATGGCATCCGAGCCGGTAAGGAAAAGGGCGCCCTCGTTCAACGTCACCGCGGGTGCGACGGTAAGGGCATCTGCATAGTCGGCTCCAGTAACAACGAATACGGGGGTCCCTTTGGGGTGACCGATTGCTTCGTTAATAGCGACGTTGGTGCCGTAACGCGTTGGTCCCTCCAAGCGGCGGATGCTCACGTCCTCTGCCGACCCGTGGGCGAGGACGGGTGCAGACTCGATTCCCGCCGCGTTGGTCGCAGTGACAACGTAACGCTGCGGACCAGATACGGGCGGCAGGTTAGCCGCAGTTTGGACGAACTCAGACTGTCCGCCTGCCCAGATGCGCGCGACCAGGTTCTCTGGATTGGCAGCGATTTCATCGGCGGTGCCGGAACCGCGATAGATGATGAAGTAGCGGCTGGTAGTCGTGTCTGCGCTAGCCCAAGTCAGTTCGCTGCCATTCCAAGCCACGCCCGTCGGTGCGCTCACCCCACGTGAAAGCCAAGGCTTACCAGGTACGAGGGCGGGGCGCGACCAATACTGTTTTATAGTCGCTTGCGTCGCAGTTTGAGTGGAGTTGTTTTCCGTAGGCAGCAGGTCACTGTACGAATAGAAAGCGGATCCACGAATATTCGCCAATGTCTGGTCGAACCGCAGTTGATTCGGTATTTCACCCGGGTTTGACCAGGCCACGCCATTGGCGGAAGGGGACACCAGATAGTTACCGTGCCCGATATACATCTGCACCCGAGTACCATCCGCAGTGTTGTTCCACCAGCGCGCTAACTCCGCGTAAGGAGCCGCCGGATTTTCGAACGTCCAGTAGAGCTGCGGGACCAAATAATCCACCAGCTGGTCCTTCACCCACAGGCGAGTGTCTGCGAACAGATCCCGGTAAGCGGAACTGGAACCGCTCGGAGTTAGAGACCCGGCGGGGTCATTCGCCCGATGGTTCCAAATTCCAGATGGGCTGATGCCGAACTGCACCGATTTCCCTTGCGCCTCGTTATTCGCGGTTACCGCCCTTTGCACGCCGCGAATGAGGGCGGTCGTATTTGCCCGGCGCCAATCGGCTAGCCCGGCTGCAGTATTT
>CAYFWE010000038.1:0-9854 GCA_964346745.1 uncultured Actinomyces sp. | reverse complement strand
TAGAAGTAGTCGTCAAAGTGGATGGCATCCACGTCGTAGTTGCGGGCGACCTCGGCCACCGTATCGACTATGTGTTGCTGAACCTGCGGGATACCTGGGTTTAGGAACAGTCGCTCATCGAATTTCAAGACCCACTGTGGGTTTTGCACCGCGAAACTTGACGAATCCAGCAGGCCGGCCGCAGCGTACATTTGCAGTTGTTTAGCCGCGTTCGCTTGAGCCGCTTGGGATTGCGTGAATCCGGCAGCCTGCAGTTTCTGCACGTCAGCCGCGGGAAGCGCGCTCACTTTCGTGTTGGTGACGCGGTACGGATTGAACCAAGCGTGGTACTCGAGTCCGGCCTCATGCGTCATGTCGACCATGACTGACAGAGGGTCGAAGCCGGGGGATTTACCTTGCGTTCCACTCAGGTACTTAGACCAGGGATTGCCCAGTTCGGAGGGATACCAAGCATCCTGCTCAGGGCGTACTTGAAAAATAACCGCGTTCATGTGGTATTGCTTGAACGTGGAAATAACGCGTGCATAATGGCTGGTGAACTCGGCTTTACTGCCCACTTTGGGGAAGTGAATATTGTGGATGGTCCCCACCCAAGCTGAGCGGAACTCATGCTTTTGCGGAGTGAAGGAGGACGGAACCATCACTTGGCTTGCATCGCCGGGGTTTCCTGGTCCTGAAGGTGAATACACTATCGGCGTTTTCCCATACTTTGATCCGGTCCACTTATAGAGGGGGACGAGGGCGGAATTCGCGATGGAAAGCGGCGTCGCGAGCAGCAGTAATAGGGCGGCGAGCAGGGGCAGGCGGAGTAGCAGAGATCGGCTGCCGAGCATCAGAAGTGCCGCCTTTCCATCATTGGCTTAGCAGCATGATGACAGGGCAAACGTCGGTAAGCAACTGCGGCGTAGTCGTACACAGAGCGGTCTTTTCGCGTGTTTCCACAGATTTTGCACTTGGCCCAGACGCGGGCTGAATGGAGCCGTACAGTTGACCCATCGAACACCTGTTCGGGCGCTTGTTGTTGGAAGGAGGGCGCATGGAAGCAGCGATGGCTCTGCTCAACGAAGTCGGCACTCGCTTGCCGACGGAGAAGCAAATCTCGAGTGCTTCAGATCGCCAGATCATCGATCTAGCAGGCGGCGTCGCGGCGTTGGTGAAGCGACTAGAAGCAGTGGCCGTCACATGCGCGGGATTGCTAGAGCGGCGCATGAGAAACGGGGGCGCAAAAGAAGTTGGCTTTCAAAGCGCCGACCACGTGGTGCGTGAAGTCACTGGGACTTCGATGCGTCGGGCTCGCTCGCGGGTGCGTCTGGCGACTGCAATCATGGGTGATGAAGGGGAGCCAGGCCTACCCCTGGTCTCCGCCGCCATGGAAGAGGGGCACCTCAACGAAGAAGCTGCCCTAAAAATCGCCGATACGTTGGCCGCTCATTCGAAAGGTCGAAAGCGATACCTTCCGCAAATGGAAGCCGATCTAGTGGGAGCTGCACTTGGAATCGCTAGCGGCACGGGTGCGACCCGGCGTGAGCACGTTCAAGAAGCGATTGCCCGCGGTGAAGGTCAGGCAGCCCACTTGGACGACGTGGGGCGCACTTGCAGCCAAGCCTCGAAAACTTGGGGAGCTCAGCGGGCGGTGCAAGCCGACAAGAGTTCCGTGGCTCGCCGGTACTTGGCCGTAGGGGTAGAGAAGAATGGATTAGTTTCCGTTCGCGGGAGCCTTCTACCTGAAGTAGCGGCCACACTGGAAACGATGGTAAACGCGATTACCAGCCCGCGGACCCGTAAAGAAAACGCAGCTAGTGACCGAACCCCGGGTCAGAAGCGTCACGACGCGCTGGCAACAATCTTGAACGTGGCGGCAACTTCACCACGTCTTCCCTCCGCGGCGGGCGGTCCAATCACCGTTCTCGTTCAGACGACGAAAAAGGACCTCGAAAACCGTCTGCCTGGCGTTGTACACACGAATCACGGTGCAGTTGCTACGTCCGCCTTGGCCGTGGAACACGCAGCATGCTCCGGGGCCCTCCAATTCTTTGTGACAGACCCTAAAGGACGCATCATCGCCTTGGGAAACCAACAGCGGATATTCACTGCTCACCAACGCCGAGCCATCATGGCCCGCGATGGGGGTTGCATCATTCCTGGGTGCGATACGCCTGCCCAGTGGTGCGAGGTGCATCATGTTGTTCCTCATGCTCGCGCCGGCGAGACCCACACGGATAATGGAGTCTTGCTTTGTTATTACCACCACCGTCACATTGAACACACCGGGTGGAATGTGCGAATGCGCGACGGGGTTCCGCAGGTTCGGGCGCCACTGTGGAAGGATCCTGAACGCAAGTGGTACTACCCGCCCCGACGTGGACTACCGAGAGGAACTAGCCGTGAAGATTCTTTTGCCTCCATCAGAAGGTAAGACGGCGCCGGCCGCTGGACCAAAGCTTGACTTGGGAAGCTTAGTGTTCCCTAGTCTGACGTCGGCGCGCGAACAAGTCATTGAGGCGCTGGAAGCGTTAGGACCCGAAGCACCACGGATATTGAAGCTCGGGGCGCGATCAGCAGAAGACGCGAAGTCGAACCTGCGGTTGTGGACGTCTCCGTGTGCGGCAGCGGTCGATGTGTACACGGGCGTCTTGTACGAAGCGCTAGACGCCACTTCGCTGAGTGGCACCCAAAACAAGAAGCTGGACGAGATGACTCTAATTGCGTCTGCGTTGTTCGGTTTTGTTAGACCCAGCGATCGAATCCCAAATCATCGGTTGGCGATCGACGTTAATCTTCCCCCGCTCGGGCCTATGGCCACGTGGTGGCGCCAGCACCTCGAACTAGAAGAGCAGCCGGTATTCGACGCTCGCTCTGGCTCTTACCGCCGAGCTTGCCCCGCACCCAATTCAATTGAGCTCAACGTGGTCCGCGGTTCGGAACGCAAAGCAGTGACCCATATGGCCAAGAAATGGCGCGGCCTGGCCGCCAGGCACCTAATACAGGACGATCGGGTCTCCGCCGACACGAATCTAACCGGGATCATTGAATCTCTGCAGCGAATGGCCGACCAGATTGGGGCGCGACTAGAGGTTTCAGACAGAAAAGCAGTGCTGGTTATTCCAGAGTCCGTTTGAAGAACTCTGCTGTCGCTGCTGTTAGCTGTTCGAATGCAGTTTGGTCATCGGTGAATATGTTGAACGTGTGGTCAGCACCGGGGATCAGGAGCACTTCACTGGGTGGCGCGTAGTCGTGCAGTGTGTCCGCATGTTCGGCCGGCACCACGTCATCCGCATCGCCATTGATAAGGAGAATTGGAACTCGGATTGATCCGACTATCTTTTCCATATCGAGCGCGTCCATTTGGTCGATCCAACTTTGGCCGGTGTTCATGGGATCACGCCAGTCGTATTCGGTGACAAAGAAGCCGTTTTCCGCTGCCTCTTCACGCTGGTTAGGGGACGCTTGCATAGCGGCGGAAGGAGCCGCCCACGTGACAACACTTTCGATGGAAGGGTCCGAGGCCGCTAGATTTAAGGCGTGGATTCCTCCCTGGCTCCAACCTAGGACGCCGACCCGATCTGAAATGGCGGTATCGGTTGCAAGGTAGTTCATTATTGCCTGAGCGTCGCTCACGGCATTGTCAGGTGCGAAGTCTGCGTCGTCAGCGGTGCTGTCACCGGCGCCCATGAAATCGAATCGGGCGGATGCGATACCTGCTTGTGCCAAGGTCTGTGCCATCCGGACGTAACCATCGCCGGCTTCGTCTTTTTGGGACCCCGTCCCGTGCATCATGATGACCAGCGGCACTGGCGATGTGGCTTCAGGCACGACCAGCGTCGTGGGGATCTCGTGATCACCGGCTTCAATAAAGATCGTTTCTTCAGTAAATGACGGGGCCTCAACTGCGCTCTGCGGAGGTTCCGGGACAGTCTCTACCACTTGGGGAGCAGGCGCCGAACAGCCGCCTAAAACTAGAGCACTTGCTACGAGAAGTTTTTTCACGACTCTGTTCCTTTCAGGTACTCAACGCCGTCTACCTCTAAGAACATGTCCACGTCGAGTTCTGCTCCCACCCGAATGACAGAATAGTGCCCAGTCGGCTCCAAAATGATGCATTTGACGTCATCAGGCTTAGCCGCACCCGATTGACGCATTACAGTGTTCAGGTCCTCCACCGAGGTGTGGGTGCGTTCGCACTGGTCAAGCAGCGGTTCACCGTCCAAGAACAAGAGGACCGGCTTGCTATCAAATAGTCGCTTACGGTCACTTGCGTGTTGGAGCCCATGGAATGCCGCCTCCAAACTGATAAGGGTGACCAGCGCGATCGCTCCGGAAGACAACGTCGGCGAGGGCCCTAAAATAGCGCGGCCCGCGACGGCTCCAAGCATGATGACAACCACCGCATCTGTCGCGGTAGTCGGAGAGAGAATTCGGGTCCCGAAAACGCGGATTGAAGCGAGCATCAGCAGGTAGATCGCTACAGCAGAAAAGATCATCACAGGGATTTCATATGGAGCAATCCCTACTTGTTCGGCCAAGAAACTTCCCCAGCCGTTCGGAGGTGCCACTAGAAATCCCCTTCCGCAACTTGCAAGCAAACCAAGCCGTTATCTCGCCACATCTTCACGACCTTGTTTCGATCGTCTAGGACTCCAGTGACTTCGTAGCGGGGCAGTATGCGCTGATGCAGGATTTCTTGCTTGAGTACTTGGTCAGGTCGGTTGTCCCCAGTCGGTCGCATAATAAGCTCCGTGTAGGGAACCTCGTGAGCAGCTAGCCACGCCGTCGTAGCCGGGCGAGCGCGTGCATCACGGCCAGAAACTATGATGATCGCATCAACACGCGAGTCGTTTGCCAATGCCTGTACAACCTGAATAACGGGCAAGTTTGGGCGATCAGATGAAACTTTCAACGAATATGGGCTGCGCCCGTCCAGCAGCGCGAGCGTGCCATCCATATCAACGATCCAGCAGTTCACACGCTCAGAGTAGCCAATAGACTGCAGCCATGCTTGATGTCTTAGTGTTTTACGTTCCTCCGGCCGATAGAGACCGGGTCCTCGAATCCCTCTTCGCAGTTGGCGCGGGCCGAATAGGCAACTACGACAAGTGCGCCTACGTGACAGAAGGGCGCGGTCAGTTCCGTCCTCTGGAAGGCGCTGATCCAACGATTGGTGCTGTAGGCGACCTCGAATATGTCCGCGAAGACCGAGTGGAAATCATGTTCCCCAAACGTTTGCGTTCTCAGGTTATTCGCGCTTTACGAGGCGCCCATCCCTATGAGGAGCCGGCTTTCCACGTCCTATCGACAGGGGATGAGGACGTTCGGTCCGAGGACGGCGCTTCCTCCCACTAGGGTCACCTCGCCGGCGGAGTTTATCCACGGCGGCGCAGAGACACAATTGCCGTTGGATAGCACGAGCCGTTGGTCGGGCGCGCCCGCAGGAGCCGCAGCTGAGAGCGCGTCTGGGAAGTCTTTACCGGTTGCTATCCAAACGCCATTGACACTGCCGGTCTTCGTATCCACGTAACCATTGACTGCGGCGTTCGTGCCGTAGCGGTTCACGCCAGACATCCGTGACACGGAGAATCCTTGGCGGCGCACGTTGGTTTCTACGGAAGGCTTGATTACATCGGTCCCTCCGACGAAGACGAGCGCAGTCGCTCTCTTACTCTTCAATGAAGCTGCCACGCTCGGGTCCAACGATGCTGTCGCGCTGCTTCCCTTTACAAGCACAACGGGCATATTCAGAGCGCCCCCAGCAGCCGCCGCGGAAAGCGCATCTGGATAATCTGCGCCGGTGGCTACGAACGCGGACGAAATAGTGCGAGAGGCGAAGAATCGATGGTAGACGGCCGTTGAAGTCTCGTACCTGTTCGATCCGCCGATCCGCACGGGATTAAGACCCGCTGCACTGCGCAACTGGCTCACCACATGCTCAGACACGGCACTCGTACCACCTACTACATATACCTGAGAAGGTTTCCGCGAGCGGATCAGGTTGAGGGTCTGAGTATCAAGGCCGCGAGAAGGCGCAAGGACGAGACTTCCCTCATTGAGTGAGACAGCGGGGCCGATTGTCAGCGCGTCCGGGAACGATGCGCCCGTGGCAACGAAAAGCGGTTTGCCCGGTTTCATCCGAGCCACATTTAGAGCGTAGTTAGTTCCGTAGCGGGTCGGGCCCTCGAAGCGTTGAACCGTTTGGATGGAGACTGGACGCGAAGTCCTAGTGGTGGTTTGGTAGCCGCTCTTCGTGGCGGTGACTTTCACGCTGATTTGTTGGCCCACGTCGGCAGCGACTGGCGTGTAAGTCTTGCTGGTGGCTCCTGGGATGTTCGTGCCGCCGCGCACCCACTGGTAGGTCAGTGCATCGGGCGTTGGTGCCCAACTACCGGGGTTTGCGGTGAGGGTCTTGCCGACCTTGGGTGTGCCGGTGATGGTTGGCGTGGGTGCGGTGGTGAACGGCAAAGGCTCGGTCGATGGAAAGACGACCTCAACCGTAGCCTGAGCATTAGTGGTTGAAACGACGTTTACCTTCACACCGTCCAAACTCGTGAAAGTGCCTTCGTCGGCGATCCAGTAGCCAGCGTCTGTACTCGGCTGCTGGACGACCATGCTGAACTTGTTGAACCCGTTAGTCGGGACATCTTGCAGAATCTTCAGAACGCGAACCCCAGGCCGATAAGCATCGAAGTAAGAGTCTGGAAGAAGCCGAGCTGCAGTCGCGTAGAACGATTCATACTCATTCACACCAAGCGTTTCACCGAGGCCAGAGCGGTAATCGACATACAGCTTTTCCCCTGAGTTGAGATCGATGATTTCGAGAGCGCGGGTACCCGAAGTGGCAGACGCAGCGTTCAAGGTCAGCGTTTGTTTTTCCCCGCCAGCATCCGTTACTTGCTGGATATACGAACCCGGCTGAGCAGCGCCCAACAAGACCTTCTGAGTCACGTTCAACGCCGCTAGGTTGTTTGCGGCAGTGACTGGCTCACCAAAAATCGTCCAGGTTACTTCTGCGCCCATGACGTCGTAGTAGTCCTGGTATTCCCTGAACGAATTGGCTTTCTGAGACGCCGTCCACTTGGAAACATTCGCAGGCAGATCCATCGGGCCACCCGGCGCAGTCACGACCGCACCTGAATGCCACAAGCCAAAGTTGTGGCCCAGTTCGTGCGTGAGCGTACCGTTCCAGTTTTGCGGGCGACTGGGATCCACTGCCACCCAGACAAGACCTCCTGATTTCGTAGAAGAACCAACAGTTCCTAAACCGACGCCAGTGCCCGAGCAAACGTCACGAGAAACCAAAGTGATTAGATGACGCCCTCCTTCCGGTGCCGTGTATTCAGCCTGAGGGCGCCCAGTCACTGACAGTCCGACCTGCCAAGCGGTCTTCGCATCACACACGTTGTGCGTCGTCGTCTTGAATTGGGGCGTAAAAGTTGCGAAACCGGGGAAGAGACCACCCGATTGGCTCTTCCAGAAATCTGCGCTTCGAGTGATCGCAGACTGCATATCATTTGCCGACGGTAAGGCTTCACCACTACGCGAAAGCCAGATTACATCCACCTCGTGAGGGCCAACCGTCGCTGGGACGACCGTCTGCGGGGCCACGGTAGTGCCATAAACGGTCATTCCCGTTTCCACTTCTGCTGCTGCCAGGTGTGGCGCCTCAATGAACTCATTGTTATCGGTGAGGACGAACACGCCCCCCGCCTGCCCCTCACCTTGGAAGCTGCTGCCATCTTCATTGATGGTTATCGGCCCAGGTTCATCCGGAATGACCAGCAAAGTACCATCCAGCGGTTCGTCTGCCATCGCCGGTAAACCTGTCACAAAAGCCAAAGCAATCGTGGTTGCTGCTGCAGCCAGCCATTTGAAGTTTGGAAAGCGCATGGTTGCCTCGCGTCAAGTGGGATTCGTCTCAGCGAGTTTAGCCCGTTGGCGTATATTAGTGCGAACGCTCACACTACCAAATGGGTTGATTGTAACGATTTGGTAACGGGCGGTCTGCCGCGTCCTCATGCGTGAAAGTCAGTTTGCCACAGACCGGAAAGCACGTCGGCACTGTTGAGAGCCCACTTCAGCCTGTGTAGCATCACCACCGGCCAAATAAAATCGGCCCGCGGTTGTCGCCTGCAACGGCAAGCGTACGGTTCCTCGATATGCGCATCGAAAGAACCCGGAGCCCAAAAAGGGTGCCCGACGCGCCCTTGAGGAGTGTCCACACTCGTCTCAAGAATCCATTGCAATCGAGGTCGATCACCTCTACAAAGTGTTCGGCCGCCGCCCCCGCGAGGCGCTACACAAACTACAGACAGGGGCGACTCGCGAATCAATCGCCTCTTTAGGGACCGCGGCCGTCATCGACGCCTCGTTCCAAGTTCGCCGGGGTGAAATCTTTGTCGTCATGGGCCTGTCCGGATCCGGAAAATCGACACTGATCCGCATGCTGAACGGCCTGAACTTGACCACTGCCGGTTCAATCCGTGTGAACGGAACCGAAGTTGTGGGCTTGGACCCCCAGGGCCTGCGCGAACTGCGCCGAGACCAAATGTCGATGGTGTTCCAACACTTCGCCCTCCTCCCGCACTGGACAGTGCGCGAGAATGTGGCGTACGGACTGGAACTGAAAGGCGTTTCGGCCGAGGAGCGCGCCGAGCGGGCTGACCACTGGCTAACCAAAGTCGGGTTAGTCGGGGGGACAGTTACCCTGGCGAACTGTCAGGCGGGATGAAGCAGCGTGTCGGCTTGGCTCGCGCCTTCGCGGCGGATACTGAAATCCTGCTGATGGAAGAAGCGTATTCCGCCCTCGACCCACTTATTCGCCGAGAAATGCAGGCTCAGTTAGTTGAACTTCAGGAAGAACTCGGCAAAACCGTCGTGTTCATTACTCACGACCTAAACGAAGCGATGTTCCTTGGTGACCGGATCGCCGTGATGCGAGATGGACGGATCGTCCAAGAAGGCACCCCGAACGACATCTTGACCGACCCGGCCAACGAATACGTGGAGACGTTCGTCCAAGACGTCGACCGGTCCAAGGTGATCACGGCGGGAGATGTCATGGAGCGGCCCCGTGCTGCCATTCCCAGCTCCGCCGGTCCAATGGGCGCACTCAAAGTCATGCGCGACCTGCAAACTTCCGCGTGCTTCGTCACCACCAGTGGGCGGCGCCTGCGGGGGATCGTCCGTGACGCGGAGGTCCTCAAACATGTGCGTGAGGGTGGGGAAACACTCGAACCCGTTCTGCGACCCACACCCTCTGTCGTGCCCCGCGTGACGCTGCTAGAGGCACTTTCCGACGCGTCCTCAGCCATGACGTCCGAGACCGCAGTCTTGGAACCAACTGCTGACGTCGCGGAAGAAGTAATTACCGAAGTTCTTGAGGAGGGCGACAAGTGAACTGGCTTAGAATCCCCCTCGGCAACTGGGTAGTGGCCTTTGTGGACTGGATGGAACGCTACTTGGGTGGCTTCTTCAGTTTCCTGTCCACCATTTTGCGAGGCGCGTACGAGGGCGTCGACTTCGTCCTCGCCACGCCGTCATTTTGGATCATGCTGATCCTGTTCGTAGTGCTTGCCTGGTACGTAAGCGGTTGGAGGTTAGGCATTGGCGCTGCCATCGGCCTATTCCTAATCTCCAGCCTCGTGGCGACACTCATCGGGATTCCTCTGGGAATCTGGGCCGCCCGATCCAAGACAGCTTCCGATGTCATTCGGCCGATCTTGGACTTTCTACAGACCATGCCCGCCTTCGTATACCTGATTCCGGCGCTGATGTTCTTCGGTGTCGGGGTCGTTCCCGGGATTGTCGCGTTTTGCGTCAAATCCAGCTGCCACTGGCCCTGCCTTCCATCATGGCTGGAATCA
>CAYFWE010000037.1:0-11890 GCA_964346745.1 uncultured Actinomyces sp. | reverse complement strand
CTTCAGGTTGGTAGCAATCTTCTGCCAGCGACTGGGCGGCTGAATCTGGCGAACCTCACCCGCCTTTACGAAGCCAAGCAGCGGCGGACGCAGTGGTTCGGCAACTTCTAGTGTCCCGTCTATGGCTAGGACGCTTCCCCGCGACAAGTTTGCTCCCCCCAAACTGTCCGCCGTCACGGTGACGATAAGTCTCACGGCGGCACTGGTTTTCACCTGAACCCGCCACGCTGGCCCACCCCAGCTCTCGGCTGTCACCGGATCTGAGATCACAGTCCCTTCGAACGCGACCGCCCCGTCGCTTCCGAGAAGTTCCTCGGCGCGCTGCTCCCAAGCGTGGCTTGCCCACAGGCCCGCTAACAGGGCGGAAAAGCTCACTGCGAACGGCACTATTCCGGTCCACAACCAGGGTCGGGCGCCCCGTTTATCCAGCTGCATCCAGACGATGATCGACGCCGGAACCACCAGTAGGGCAGCGCCACTGAGCACTGCACCAGGTCTGACCACCCCGACCAGAGCCCCCAACCAGGCTGATGTCGCCAAGGGAGCCAGCCGCAGGTCAACCCCACGAACTCGCTCGGAGCGGCTGGTCACTGGCAGGTGCCCGCCGCGATTCGAGAGGAAAGTACCGGCCCAATCCCAGGGACTTCAATTAGCTGCTCAGCGCTGGTGATTGTCCCGGCAGATTCCCGCCACTGCACGATCCGCGCCGCGATTTTAGGACCAACTCCATCCAGTTCCTGCAACTCCGTTTCGGACGCTACATTCAGGTCTACGCAGCCGCCCGCGGCGGTTCCACCACTGCCCTGGCTGGCTCCACCGCTTACTTGTGCGCTTGCTACGGGAGGGGTTTCACCCACCACCGGCACATACACTTGAGATCCATCCGCAGCGATAGCCGCTAGGTTCAAGGAGCTCACTCCCGCTTCCTGCGTTGCTCCACCGGCAGCGTTGAGCGCATCAATCACCCGGGAGCCAAGCGGAATCTCAACCACGCCAGGACTGTTAACCGCACCGACGACGTGAATCACCACGGTGGCTGATTCTTCTTCGTCCTCGTCCATGCCTTTCTGATCGGTCAGCCCGTAGCCGCGTGTCGCTTCGATAGCCGGGTCTGAATCGGACTGAGGTATTTCTGCCCGCGCAGAGGTGGATGAAACCCGCCAAATACCAAGCAGCGCCAAGACGAGGGTGACTAGGACCAGTCCCCGCGCCAAACCAGGGGTTAAGAGCATGCGCCACCGCACCGGTGGGTCTTCAGATTCCAGATTCATGTCCTCCCCTTTTTCGAACGTAAGTCTGGTGATCATCGTGACCCGCCGGCTGATCCGCCGCTCTAAGGTGTCGAGGACGCTGTGGGAAACCGCGTCCCACCCGCACTGGGGACAACTGCAGTCCAGACCAATAAAGTCCATACCAATAAATGGACTATGTCCCAGCGTGGGACCAAGCGCCTAGAATCGGACTAAGCAGGAGGTTTCCTTTTGAAAGTTGCGTTTATAGGTGCCGGGGCAATGGGACGCGCCATTGCTGAGGGCGCCGCTCGTAAGCAGCCAAACACATGGTCGTTCACCTTCTACGACCTCGACACGCGCTCCGCGGACCTGGCAGCACGCGCTACCGGTGGTCAGGCCGCCTATTCGGTCGAGGGCGCCGTGCGGGACGCGCAGATGGTGATCTTGGCGGTGAAACCCCAAGTCCAGTCCAAAGTGATCAGGTCCCTGCCAAATATTGGCCGCGCCACTTTGGTGTCCATCGCCGCTGGCCGGTCTCTATCAACGATTGCAACCGACCTCGAACACGCTGGCCTCGGCCACGTCCCTACCGTGCGGGTGATGCCCAACCTGAACGCGCTGGTCGGAAGCGCCACGACGGCTATTTGCGCGAATGTCAGCGCCAGCGAACGTCGGGTCGCAGCAGTCCAAGAACTATTTGCCGCCGTTGGCACCACCTTTTTGATCAATGAGGAACTCTTCCCCGTCTTCACGGCCATGGCTGGATCATCCCCCGCATGGTTCTTCCAGATTGTTGAAGACTTGGCTCGCGCCGGTGTCAAACACGGGCTTACCAAATCTCAAGCTACCGAGGCCGTTTGCTCAACGATGGCTGGCTCGGCCCTCATGTTGCAGTCAGCCCTGGCCGAAGGGGGCAACGCAGCTGCTCTAGTTGATCGAGTGTGCTCCCCCGGTGGCACCACTATTGCCGGACTTCTGGCCGCTCAAGATGCGGGATTGGGCAGCGCCCTCGTCAAAGCAGTGGATGCGACAGTAGAGCGCGATCGCGAACTGGGCGCATCTTGACGCTCCGTTTCCTCACCTCGTTTGGTCCCCACGCGTAACACAAGTAGTTTTATCTGTGGCAATCCGCCCTCGTACCAGTCCTGGAGTTCACACTATGAGTCCTTCGAAGTCCTCCTTCCCTCTGTCCCTGCCGGCACCCAGCGTCCCGGACCGGGTCGCCACCGAGGGGTTAGAGAACAAGTGGTCCCAAAAGTGGGAAGAGGATCAGGTATACGCGTTTGACCGCAGTGCCCCGCGTGAAGAGATTTTCTCAATCGATACCCCTCCCCCAACGGTTTCTGGGTCCCTACACATTGGACACGCTTTCTCCTACACGCACACCGATACGATGGCGCGTTTCAAGCGGATGCGCGGGATGAAGGTGTTCTACCCGATGGGGTGGGATGACAACGGACTGCCAACCGAGCGGCGGGTCCAAAACTATTACGGGGTGCGGTGCGACCCATCGTTACCGTACGTAGACGACTACCAGCCCCCGCATGAGGGCGGGGATGGGAAGTCGATTCGGGCCGCCGACCAGCAACCAGTTTCCCGCCAAAACTTCATTGAGCTGTGCGAAAAACTGTCCGAACAGGATGAAGCCCAGTTTGAAGAACTGTGGCGCTACCTGGGCCTATCCGTCGACTGGTCGATGACTTACCAGACGATTGGGGCGGACGCACGCAAAGTTACCCAGCATGCGTTCTTGCAGAACCTCGCTCGCGGAGAGGCGTACCAGGCAGAGGCCCCTGGCCTGTGGGATGTCACCTTGCAGACCGCGGTTGCTCAAGCCGAAGTTGAAGCCCGCGAATACCCGGGTCACTACTACAAACTGACTTTCCATGGCGGCGCGGACGAAGTGGGTGAGGACGCTGCTGGGCGCGACGTTGAGATTGAAACGACCCGCCCCGAACTGCTCGGCGCCTGTGTGGCGCTGATTGCTCACCCCGATGATGAGCGTTACCAAGACATATTCGGCACGTACGTCACCTCACCCGGGTTTGGCGTGAAGTTGCCCGTCCTCGCCCACCCCATGGCAGAACAAGATAAGGGCGCCGGTATCGCCATGTGCTGTACGTTCGGCGATATCACCGACGTGCAGTGGTGGCGCGACCTGCAACTACCCCTGCGGGCCATTCTTGATAAGGACGGCCGGATCACCCGGGAAGTACCTGCTTGGATCGAAAATGAGCAGGGCCAGGAACTCTTTGCGGCCACGATGGGGAAAACCACGTTCTCAGCCCGCAAAGAAATCGTGGAAACACTGGCGCAAGCCGGGGATGTGGTGGGTGAGCCGCTAGCCACCAACCGGATGGCGAACTTCTTCGAAAAGGGTGACAAGCCCCTGGAAATCGTCACTTCCCGCCAGTGGTACGTCCGCAATGGTGGTCGGGCGTTCACTCGCGAAGGCGCCACCCAGGATCTGCGCGAAGAACTAATCGAGCGCGGCCGTGAACTACACTTCCACCCCGACTTTATGCGCGTGCGCTACGAGAACTGGGTGAATGGGCTGAACAGCGACTGGCTGATCTCTCGCCAACGGTTCTTCGGTGTGCCCCTGCCCGTCTGGTACAGCATTGATGAGGACGGACAGGTCAACTACGACAACGTCCTCACCCCCGACTTTGACCAGCTACCCGTGGACCCAACTGTGGACACTCCCCCGGGATACACGGAAGACCAGCGGGGCAAGCCCGGCGGGTTCCACCCTGAAGTGGACATTATGGATACCTGGGCCACCTCTTCGTTGACACCGCAGATCCCTACCGGCTGGCTGCGTGACGATGACCTGTACTCACGCGTCTTCCCCATGGATATGCGTGCCCAAGGTCAAGATATTTTGCGGACGTGGCTGTTTTCCACCGTATTGCGTTCCAACTTGCAGTTTGACTGCCTGCCGTGGGCCAATGCGGCGATTTCTGGGTGGATCCTAGATGCGGACCGGAAGAAGATGTCCAAGTCCAAGGGCAATGTGGTCACTCCCATGGCGATTTTGGAGAAATACGGGTCCGACGCCGTGCGCTACTGGGCAGATTCAGCGCGCCTAGGTACGGATGCCACCTTCGATGAAGGGCAGCTCAAGATTGGGCGACGCTTAGCAATCAAGTTGCTGAACGCATCCAAATTTGCCCTGTCGATGGCGGCTGCGGACGGCTCCTTAGAGTTGGACCCATCCCTGGTGACCGTCCCCATCGACGCCGCCACTTTGGCGACCTTGGCCGATGTGATCGACGCTGCCACCAAGTCTTTCGACGCTTACGATCACACGCATGCCCTCGAGATGACGGAAACGTTCTTCTGGACCTTCTGCGATGACTACATCGAACTGGTCAAGGAACGCGCTTACAACACGGACGGCACATTCACGCAGGAGCAGGCCGCATCTGCTCGGGCAACTCTGGCTTTGGGAATGGACGCGTTTGTGCGTCTGCTCGCCCCGTTCTTGCCGTTCTCCGCCGCGGAAGCTTGGTCTTGGTACCGGCCAGATTCGGTGCATGTCGCACCGTGGCCAAACGGCGCAGATTATCGGGCCACCGGCACAGAGGGCGACGCATCCCTGTTGGATGCCACCTCGGCCGCCCTCATTCAACTGCGACGCGTGAAATCTGAGGCGAAGGTTTCCCCGCGTACCCCGTATTTGGCCGTCACTCTGACCGGTCCGGAACAAGAGGTAAGCCAGTTGCATTTGGTGGAGGACGACCTCAAAGCGGCCACCAAGTCGGAAGGCGAGTTCGTCCTCGCCCCAAGCTCTGATGTCACCGGCTTCGAGGTGACCGAGTACACGCTGGGCACCCCACCCCAGCGCAAGAAGAAGGCCTAGTTAAGGAGCAGTATGGACCAGCCAGAAGGCGTTGAGCCCCCCGTTGAAGAAGCACTGACCGCTTCCGAAGAGGTGGAACCAGTTGCTGCTGTAGATGAGGGCGACGAAAGCGCGTTCGTGGAGGAAGAAGCCTCTCCATTTGGGGAGGGCGTCCTGGTAGAAACCACTGACGCCGCTGGCGTGATCCACACGGAAGCGCTCGAATGGACCGCCCCGGTTTTGGCCCGGGTGGATGATCAGGACACGATTCCAAACGCGCTCTTAGAGCGTGTGCAGCGGGGTCCACGCCGTCCTCTAGCAGAGGTCAAAGAGCCGATCACCGGGTCTTGGCGTACGGTAAGTGCCGGTGATTTTTGGCAGTACCTGACCAAGATCGCCCAGGGTCTGATCGCTAAAGGCCTGCAATTCGGTGATCCGGTGGCGATCATGTCGCGGACTCGTTACGACTGGATGGTCCTCGACTTCGCTTCTTGGGCGGCTGGTCTGGTTCCCGTGCCGATCTATGAAACGTCCTCGAAAGCACAGATTGAGTACATGCTCAAAGATGCGGGCATCAAGTTTGTCATCACCGAATCGGTGGTCATGGCCAACCTGGTTGAAGCGGCTGCCGAGGACGCGGGCGTAGATGTCACCGTCCTGTCAATGGACCAGGGTGCCATGGCTGAACTTGAATCCGCCGGGGCTTCCGTACCGGCAAGTGCGGTGAATGCGCGGACGAACCAGTTGACCTTGAATTCCATCGCGACGATCGTCTACACATCCGGCACTACCGGAACGCCGAAGGGCGCGGTGATGTCCCATGGGAACTTCACGGATCTGGCAAAGAATTCGCACCTATGGATGCCTGAAGTTGCCGACCAGCCAAAGTCGCGGATGCTCCTTTTCCTGCCGTTAGCCCATATGTTGGCCCGTTTCCTTCAGTTCTATGTCGTCACCGGAACCGGCGTTATTGCCCACACGCCCGATATCAAGATGCTGTTGCCGGACCTACAGAGTTTCCGCCCCAGCTTTCTCTTGGTCGTCCCCCGCGTCCTCGAAAAGGTGTACAACTCGGCCGAAGCGAAGACGGGTGCCGGCGCGAAGAATACGATTTTCCGCTGGGCATCTCGCGTGGCGATCGACTACTCGCGCGCCCTCGACACGCCTGAAGGGCCGACCCGCCAGCAGAGGGCACAACGCCGCCTTGCCGACACACTGGTGTACTCAAAACTAACCAGTTTGCTGGGCGGAAACATCGACATCATCATTTCTGGTGGCGCTCCCCTATCGGACCGGCTGGCACACTTCTTCCGCGGCGCTGGTCTGCCAGTCCAAGAGGGGTATGGCCTGACGGAAACAACCGGACCCCTGGCTGTGAATACCCCGCATCTGACGAAGATCGGAACGGTTGGGCCTACCCTGCCCCCGATGTGCACGAAGGTTTCTGATGAGGGCGAACTGCTTGTTAAGGGACCGGCGGTTTTCCAAGGCTATTTGAACCAGCCGGAACTCACTGCGGAAGCGTTTGATGAGGACGGATGGTTCCGCACCGGTGACCTTGGCTCGATTGATAAGGACGGCTACCTTCGCATCACCGGCCGCATGAAAGAAGTTATCGTCACTGCCGGCGGGAAGAACGTCATTCCTTCCACATTGGAGGATTCGCTGCGCGGCCACCCACTGATCAGTCAGGTAGTCGTTGTTGGCGATCAACGCCCATTCATTGGCGCCCTCATCACTTTGGATGAAGAGATGATGCAGATTTGGCTGAAAAACAAGGGGCTGCCCCCCATGTCAGTCAGCCAGGCGGCACGTCACCCAGAGATTCGCTCTTCCTTGTCACACGCGATTGAGCGGGCGAATGAGGGCGTGTCTCGCGCTGAGTCGATCCGCAAGTTTGAGATTCTCACCACCGACTTCACGGAAGCCAACGGCTTGATGACCCCGTCGATGAAGGTCAAGAGGGCGAAAGTCTTGCGCCGCCACGCCGCCGATATTGATGCCATGTATGGCGGCCCAGTAGAGACGGACTAGTCTTCGGCTCCGTATTCGCGTTTGATCACCTCATGGTGGCGAATAACTTCGTTCACCATGAAGGTGAGAAACGTTTCGGCAAAGTCGGGGTCAAGCCCAGAATCCTCAGCAAGTTGACGCAAACGTTCCACCTGCTGCGCTTCCCGCGAGGGATCCGCGGCAGGTAGCCCCTGCTGAGCCTTAATGTGGCCCACCCGCTGCGTGCAACGGAATCGTTCCGCCAGAATATGGATGAGGGCGGCATCGATATTGTCAATGGTGCGCCGCTCTTCAGCGAGTTCCTCGGGGATACCTGGCGTTGTCATTTGAACCGTCCTGTTTGCGGGTCCCGTCAGGCTGAACGAGCCGTCGTCTCACCGAAAAGGAAAATCTGGGCTGTCCCTTCCTTGGTGACAGCCTCACGCGTGACCAGGACCCGTTCGACATCTTCTTGAGAGGGGATTTCGAACATGAGGTCCCCGAGTGTCTCTTCAAGGATGGAGGCGAGTCCGCGGGCCCCCGACTCACGTTTTAAGGCGAGGTTCGCGATTTCTTGGAGTGCACCGGGCGTGAACTCTAGAATCACGCCGTCCAGATCGAAGAGAGCCTGATACTGGTTGACAAGGCAATTCTTCGGTTCCGTCAAAATAGCGACCAGGTCGTCAGTGGTGAGTGTTTCTGTCGACGTGACTACGGGCAGTCGGCCAATGAACTCTGGGATCAGACCGAAAGTGTGTAGATCTTCTGCCGTTACGTGGCGGTACGGATCCTTGATGTCCGCCGCTATGGCTAGGTCCGTGCCGAACCCGGTCTTTCGTTTACCGATCCGCGCGGCGACAATGTCGTCGATCCCCGCAAATGCGCCCGCAGCGATGAACAGGATTGAGGACGTGTCAATCTCTAAGTACTGCTGGTGAGGGTGCTTCCGACCACCTTGCGGAGGAACGGACGCCTTGGTTCCTTCAATAATTTTCAGCAGCGCCTGTTGGACGCCCTCTCCTGAAACGTCGCGGGTGATGGAAGCGTTTTCCCCTTTACGGCCGATCTTGTCGATTTCATCGATGTAGATGATGCCCTGTTCAGCCTTTTTGATGTCACCGTTCGCGGTTTGAATTAGTTTCAACAAGATGTTTTCGACATCTTCACCCACGTAGCCGGCCTCTGTCAGGGCGGTGGCATCGACAATGCAGAAGGGAACGTCGAGCATGCGGGCGAGCGAGCGCGCCAAGTGCGTCTTACCGGTACCGGTTGGACCCAACAGTAGAACGTTAGACTTGGTGGCTTCCAAATCTTCCCCACCGGCGCCTTTGGCGCGGACCCGCTTGTAATGGTTGTACACCGCGACCGCAAGCGAGCGCTTGGACCGGTCCTGCCCAACCACCCAAGTATCCAAGAATTCTTTGATTTCTTTGGGTTTGGGTAGTGTCAGCGAGGTGGGCTGTTCTTCTTCCGGCAACTCTTCAGCAATGATGTCGTTGCACAGTTCCACGCATTCGTTACATATATAGACGCCGGAACCGCCGATTAGCTTGCGAACTTGCTTCTGAGACTTGCTGCAGAACGCGCACTTCAGCAACTCCGCACTGTCCTGGAACGAAGCCATGCCTACCTACCTGTCAAGTCGACCCGCGGTGCGGGAACACGCCTAGGTGACGCAACATCAGCCTATGGGAGGGTTCCGACACCTGGGAAGACGGCGCGCCGAGAGTGGCCTACGGAGCCTTGCGGCTCTTCAAAACGTGATCTATCAGCCCATATTCCTTGGCTTGTTTTGCCGTGAGGATCTTGTCGCGCTCAACATCGCGGCGAACTTCCTTCTCAGACTGCCCGGAATGGTGTGCCAGGGTCTTTTCCATCCAGACTCGCATTCGATCGATTTCGTCCGCGACGATTTGGATGTCAGAGGCTTGGCCTTGGACACCTTCCATGGCCGGCTGGTGGATCAGAATCCGGGCGTTCGGCAGCGCCAGGCGCTTTCCGGGCTGGCCAGCAGCCAGAAGTACCGCCGCTGCGGAGGCAGCCTGACCCAAGCAAACTGTTTGGATGTGTGGGCGGACGTACTGCATCGTGTCGTAAATCGCGGTCATCGCGGTGAACGAGCCACCCGGGCTGTTGATGTACATCGTGATGAGCGCGTCGGTGTCCATACTTTCGAGGACGAGCAGTTGCGCCATCACATCATCTGCCGACGCGTCATCGACCTGGACGCCGAGGAACACAATGCGATCCTCAAACAGTTTGGCATAGGGGTCTTGACGCTTGTAGCCGTAGGCGGTGCGCTCTTCAAACGTGGGGAACACGTAGCGGCTGTCTGGCAACTGTTCGGCCAAGCCCGCGGGCAGCTGCCGACTGATGGCATCGAAGTACGGTTTTGTTGAAGTCACGACTTAGGCCCCTTCACTGTTGGTTTGACGGCCGATGGACTGCGGGTGCTTCACGATGTGATCGACAAAGCCGTAGTCCAATGCTTCCTGGGCGGTGAACCACTTATCGCGGTCGAAGTCATGGTCGATCTGCTCGACCGTCTTCCCGGTCCGTTCCGCGATGATTTCTGCCAGTTCTTTTTTCATGTGGAGGATCAGGTCGGCATTGATCCGGATATCCGTTGCCGAACCGCCAGCGCCACCGGATGGCTGGTGCATCAACACGCGCGTATGCGGGGTGATGAACCGTTTGCCCTTCGTTCCGGCGGTGAGCAGGAACTGTCCCATCGAAGCGGCCAGACCCATGCCAACGGTGGCGATATCCGGTTTGACGTACTGCATCGTGTCGTAGATCGCCATGCCGGCGGTTACCGATCCGCCCGGGCTGTTGATGTACAGGTAGATATCCTCAGTGGGATTTTCTGCGGCTAGAAGCAGTAGCTGCGCACAGATTGCGTTCGCGCTGTCGTCGCGCACCTCACCGCCCAACCAGATGATTCGTTCGTCTAAGAGCCGCTGATAGACGTTGTCATTTAGGCCGAGGCCGCCCTGCTTTGAACCCGCACTCTCTGGAGTGAACGTGGTCATGGGATCTCCCTCTCTTCAACACTGCAAAGACAAGGGGAAGCCCCTCATCACTGCCTCCAAGCTAGTCGCGTGGAGGGCGCAAGTCGCCTTTGCGTTGAGTCTTTTCGCTGTTGGCGCACCATAGAGTGACGGGGCCGTGAAGCAGGTGTAACTCGCGAAAGTTCACCGCCCCACGGCCCCAAACGTTATCCGGGAAGATTAGTCTTCCGAGTCACCTGCTAGGTCGGCAATGTCAATGGCGAATGAGCCATCATCAGCGATTCCCCCGGCCTCTTCCACTTCGGCCTCTTCAGCTTCAGCGGAAGCATCCTTGGTGAAGGTCGACAGGTCCACAGACTCACCTGCAGTGTCCGTTACGACCGCTTCAGAAAGAACTGATACCAGGGCCTTGGTGCGGGCCAATTCGGCGTACAGGTTCTGAATCTGCGTCTGGTCTTGCAGCATGGTTCCCAGATCCATGCCGTAGCTTTGCGCCGTGTGCATCATGAAGTCGATCAGCTCTTGCTGAGAAACTTCGATTTCACGTGCTTCTACCAGGCTGTCTAAGAAGATCTGCTGGCGGATATCTGCCTCTACCCGATCGCGTACCTGCTGGCGGGTTTCTTCATCCGATTCGGGATCGGTGCGACGCTCCACTTCAATATCGAGGACGCCTTGGGGCAGGATGATCTCTGCTTCCTCAACAAGCTGTTCCAAGAGGCGATCACGAGCCTGTAGCGCCTGAGCGCCACGCTTACCTTCACGCACGACGTTGACCGTGTCAGCCCGCAGTTCTTCAGCGGTGTCGAACTCGGAAACCATCAGGGCGAAGTCATCGTCAACTTCGGGCAGCTCCCGCTCCTTAACAGCGGTGACAACCACGTTGATTACCGCGTCAGCACCAGCGTGTTCCCCACCGGCAACTTCGGAGTTGAACTGGATTTCGTCACCCGCGTTTGAACCGCGCAGTGCCTCATCCTGGCCGGGCAGCATGGTGCCAGAGCCAAGTTCGTAAGACACGTCGGAAAGGGAATCGATCTGCTCGCCGTCAACGGTGGCGGTCAGATCGATGGTCAAGAAGTCGCCATCTTCCGCTGGGCGATCCAGGTTCTTCAGAGTGGCGAAGCGACCGCGGAGCTCTTCGAGTTCCAAGTCAACGTCCTCATCCGACACTTCGATTGCTTCCACCTGGATTTCGCGTCCCGACAGGTTCGGCAGTTCAAACTCAGGGACGATGTCCATGGTTGCAGAGAAGACCAGTTCCCCACCGGGCTCACCCTCGGTAGCGGGAATCTCTTCGACCTCAATCTGGGGCTGCGCTAGAGGACGCAGGTTGTTCTCAATAATCGCGGCATTGAGGTGTTCAGGAACAACCTGATTCACAACTTGCTCGATGACGGCACCGCGACCAAACCGCTGATCGATGATGCGCGGTGGCACATGCCCCTTGCGGAAGCCAGGAATATTGACCTGGTTGGCAATTTCTTTGTATGCCTCTGCCATGGCCGGCTTCAGTTCGTCGTAGTCGACGGTGACGGTCAGACGTGCCTTCGTCGGCTCCAGGTTTTCAACGGTGCTCTTCACGCGTAACGCTCCCACAATTGTTGGTATATTTCGGCGGGCTTTTCGCCCGCGGCCGAGTCAATACTACGGCCCCCCAGGGTTGATACGTAATCGGGTTGTGGCGCAACCAACTGTATATGCCGTGCGCAACCCCCGCTCGGGGCGCTATAGTATTTGAGTCGCAAACAAGACAATGCGGGTGTAGCTCAATGGTAGAGCCTCTGCCTTCCAAGCAGATGGTGCGAGTT
>CAYFWE010000036.1:0-12166 GCA_964346745.1 uncultured Actinomyces sp. | reverse complement strand
GAAAAATCGGAGCCGCCTGCGGGAATTGAACCCGCGACCTATTCATTACGAGTGAATCGCTCTACCGACTGAGCTAAGGCGGCGTTCTGGCAGTGGTTACTGCCAGAGACCTCTTCCTTCGAACTTGTGGCTCTTAGGTTTGAAGTCCGCCGACAAGTATAACTAACGCGCCGGCTTTACCCACATCCGATTCGGCAGGTGCGGCACATGCCACAGCTAGCTGCATGTGGTGCCCTCTTTGGGGAGTTCGCCGTTCAATAGAAAACGGTCCACCGCTCCGGTAACACATGGACCAGCTTCTGCACTGTAAGCCGTATGGTTCCATCCCTCCACCGTGAGCAGGGTCGTGTGAGCCATCGTGTCGTGCACATTCAATGCCATCTCATACGGGGTAGCGGGATCGTGAGTGGTCCCAATGAGTAGTATTTCAGGCGCGTCCTCAGCGATAATCGCCCGTCGTGTAGAGCGCGATTCAACTGGCCACGCACTCAGCCCCGCGGAAGCAAATCCGAAGTCGCCACCTAAAACCGGGTGCTTCGAGCTGATTTCATCCGCCCATTCTTGCCATTGTTCAACGGTACCTACCGGTTCGTAGTCCAAGGCATTAACGGCCAGAAATGCGTCCGCGGTATTTGCCGTGTAAACCCCATCAACCCCGCGGTCATTAAAGTAGTCAGCTAGGAAAAGCATGGCTGATCCGTCTCCGTTTAATGCGGCGGCCATTGCTTGCGTCAAAATCGGGTAGCTTGCCGTGGAGTATAGGCTTCCAACCACCGCGGTTCGTGCGAGTCCGAGAGTCAACGGACGTTCAGGATCCGACGTTGAAAGCGGGTTCGCAGATACCCGGTCGAAAAACTCAACCATCGTCGTTTTTCCGTCCTCCAGCGTATCCCCTAGCGGGCATTTATCAGTGGAGACGCATGATTCGATCCAGTTGTAAAGCGACGCTTCCATCCCCGCTGTTTGCGCTGCCGCAACCTGGTTCACGTCCATACTTGGGTCTAAGACACCGTCGAGGACGAAACGGCCGACCCGCTCTGGAAATACATCCGCGTAAATCGCGCCGAGCAGAGTCCCGTAGGAATACCCGATGTAGTCCATGGTCTCAGCGCCAAGAAGGGCGCGAACCAAATCAAAGTCTCGAGCCGCAGAATCGGAATCAACATACGCTAAGAGCTCGCCATTGCGGTCGAGGCATTTTCCCCCAAGTTTTCCAAGCTGTTCGTCATTCCACGCGACGACTTCTTCAGCAGACATATCTGAGAAGTCCACGTCCAGCGCGTAGTCGGCGTCCCGCTCTTCGTCATCCATGCACCAGATAGGCGTTGACGTCCCCACACCCCGCGGGTCAAGGGCGACCACCGTGAACGCATCCCGAACCTGGGCGGTAAGGATGTTCTGAGTGACCGCACTTAGTGAGTCAACCGCTCCCCCGCCCGGGCCACCCAGATTGTAGAAGAGAGGTGGCCGCACCTCTTCACCTTTCTTGCGGTCGCCTAAATACCGGGCGACGCCCAGTTCGATGGATGGGCTTTCCGGATCTTCCCAGTTCATCGGGGCTTCTACCGTTGCGCACTGGTAGTTCTCAATATCCTTGGGCGGACTGAGGAGGTTTGGGGTAATTGCCTGGGGGTCACATGTTTGCCACTGGATCGACTGGCCATAGTATTCCTCGAAGCCCGCCGGCGCTTGGGATGACAGCGGGGGTGTCTCCACGTCTGGGCCAGTGGCATTTGGCGCGGAAGGTCCAGCCGTACACGCACTTAGTACCAGCATCGACGTGGCAGCGAGGGCACCAATTATTCGTCGAGGACGATGCGGGGCACGAGTTTTGATTTCAGCCATCTATCTATGGTGTCAGGATGACGCTGTCGACGCCTTAACTGTTGCCAACGACACCACCTAGTGAGGCGTTGCTGGGTCAACCAACGCGACCGCTAAACCCTCCAGCAAAAGCAGGGGTGCGACTGTCGTTCGATTCCGCACCCGTGCGAGTTCGACAGCCCTGACTCTCTCCATGGTTGCCTGGGCGGTTGTAGAGGCCGCTGACCGATGGATCTCATCTTCCATGTCAACATTCACTACGTCGACATTTGCTTGGAGTTGCACGGTGAGGACGTCTCTATAGAAGGCAAGTAGATCGGTCAACGCGCGATCAATCGCGTCGGCTAACGCCCGCCGGGCACGCCGCTTCTGGTCCTCTTCCATCTCACGAATGCGTCCCCGTAAGGATGGTGGAATCCGCGCGCCCTCGGCCACGCCAAGAGCCGTCAGCATCTCTTCCCGTTCTTTAGCGTCTATCCGTTCGGTCTGTTTCTTACTCATCTCGAGTAGCGCGTCGTGCATCCGCCCAGCGCACAGTACGGCCTGTCCAACGCTGCGAGCCTTTAGTGGCAGTGAGAAGACCTCGCGATAGTCCTTCCGCAGGTTTGGGTTACGCAGTATCGCCCGCGCAAACCCGACGTGGGATTGCGCAATCGCCGCTGCTTGGAGAGCATCTTCCACCGGGGCGCCCTCTGCCACAGCCAGATATTCCGCCACGTCCTTCGTTTTCGGGGTTCGCAACGCAAGGGCCCGGCAGCGGGAACGGATAGTGGGCAGAACTTCACTGGGCGTAGGCGCACACAGCACCCACAGAGCCCGCTCCGGGCTTTCTTCAATCGACTTAAGAAGCATGTTCGCAGCTCGGTCATGCATGCGGTCAGCATCTTCCACGACCGTTACGCGCCACCGCCCATTGGTGGGTGACGACGTGGCGTAGCGCAACCATTCCTTCGCCTCATCGACACTGATTATCACCAGGTCCGTGGCATACACCTGAACGTCCGCGTTGGTGCCAGCCATGGTGGTTCGGCAACCTCGACACACGCCGCATCCGATTGGCTCACCCGTACATTGCAGGCCGGCAGCCAGACAGCGGGCGGCGATCGAGCGGCCTGACCCGGGCGGCCCAGTGATCAGCCATGCGTGGGACAGCGCTTGGCGGGCCTGCAGCGAACCTTCGACTATTGAGCGCCCCTCGAGCGCTGCTTTTGTCAGGACGTCCACTGCGTGGGTTTGTCCGATCATGTTTTCCCAGACCGTCATGTGCGTCTACCTGGATTCCAAATAACGATGCAGGGCGTCAGCCGTTGCTCGGAAAACTTCGGGAATGGGGCGAGCGCCATCAATGACTACCACCCGCTCGGGGAATTGGTCGGCGATCTGCAAGTACTGCTTTCGCACCCGCTCGTGAAACGCCAGCCCTGCCCGCTCTAACCGATCGAGGCCTTCTCTGGCGACTCTCACTCTGCGCAGTCCTTCTTCTGCGCTGACGTCGAAAAGGAGCGTCAGATCGGGTTGAAGGTTCTGCGTAGCCCAATCCGACAAGCCACGTATTTCATCTGGGCCTAACTGCCTGGCTGCCCCCTGGTATGCGACCGAGGAATCCGTGTATCGGTCTTCCAGCACGGTGATGCCCTGTTCGAGGGCGGGGCGAAGCACTGTGGCCGCGTGATAAGCCCGATCTGCCGCGTAAAGAAGCGCTTCAGTACGCGGGTCCACATCTTCTGGCCCATCTTGGATATGGGCCCGCAGCTGTACACCAAGTGCCGTACCCCCGGGTTCGCGCGTCGCTATGACGTTCGCTCCACGCGCCTGTAGCTCGCTCGCTAAGCGAGCTACCTGCGTCGACTTACCCGAGCCATCCCCACCTTCGAACGTTATGAAGTGGCCCGTTGCCATGTTGCGGAGGGACTGGGCGATCTCATCTAGAGTCGCGTCCACCTGGCTCACTTCGATGCTCGCGCACCGGACTTTGTCGTCCGCGCTGGGGTTTTTCGTGCAGTTGTTTTCCGCGCCGCAGGTTTGCGAGCCGGCGCTTTCTTCGCCGCCGGCGCTTTGTCGCGTCGATCGGCAAGCAGCGTATATGCACGCTCAGCGGTCAAACTCTCTACTGTTTCTGAGCGTGGAACGGTGGCGTTCGTCTGACCGTCGGTTACGTAGGGGCCGAAGCGACCATCTTTTACGACAACCGGCCGCTTGGTGACTGGGTCTTCACCGAATTCTCGAAGCGCAGTCTTCATTGCGCCCGCACCCCGTCGGGTCTTTGGCTGCGAATACAGATGCAGTGCTTCTTCCAAGGTAACGGTTAGCAGCGACTCTTCACTTGGAAGTGGCCGGGTATCGCGGCCTTTCTTCAGGTAGGGACCGTAGGGGCCGTTTTGCGCGGTGATTGGGTCACCCGATTCAGGATCTTTCCCCACCTCACGCGGAAGCGACATTAACTTCAAGGCGTCTTCCAAGGTGACGGTGGCGATATCCATACTCGAGAAGAGGCTCGCGGTCTTCGGCTTGACCGTAGTTTTCGCTTTTGTCCGTTTAGTGGTCCCCGGTTCTTCAACGGGTTCAGGCAACACTTCGGTTATGTAAGGTCCAAAGCGGCCATTCTTCACCACCAGCATGTGGCCCGTCTCGGGGTGCACGCCCAGCTCTCGACCATCCGAGGCCGCTGCGAGCAGCAGTTCTTCTGCGAGCTCCGGCGTCATCTCGTCGGGGGCGATGCTTGGCGGAACCGAGCAGCGTCGACCGTCCTCATGCTGCAGGTAGGGGCCGTAGCGGCCGATACGTAGTACTACCCCGGGCGCCACATCAACGGAGTTCACTTCACGAGCGTCGATTTCCCCAAGGTTGCCAACGGTGTGCCTAAGTCCATGGTCAGAAATCGGGTTGTCCGATTTTGGAGGTTTTTCGCCACGCTTCTCAGCCGCTTTTACTTCCGCTTCTAGGAGGCCGAAGTAGAATTCGCGCAGCCACTGCGAACCGGTGGCATCGCCGGCAGCAATGCGGTCTAGGTCGGCTTCCATCTCAGCCGTGAACTGGTAGTCAACCAACTCTGACAGGTTTTCCACGAGCAGCCGGGTCACCGAGAATGCCAGCCAAGTGGGGACTAAGTACTGGCCGCGGTGCGTTATATAGCCGCGGTCTCCAATCGTTTGGATTGTTGCCGCATAGGTTGACGGGCGACCAATACCCAGATCTTCCATTGCCTTGACTAGCGTGGCCTCTGTGTACCGTCCGGGGGGAGCAGTGCGGTGATCCTCTGCCTCAACGTCTTTGGCTGTAATCGGATCCCCTTCCACTACTTGTGGAAGGTCTTGCTCAGTCATCTTGCCGGTTGTCGCAGCTGCGCCTTTGTCCTTGCTTTCTCGGTAGAGGCGCTGGAAGCCGGGTTCGGTTATGACAGTTCCCGAAGTGGTGCCGGATGCCACTTCGAAGTTCCCCACCGCTTGCTTCAAGGGAATGTCAACTTTGACGGTGGCCGTGTAGCCCGTGGCATCTACCATCTGGGAGGCTACTGTTCGCTGGAAAATAAGACGATAGAGGGCAGCCTGTTGCGCCGAGATTTCACTGCCGAGTGATTCAGGACTGCGGAAGTGGTCGCCAGATGGGCGGATAGCCTCATGCGCTTCTTGGGCGCCTTTCTGTTTCTTCGAGTAGTGCCTGGGCGAAGAGGGCACAGATTCTGGACCGAAGCGATCAATGGCCACTCGGCGTGCTGCCGTGAGCGCCTGGGATGACAGATTGGTCGAGTCTGTACGCATGTACGTGATGTACCCGCCCTCATACAACGTCTGGGCGACACGCATCGTGGTAGAGGCGTTCCACTTCAACTTACGAGAGGCGTCCTGTTGCAGGGTAGAGGTCGTAAATGGGGCAGCCGGACGGCGACGGTAAGGCCGCCGGGTTACCGAGATAACTTCGCCATCACTGCCGCGCAGCTGATCGGCCACCTGGTGAGAGGTGGCTTCGTCAAGGACGACACTGCCGGCCGCAACCGCTTTATCGGTCAGTTTTCCGTCGGCACCGAAATCGGCACTGGAGGCGATCGGGGCACCAGAAAGTGCATTGATCCTAATGTTGAAAGAACGGTCTTCCCCGTCGGCGTCCCGTTTGGGATTGACGAGGGCGGACAGCGTCCAATATTCGGCGCTTACATGAGCCATACGCTCTTGTTCGCGCTCTACAACTAGGCGGGTGGCTACCGATTGCACGCGACCCGCCGAAAGAGCCGGGGCAACTTTGCGCCACAAGACCGGGGACACTTCATATCCGAAAAGGCGGTCAAGAACGCGGCGAGTTTCCTGCGCATCGACTAGGTCGCGATCAATATCGCGCGTATTCTTCAGGGCGCCTTGAATCGCGTCTTTGGTGATCTCGTGAAACACCATTCGCTTGACAGGCACTTTTGGTTTCAAGACTTCAAGTAGGTGCCAGGCGATGGCTTCCCCTTCGCGGTCCTCATCCGTTGCCAGGTAGAGTTCGTCGGCTTCTTTGAGCGCTTTACGCAATTCCGCCACGCGCTTCTTCTTGTCCGCGTGAACCTGGTAATAGGGCTTGAACCCATCTTCCACATTGACGGCGAACTTAGAGTACGGCCCGTTCTTCATGTTCTTAGGCAGCGCAGATGGTGTGGGCAAGTCCCGCACGTGGCCCACGGATGCCTCAACCTGGTAGTCGTCCCCCAGGTAACCACGAATCGTCTTGGCCTTCGCTGGCGATTCTACGATCACGAGCTTCAATTCTGCCTGCCTCCGTCTAGCAAGTTGGGTTGAATTTGGTACACGCGCCACAATGCTGGCCTTTCGCACACCATCAGGCCTGACCATATAACGGCCGGACCCCGATTGGTCAACCAGCTTCGGCTCTGTGGGCAAATCATCTTACGCCCTCTCCTGTGGATCCAAGGGTGGATGAGGGCGGAAAGAGGACCCCGGAACGCAGCAGCTCCGCGATTGCTTCTTCGACCTCTTCCCACGCTTGATCAACAGGGATACCGAGAAGTTCAGCGATTATCGGCACGACCTGAGCTGCAGATACTTCGCCGTCGCAAACCCCAATGAAAGCGGCAACGGCGCTGGTTACAGTACGTTCTCTACCCCCGGCTCGTCCCTGCGTGACCCGAATTAACTCGGGGTCTGGATGTCCCGGGACGTAGTACCGGACTTCCCTAACATCCGTGGCCCGCTGCAGGGGTTGGTCACGCCATGTTTGGCTCACCGTCAAGTTGTCCAGCGCTACTTCGACTGCTTCACCATTCACTGGCGGGCCATCGGGCAGATTTTCAGTAACTATCTCTAGTGATCCCGTCAGCGTATCGCCAGAGGTCTTCCCGGCGCTTTGGTGGTCGCGCTGAATACGCACCGAAATTGACCCCAGCCCAATGTACCCGGCCCCAGCCCGGGCAAAATCAGAAAGCCATTCCCTGTACTGGGCATCCCACGTCAACCGATCAACCCGGTCCCCCCACTGGTCTTTCATCCACCATTCGGCATATTGCGCGACATCGACGAGGTCGCGTTGAACAACCCAGGCTTGCGCTGACCCGCCCTCATCAAGGATGGGGGCGACAGCGTCCTCTACCCAGCGTCGTGGCCGCCGATCCCAACGCTCCGGCCGGTAGCCAACTTCCCAGTTCGCTAACATTTGGACGACGCCCCCGTCCCGCAGGTGGGTAACCGCTTCCGACAGGATCAGCGGAATTAGGTGGTCTCTGGACAGCCCGCCGTCCCGATACTCTAGATTCGCCCTCTTCCGCACCGCGGCAGGGGTAATCACGAACGGTGGGTTGGACGTGATCAGATCGAACTGTTCACCCTCTACGGGTTCGAACAGCGATCCTTGGCGAACATCGATATCAGCCTCGTTGAGAAGCGCATTGAACCGGGTGAACTGGCATGCGCGGGCGGAAATATCGGTTGCCACGACTTTATTGGAATGAGTGGAAAGGTATAGCGCCAAGATTCCAGAACCACAACCCAAATCCAATGCGCGGTCCACTTTCAGGCGCATGGTTTGGCGAAGCAGATTCGTGGAAGCAGCCGCAATTCCAAGAACGTAATCGTCCCTGGGCGGCTCCCCTGTTTGCGCTTGGGACATATCGGAAGCAACCCACCAGTCATAGGATTTCTCGCCAACCTGTCCGGTATGAGGACGCAGGTCGACCTGTGCGCGATAAGTACGATCACGGTCATTGGCGACGCGAATCAGTCCCAGCGCGACCGCTCCGCTGATACCAAGGTTGGGAAAAGCGACGGACACTTTGTAGCCGACCACCTCATCAGCCAAGATAAAGAGTCGAGTCAAAGTCGCCACTGCTGACGTATGGTCTTCTAGTTGTAAGAGGGCAGGAACCAATTGGTCGCGCTCCAAAGCAGCGCGCGACCGGTCGGACAGCAGTGAATCTACAACTTCGACCGTCCACCCAGCGCTCTCTAAGTCCCGACGTAACGACGCGATAAGTTCTGGGTCATCCCGCAAAACCGTGCTCATAGTGAACCTCCCCCAAACAGGGTGCCATAACAAAATATTCCCGCACGCCCCCTTGCCAAACACCACGGCCCGCTGGGTACCCTACAGGTGAGATAAACCACTTCGCCTGAGGAGGCCGCGTAATGTCCGCTGAACCCACGGTGTATTTGCGCCGTATTTACGAAGAGCCAGAATCGAATGAGGGCGCTCGCGTGCTCGTGGACCGCCTTTGGCCGCGGGGTGTCAGCAAAGAGAAAGCGGACTTGACGTGGTGGGCCAAGGACGTGGCGCCCTCAACCGAATTGCGAAAATGGTACGACCACGACCCTGATAAATATGAACAGTTCACCAAGCGGTACGAAGACGAACTGAAAGAGGAACCAGCCGCCGACGCTTTCGCAAAGCTCCAAAAAATGGCTCAGGAAGGCCCACTGACACTACTAACCGCATCGAAAGCCGTTGAAATTTCTGAAGCGGCCGTCCTCCAAAAGCTCCTAACGAATTAACTATAGGCAGCCGCCTGAGTCCGCTGCAGGGGTACCCTCGTAAGTATGGCTGATCGTAAAGACCTATCCCCGCAAAGTGCAGTGGTGTCCCTTGGACGACCAAAGCGACAGGTTGGCGCCCCGGTTAACCCGCCGGTAGCCATGTCATCCACTTTCTTTGGCGGCGGTTATGTGACACCGGAAAATCGCGTTTACGCACGTTTTTCTAATGAAACCTGGGACCCTCTCGAAGAGGCTTTGGGGGCTTTGGAATCAGCGTCCTCGCCCGCGTTAATTTATGCTTCCGGCTTGGCAGCCGTATCGGCAGCACTGGATCTTGTCCCCGCCGGCGGAGTGCTCGTCATGCCCGGAACCTCTTATAACGGCTCTATCTCTTTGGCTAGGGAACTAGCCCGCGACGGGAAACTTGAACTGCGCGAAGTTGACCCGATGGACACCGAAGCAACCATTGCTGCCCTTGAGGGCGCGGATCTGCTCTGGATTGAATCGCCCTCCAATCCTCTTCTGGAAGTTGCCGACTTGCCGACACTCATTTCCGCAGCGCACGAACATGGGGCACTGGTCGCAGTTGACAACACGTTTTCCACGCCTTTGCGGCAGCAGCCCCTGAAAATGGGCGCGGATCTAGTGGCTCATTCGGCGACTAAGTTCATTTCGGGGCACTCTGACGCGATTCTTGGTGCCTTGGTGGTGGCGGACCCAGATCTACGTCAACGCCTTCACACCAGTCGCAGTTTGCGCGGCGGTATTGCCGGCCCATTTGAAGCCTGGCTGGTTCTGCGGGGCCTGCGCACATTGGCTTTGCGTTTGCACCAGGCTGAATCATCTGCTGAAGAGCTTGCAGTGCGCCTCACCGAGCATCCCAGCATCACCAGGGTGCGCTACCCCGGTTTGCCGACTGATCCCAGCTATGAGACGGCGCAGCGCCTGATGAGTGGCAACGGTGCGGTTATTTCCGTTGAACTTGCAGGCGGCGCGAGCCGGGCGGACAGCTTTGTCGATGCACTACAACTGATAGTGCCCGCAACCAGTTTGGGAGGGGTCGAATCTCTGGCTGAACGACGTCGACGGCACCCCAGCGAACCCGAGGAGGTTCCGGAGTCGCTGGTTAGGCTCAGTATCGGAATTGAAGACGTCGAGGACCTCTGGAACGACATCGTCCAAGCCTTAGAAGCCAGCGACCCAGGCGCCTAACTTGCTGGATCTACCTGATCCTCAACCACGCCGCCCTCATCAATTAAGGAAAGTTGGTTTACGCGCCGCTGGTGGCGACCACCCTCAAATTCCGCTTCCATCCACTGGGTGACGATCATCTTTGCCAGCTCGATGCCCACGACCCGAGCACCTAAGGACAGGACATTTGAATCGTTGTGATTGCGGGAGAGAACGGCGGAATACGGCTCTGAACAGACCACGCATCTAATTCCCGGGACCTTATTGGCGGAAATAGAGATGCCAATGCCCGTGCCGCAAATGATTACGGCGCGTTCCACTTCACCGTTCACTACCGCGAGAGACGCGGCTTGACCAAATGCGGGATAGTCAGCTTTAGTTGGGTCGTTTGTTCCCAGGTCAAGCACTTCGTGACCTTGTTCTTCTAGGAGTGCGGCGATTTCCCGCCGCATCTCGATACCGGAATGATCACTGGCAACTGCGACTCGCATGGGCGTCCTCTTTCTAAGCTTCTTTCTTTCCTAGCCTAGCGATTCTTGCTTCGCCGATTGGTCTTGTGCTTCCAGAATGCGCAGCAGTGGTTGGTAATGCTCATCAATGGCTTCTATATAAGAGGACAAGTCACCTGCTTCGGCCGCGTCTAACATCTTTCGATGAGCAAGAGCGGTGGCCAATAGATCTTTATCAACAGCATCCCCCAACTGCGGGATCATCGACATGTGCACCAGCCAAAACGCGCCGTAAGCCTGCTTGGTTAGCTCGTTGCCAAGAGAGGAAAGTAAGCCATTGTGGAACTCAATATCCTCTTGCATGAAGCGTTCACCCTTGACCGCTAGGGCTTCCATACGGTCGACGATGTCATGAAGTTCGGGCACCGGATTCTTCTGGAACGCGGCAACCACGTCCGCGGCGGCCCCCAAGTCGAGCCAGCGGCGCTGTTCGACAACCTCTTTTAGGAAACTCTGATCTGTTGCTTCCGACAAAGAAGCACGCAGCGCCAGCGTCTGCACCATAGGCTCCAATGACATTGATCCCACATAAGAGCCCGACCCATGCCTGATTTCAACAATGTCCAGCGCTTCGAGAGTTCTTAACGCCTCTCGCACTGAGGAACGCGAAACGCCGAACTCCGCAACGAGCGTCGCCTCGGTCGGAAGCGGGTCGCCCTTCTTTAAGCGGTTGCTCAAAATATGGGCCTTTATCGCGTTCATGGTAGCCACGGAACGATTCGCCGGACGAATGTTATTTGGTGACTCTTGAGTAACAGTTGGTAACAAATCGGTAACGGCAACTGGTGAGAAGTTGTCAGACATCATATGATTATTCTACTCGTAGATTTCGATCTGCGAAAGATTCACTCGCTGGAGAGTCGAAGGGTGCCTGAAACGACAACAGAAGTTCTAAAAGCGATATCCCACCCGGTCCGCAGACGGCTGCTACGTGCTCTCGATAAGCACAAGTACGCCCGCGCCACAGAGCTAGCTGAGGAACTCGGCATCAGCGTGGGCTCAGTTAGTTTCCACCTACGCACGCTCGGCAAAGCAGGGTTGATTGAAGAGGCGCCCGAGCATGCACGCGATCGGCGTGATCGAGTGTGGAAAGCGAGTGAACGCCACATTTCCATCGCCTCCCCCGGCCCCGAATTAGAGGACCACCGCCTATCTTCCGCCCTCATCGGAGTTCAATTTGAAGAACACCAGTTGCTGATGCGGCGGCTAGCAGATTTCACCTCCGATCTAACCCAATCCGACGCTGACGAGCCCGCGCACGGCGCCCTGATAAATATGGGGTTGCATGCAAGCCACGAACGAATGGCAGCGCTGCTGGACGAAATCGCTGATCTGGTCAAGGCTGCACGTGCTGAAGTTGAAGAAGTTAGCTCTGACACTCCGTTTTGGGACCTGTCGGTGATAGCGGTCGACGAACACGTCCCAGCAGATAGCAGCGTGGAATCCTAAGCGGTCCGAACCTACTGCTGCACACTTCGGCAACGTTGCCGTTGTGTGCACAAAAACACGGGATTACACCGTTTCGACAGCTTCATACGACACACTGAGGCAACCACCCGCCTAGGCGCTGAAGGCAGCGACGCGCGTGAACACAAAAGTGCCGAGACATCAAACGATGCCCCGGCACTTCGTATCTGCGGAGACGGTGGGATTTGAACCCACGGTGGCTATGAACCACACAACATTTCG
>CAYFWE010000035.1:0-12783 GCA_964346745.1 uncultured Actinomyces sp. | reverse complement strand
GCGGTTTCAGTTCTTGCCACGAACCCGGGGGCGTACTGGCCCGCCACAAAGGCAACGTTGCCTTTGTGTGCATCAAAACAAGTGATGACGCTGTTCTAGCGGGTGTATAGCGCACACAGCGGCAACGTTGCCGATGTGTGCACACCAGGTTGCCGATGTGCACTGGGACAGCGCACCCAAAGTCGTTTACTACGCTGGCACGCCAACCGGGATCAGATAATACGGCTGTAAACCTTTTGGAAGCTGCAGCACATCGGCCACAGCCTCTTCGCTGAATCCGCCCATCGGCACTGCACCCAAACCAAGGGAAGTTGCCATCAGTAGCAGGTTCTGTGCCGCATGGCCGACCTCGTTGAAGACGAATTGTTCGGCCTTCGGACCATACTTTTGGGCTACCTCCTCGGCAGAGCCGGCGATACCGAAAACAACCGGTGCAGTCCCAACGGAGCGCTGTCCAAACGCACCCTGTTGCAAGTCCGAGGCCACCGAGCCGCTAACGGTTCGCTGCAGTTCGTTGCTCTCCGGCTTCCACACGTAGACACCCGGATCGAGATCTACCGCCTCGCGTACCGCGATAAAGATCGTTAATGCGTAGATACCGCCGGCGGCAGGAACGGTTCTACCATTGTCGCTTCGGTGTCCATGCGCTGCCCACAACAGAGTTGATACCTGCTCAGCACTGAGCGGTTCAGCAGCAAAGTTACGCACGGATTGGCGTTCATCGATTGCCTGAACCAAGGATCCTTCACCTGTAACTGGATCTGGCAGTGTCAGTGGCGGAACGTCAAGAGTATTCATATTTCCTAGTGATTCAGTGTCCGCCGGCCCCGTAGTGCACGCCGCGGCTAATAACGCACCCAAGAGCAGGCTGACAGCAGACTTCAGTCTCATGAATGAGAATGGGCCTCATTTCAGCATTTCAGGGAAGGGGGGCCGCCTTACGAATCAAGCGACGCAACCGATCTTCCACCCCTTTATCGATGTCGATCACCGCAAAGGATGTGCCCCACATCGGACCTTCATCCAACTGTGCGACATCGTTAAACCCTACCGTTGCATACCTGGTGTCGAATTTGGACTTCGGCTGCACAAAAACGACAACCTTTCCGTTGAGGGCGTAAGCCGGGAACCCGTACCAAGTCTTGGGGTCCAGCTGGGGAGCCTCTTCTAGAACTAGATTGTGCACGGCTTGCGCGATCCGACGGTCCGTTCCCGACAGCGCGTCAATCGCTTCGATACAAGCCTGCTCTTCGCGGGCTCGCTTCGCCGCGCCTTTCCCGCCGCTCTTCTCAGCACGAATCTCTGCCGCACGCTGCTTCATCGCGGCCCGCTCAGCCTCGCTAAAAGTGTTCCCGTCCGATTGCGTCATGCTTCAAAGCCCGCGTTCGCCAGTGCGGCCACACGGATTCGCGAGCGCAATTTCAGCACAACGATCGAACCGATGAGGGCGATCAGTGCCGCCCACCCCCAGACGCTACCCGCCGCGGCGGTCACCACAGCCGACCAGACGGCAAGCAGCCCCAACCCGTACAGTAACGCCCACACCACGCAGCCGGGGATAATCGCCACGGTGAACCGACCCCAGCGCATCCGCACCAATCCGGCGCCAGCTAAAACCGCTGTTTGCAGCCCAACTGTCAAGAAACTAAGGGGGAGGGCGATCAGCCCCCATTTGTCTAGGATCGCCGCACCCTTTCGGGGAATCGGCCCGTCAACCCAGCGCGCCATTCCCGCTAGGCGCGGATGCTTTCTGCCCCATTTTGACAGGGCGGCAGGTACGGAGCGGGCCAGCCAGTAGGTCCCTTGAGCACGCAGAAAAACGACGACGAAGAGGAAGGCAACTAGCGGCAGCCCCGCGCCCACTATCCCGGAGTTGGTAAGTGCGGCCAAAGTGATTCCCTCCTAAACGCTCACGGCTAGTTGTCCTGGCAGGAGTGGCAAAGACCGATCATCTCTACCGTGTGGTCCAGCAGCTCATATCCGTGGCTACCGGCCAATTGTTGTATAACCTGCTCCATTCCGTCTAGCTCAACTTCTTCCGCCCTCCCACATTCGCTGCAAATGAGATGGTGATGGTGGGATGCGGCTTCGCAAGATCGGTACAGCATCTCTCCACTGCGGGCTCGCACTGCATCCACCAGTCCGGCCTCTTCTAAGAGTTGTAGGTTCCGGTATACGGTGGCCAAACTCGCCACCTCTTCGCCCTCGGTCATGGAAGCATGAATGTCTTGGGCACTTCTGAATACGGAGTGGGCGGCCAGATTGTCGAGGACGGCCCGCCGCTGTCGGCTCATCCTCTGGCCAGGCTGTCCCGGGTGGGCCGGGGTGTCACTCATCGCTTTCACCGTGCCTTTTCAGCAATAGAACGAACTATAAACGTCACGCCGTAAACCGCTACTGCCAAGACTACGATCGTGGCTCCCGGGGAGATATTTACCTGGAAGGTGATCGCTAGGCCGACGACAGATACGACGGCTCCAATCAGCATGCCCCACATCATGGTGGCGGAAAAGGACTTCGCGAACATCTGGGCCGTCGCAACGGGAATAACCATGATGGCCGACACGAGCAGCGCGCCAACCACCCGCATGGATACGGCGACTGTCACCGCGGACATAATCGCCACCAGCATCGAAAGTGAATCGACCGGCAGTCCGGAGGAGCGCGCAAAATCCTCATCGTTCGTCACGGAGAACAGCAGGGGTCGCAGGCCGATCCCGATCGCAAAAATCACTAGCGACATGACAGCGATAAGAATGAGGTCGCCGCGTGAGACAGTTGCAAGAGAGCCAAATAGGTACGAATTCAACTGGGTGGAAGACCCGCCTGCCAATCCAATGAGCACCACGCCTGCGGCAATCCCCCCGTAGAAAAGCAGGGCGAGGACGACATCGGCTGACGTGCGGCCTGATCGGCGGACCAACTCTATGATCACCGCGGCGCCGATCGAAGTGATGATCGCCCCCGGCACTGCGAAACGGTCGATCGGACTCAGGTTGGCCACAGACCCGATCAGCCAGCCCACCGCCACACCGGTGAGGGCGACATGACCGATTCCATCGCCGAGCATCGCCAAGCGCCGGTGAACCAGGTACGTTCCGACCACCGGGGCGGAAATACCAACCAAGAGGGCGGCGATAAAGGAATAGAGGAAGAGAGGGGAGAGGATCAAATCAAGCATCGTGACCACCCCAAGTGCTCAACGTGTACTCGTCCTCATCACTGGCGTGATCCCGCCAAATATCGGCTGGATTTCGGTGCTCAGAGTGAGTGCATGGACCGTCGTGAGAGATGTGTCCGCTGGTGATACGCACGGTGCGTTCAATCAAGGGACGCAGTTCCCCCAACTCGTGCAACACCAAAATTACGGTTCGCCCGGCGGCCAAGCTGTCCGCCAAAATATCCCGCAAGCGCAGCCGATTGTGCTCATCCAATCCGGTCAGCGGTTCATCAAGTAGCAAGAGGCTTGGCTTACGCACCAGGGCCCGGGCAATGAGCACCCGTTGTTGCTGCCCGCCCGAGAGGTTTTGGAAGGCTTCACGCAGCCTGTGGCGCATCCCCACCATGTCGAGGGCGTCGTTGACCTGTGTGCGCCAGTTACGCGGTAAGCGGAGTTGCCCGGTGGCAAGAAGACCGGACTGCACCATTTCTTGAACTGTTGATTCAACCCCACCGGCTGAGGAGAGGCGCTGTGGCACGTACCCGACGTCATACCAGGGTGGTTTTCCATCCGTTTTCCCGTCGGCACGGCGGGTGTAACCGAGCATTTCTACGGAGCCATTCATGATCGGAACCACTCCGATCAGTGTTTTTAGCAGGGTAGATTTACCTGAGCCGTTGTTTCCAGTGATGGCTACGCATTGACCCCGGCCGATGCTCAGGCTGATGTCGTGGAGCACGACGTGCCCCCGATAGCCTGCGCGCAGGTGGCTTACGGCCACCGCTGGTGTGTCTGACATACCCACATAGTCCGCTTATTGCGAACCATTGTCAATACGGTGGTATTGGTTGTCGGTAGAACTGGATAGGATGGCTGATTGGATGTCACTTTCGTTTGAGGAGAAAAGCGTGGCTCGGGACACTTCGACTTTGGATGCCGTCATCAATCTGGCTAAGAGGCGCGGTTTCGTATACCCCTCTGGTGAGATTTACGGGGGCACCCGCAGTGCGTGGGACTACGGGCCGTTGGGGGTTGAACTCAAGGAAAACATCAAACGCCAGTGGTGGAAGACCATGGTGCGGATGCGTGACGACGTGGTTGGCATTGATTCCTCAGTGATTTTGCCAACAGCGGTTTGGAAAGCTTCCGGTCACATCGAAGCCTTCACCGACCCCCTGATTGAGTGCCTTTCCTGCCACCACCGGTTCCGTCAGGACCAGTTGGTAGAGCAGTACGCCGAAAAGAACGATATTGACGAGGACGAAGTCGAAATGACCGTCATCGCCTGCCCCGATTGTGGCAAGCGGGGTGAGTGGACGGAACCAAAGGCTTTCTCCGGATTGCTAAAGACCTTCTTGGGTCCAGTCGATGACGAACAGGGACTGCATTACCTGCGACCAGAAACCGCCCAGGGAATCTTCGTTAACTTTGTCAATGTAATGACTTCTTCGCGGATGAAACCCCCGTTTGGTATTGCCCAAATCGGTAAGGCATTCCGTAATGAGATCACGCCCGGTAACTTCATTTTCCGCACGCGCGAATTCGAACAGATGGAACTGGAGTTCTTTGTCGAACCGGGCACGGACGAAGAGTGGCAAGAGTACTGGATTGAAGAGCGCCTGCGCTGGTACACGGATTTGGGTATTGCCCGTGACAACCTGCGCCTCTACGAGCACCCACAAGAAAAACTTTCCCACTACGCCAAGCGCACCGTGGACATCGAATACACGTTCGGTTTCCAAGGTTCCGTGTGGGGTGAGCTAGAAGGTATTGCTAACCGCACTGGATTCGACCTCGGCACTCACTCTGAGAAGTCCGGTAAAAAGCTCGACTATTTCGACCAGACGAAGAATGAGCGCTGGACCCCATGGGTAGTGGAACCATCAGCCGGTTTGACCCGTTCACTAATGGCTTTCCTGATTGAGGCCTACTCAGAAGATGAGGCGCCAAATACCAAGGGTGGTGTCGATAAGCGGGTTGTGCTGCGCCTTGACCCACGCTTGGCACCGGTGAAGGCTGCCGTCCTGCCCCTGTCGAAGAAGGCGGAGCTCGCCGAACCGGCTCGCAAGCTGGCCCGGGAACTGCGTGAACTGTGGAATGTTGAGTATGACGAGGCCGGGGCCATTGGGCGTCGCTACCGTCGTCAAGATGAGATCGGCACCCCGTACTGCATCACCTACGACTTTGAAACTCTGGAAGATCAAGCGGTGACGGTCCGCCACCGTGACTCGATGGAGCAGGTCCGCATTCCGCTGAAGGATCTGCGGGCGTGGCTGCTGGATCGCCTGGATGTCGTCTGATCGCAAGGCGCCAAGCCCCATCCAACTGGGGCCGATAACTGTCGAAACGCCGGTGATCCTGGCCCCCATGGCCGGGGTCACCGACCAGGCGTTTAGGCGTCTTTGTCGCCGCTTCGCCGTGGAGCCACTCGGCTCTCAAATAGCGCAAGCGAGCGCCGATAAGGGGTCGCTCAGCGCCCCCGGCGGGCTGTTCGTCAATGAAATGGTCACCGCTCGAGCCCTACTGGAAAACAATGCGGCGTCTTGGGCCATGGTAGAGCCAGACGAAGAGGACCCAGTCCGCTCCTTGCAGTTATACGGCACGGACCCACACACTCTGGCGGGTGCCACCCGCGTGCTCATTGAACGCGGGTTGGCCGACCACATTGACTTGAACTTTGGGTGCCCCGTGCCGAAGGTGACTCGTAAAGGTGGGGGAGCGGCCATCCCGTGGAAGAAAGACCTGTTCCAAGACATAGTTACCTCGGTGGTTACCGCCGCTGACCGGGCCACCGGTGAGCCCGGCGCGGTGCCGGTCACCGTAAAAATGCGAATCGGCATCGATGATGACCACGTAACGGTCTTCGATGCTGCCCAGACTGCTCAACGTGCCGGTGTCGCAGCGGTGGGACTGCATGCGCGTACCCAAGAGCAGTACTATTCGGGTGCGGCGAGATGGCCGTATATCGCCAAACTCAAGGATCAGCTAGACATTCCCGTCTTTGGTAATGGCGATATTTTTTCTGCTCGGGACGCCCTCGACATGATGGATGAAACCGGATGCGATGCGGTGATCGTTGGGCGCGGTTGCCAAGGGCGACCCTGGCTATTCAGAGAAATTACCGCTGCCATGTGGGGACAGACCGATCCTCCCGGCCAGGGTGAGGTAGCCGACGACGCCCCCACATTGGAGCAAGTCTGCAAAATCATTATTGAACACGCCGACCTGTCGGTACGCTTTGATGGAAATGAACAGCGAGCCATAAAGGAACTGCGCAAACATATTGGCTGGTACTTGCGCGGCTTCGCAGTCGGTGGGCAAGCCAGACGCGGCCTGCATACCGTAGCGGACCGCCAAGAATTGGCCGAAAGACTGGCTGAACTAGATCAAGACCAGCCTTTTCCGGTCGCAGCCGGAGGTTCGCGAGGGCGAAAAGGATCTGCCCGCACCCCACACCTGCCTCAAGGATGGTTAGACAGCCGCTACCTAGACGAAGCGGAAAGAGCCGGCTTGGACGACAGTGATGGAGGGGACGGCGGCTGATCTTCGTACAGAAGGGGAGTGGGGATGGATCTGAGACCAAATAAGCCAAAAGCAGTGGTCGCCGTATCGATCATGCCGCCGACGCTAGACACCGTTGGCGAACACTGGGAAGAAGCCTCACTTCTTGACCCTGATCTGATTGAGTGGCGCTTGGACGCCCTCGACCCGCAAACACCCGGGGGCCTAGATTCGCAGCGGATCTCCAGCTTGGGTGAAGAGTTGCGCGATAAGTACGGTTTGCCGGTGATCGCTACGCTGCGCACCAGCCAGGAAGGTGGCGGGTTCTCAGGCAGTCCCGCCCAGTATCGAAGCGCCGTGGAAGCAGCCGCCCTGTGGGCCGACTTCGTGGACATCGAGTTGGGCCACCCAGGCTCCGCACGCCTAGTGCGAGAGCTGCGCGACCAGGTGGCGGTGGTGGGCTCCTTCCACGATTTCAATGCTTCACCTTCCGCGGGAATCACCAAGCAGCTACTGGAACATATGGAAGAACTGGGCTGCGCGGTGGCGAAAGTGGCCTGGATGGTGAAGAACGAGGCCGACTTGCAGGTCGTCCAGCAACTCCAAACCTGGGCCGCTCAAGACATTCAGATTCCTTGCGTCATCATTGGGATGGGTCCGCTCGGAACGGCGTCACGCCTAGGGGACAGTGCGCGTCTGAGCGCTTTCACTTTCGCCCGTGGGGTGACTGAAAGTGCCCCGGGTCAACCCACGGTCCAAGAGGTGCGTGCCAGCTAGTTTCGCGGGTTGCGGGGATACTGAGCCGGATCGGTAGGGGTTATCTCGTCCGGCCTGAACCAGCAGCAGGTTTGGGGGGGGACCAAAGTTGACCCACCCGCAGCCATCCCGACCTCATCCGAAGCCACCACTAAGCGATACTTGCGGGGGACTTCGATCCGGTTTTCGGAGGCGTTAAGTACGATCAACAGCGGACCCGATATGAGCACCAGAACGTCTGCATCATCGGCCCAAGACAGCCCATCAATGAACGCGAGGGGACCGCTGGCTAGGCCCTCTGCTTCACGGGCCTGCAGCGCCCGCCGCGTCACTTCAGCAACTTCGCGATCTCCGGGGGTCTGCCCAAAACTGGCTTCTGCCTTGATGCGAACGTTAGGGAGGGCAGACGGGACAGCCTCTACTCTTCCCCCACAGTGCGAGAAGGGCAGGTAAACGCTGCCCGGAAGGGCGCTGACGAACAGGTTCATTGCGTTATAGCGGGACTCATCAGCACCGCGGGCCCAACCGATAGTTTCTGAGCCGCCCGGCTTATCGGAGGCATAGGGTTTCTGCACGACGTGGCGCCACGGGGTTGAAAGCCCCAGGGAATCGCGTGCCGTGTAGGTGGCAGTGATGACTTCGCGCAGAGTAGGCCCGCTCCAAGGGGATTCCAGCAAAGCGGAAGATCGCAGGTGGTGGAACCAATTTTCGTGCAGGTGACGCAGGAAAACACTGCGCGGTTCCGCCGGAAGGCTCGCGTTCAACACCAGGTCGTCGCCGGAAGTGGCCAGTTCTGCCAAGGCCACGTTGACAGCGGAGTCAAAGGGGGAGGTCGGCTGATCCGCCTCGGGACCGTGCAAGGATGTGTGTATCGTCCCCAGGTCAACCCCGTCCGCACCGGAAGTCAGGGCGACCCGGATTCGCTGGGCGACCGGATCTAAGTCTGCTTCCATTTCCAGTTGCGGCAGCTCTTCACCAGCATCCCAAGCACGGTCATCTGGTAACACGAATACCCTCACGATTACCCGCATGCCCAAAGCGTGGGCGTGCGTGATGAATTGGGGCAGATACGAATCCGCTGTTTCATTCACCAGCGTGCTAGGACGGATCAGCAGCGTTTCAAATCCTGTGGCCGCTAGGTCGGGAAGAACCTGGGCGACTGCGCGCAGATCCTCATCGTCATAAACACCGGGAAGATCGCAGATCACCGTTGTTTGCCACCAAGACAAATCCCCGCGGTCACGTGAATGGACCACATTTGTGGTGATTGTCTGGTTGTCTAGCACGACTCACACTCCCAATCTGCGGCTGGTCTAACGCCTCAGCTATACCCAGTCCATACTAGCCTTGGAGTGTGGAGACAAAGAAACACGCCGGGCAGTCCGCCCTCGAGTATGAGGAGGACGGCACACCCTTGCATTTTCCACAATGGGATTACGTTCAAATGGACCGGGCCAGGTTCATTCCGGAAGAACCCAAGAACGTGCGGCGCACCCCATTCGATCGGGACCGTGCGAGGATACTGCATTCGGCGGGGCTGCGGCGATTGGGAACTAAAACCCAGGTGCTCGGCCCGGAAACTGACGACTTTGTTCGTACCCGTCTGACACATTCTCTAGAAGTTGCCCAAGTGGGGCGGGGCCTCGCCCTCGAACTTGGGTGCGATCCCGACGTGGTGGACGCAGCGTGTCTAGCCCACGACTTAGGTCACCCCCCGTTTGGTCATAATGGGGAGCGCGCCTTAGACGAACTTTGCCGGGACATCGGCGGTTTTGAAGGGAACGCCCAAACGTTCCGTCTAGTGGCGCGCCTAGAAGCCAAGGTTCTTGGGGAGGGCGACGTGCCGGGCGGGCTGAACCTAACGCGCGCCACCTTGGATGCGCTCACCAAATACCCGTGGCCACAAGGTGGTGGCCCAGACCCGATCAAATCGGCACGCAAGTATGGCTTTTACAATGATGACGCCGATGTTTTCGAATGGATGCGCGCCCCAGCCCCTGCCGCACGTCGCTGTCTGGAAGCTCAAGTCATGGATCTGTCGGATGATATCGCCTACTCCGTCCACGACCTAGAGGATGCGGTTGTCACCGGGCATCTGAATTTGGAACGGCTAGCAGACCCGGCCGAGGTAGAAGGAATAATCGCCTCTACCTTGGATTGGTACGGGGACGCGATAGGGGCAGCAGAACTGCGGGCAGCGGCAAACCGGCTTTTCACCATGCCACTTTGGCCGGGCGCTTACGACGGTTCCTACCAGAGCAAAGCCGAAATGAAAGACTTGACCAGTGAGCTAATTGGCCGGTTCTGCTCGGCTGCCGTACGGGCCACCCGAGAAGAATATGGGCAAGGCCCCCTCGGCCGCTATGGCGCCGACCTAGTCGTACCAGCGGGAACCGAAGCGGAAATCGCCTTCTTGAAGGGCATCGCCGTTCACTACGTAATGGGCCCACGCGAATCACAACCCCTCTACTACCAGCAGCGCACCATCATCCAAGACTTGGTCAAGGCTCTCGTAGAGGCCGGGCCTGCCGAACTCGAGCCGCCTTTCGCTGAAGAGTGGCGGCGTGCGCAAGACGATGCGGGACGCCTGCGCGCCGTCGTGGACCAGGTCGCCTGCCTTACCGACGTTTCCGCCAACCAGTGGCACGCCCGGCTGTGTGGGATGCTCTCCACCCTCTTATGAGTCAAGCGGCCCTAGACTTAGAGAATGGCCGGACTCATCAAACGCGAAGACATCGACCTGGTGCGCGAACGCGCCCGTATCGATGATGTCGTTGGCGAGCACGTAACGCTGCGCGCCGCAGGCGTGGGCTCCATGAAAGGCCTGTGCCCATTCCACGATGAGCGCACCCCATCTTTCCACGTCCGCCCCCAGTTGGGACGGTGGCACTGCTTCGGCTGCTCCGAAGGGGGAGACGTCTTCTCTTTCTTGCAGAAGATCAACCACTTTTCCTTCACGGAATCCGTAGAGTACCTGGCCGGCAAATACGGCGTACAACTTCGGTACGAGGACGGCCCTAGGCCCCGGTCCGGACCCAGCCAAGGAACTCGCCGCCGACTAGTGGAAGCCCACCGCATCGCCGAAGAGTTCTACCAGGCGCAACTACGGATGCCCGAAGGCGCAGCCGCGCGAGACTTCCTACAATCACGTGGCTTCAGTGAGGAAGACGTGAAACGTTTCGGCGTGGGCGCCTCCCCACAGGGTTGGGACGGCCTAACCCGACTCTTACGCTCCAAGAACTTCACCGATGAAGAACTGGTCGCCTCGGGGTTAGCAATCAACGGGCGGCGCGGGCCATACGACCGGTTTCGCGGGCGCGTCATGTGGCCAATTCGTGATGTCACCGGCACCACCGTCGGATTTGGTGCCCGCCGGCTCGGGGATGACCCGAACTCACCGAAATACCTGAACACCCCAGAGACACCCATCTACCAAAAGTCCAAAGTCCTCTACGGGCTGGACCTAGCCAAACGCGATATTTCTCGCGAACGAAAAATCATCATCGTTGAGGGATACACGGATGTAATGGCGGCCCATGCGGCAGGGGAAACAACGGCCGTCGCCACCTGCGGAACCGCCTTCGGTAAAGATCACACCGCCCTGGTGCGCCGGCTGCTTGGGGACGCCGACAACCCTTCCACCGGGGTCATGATGGCCAACGGCCGGGCGCGTGGGGGAGAAGTGATCTTCACCTTCGATGGGGACGAGGCCGGAAAAGCCGCCGCCCGCCGCGCCTATGTAGAGGATCAAGCCTTCGCCGCACAAACATTCGTCGCGGTCGACCCCAATGGTAAAGACCCCTGTGACCTGCGCGTAGAGGGTGGCGATGAGACACTACGCGCCCTGATTGCTTCATCCGTACCGCTTTTCGAATTTGTGTTGCGTTCAGTCGTCCTCAACCTAAACCTCGACACCGCCGAAGGTAGGGTGCAGGGTCTACGAGTGGCGGCGCCCGTCCTCGCCGGAATTAAAGATCGCGCCCTTCAAGGTGAGTACGCGCGAGAAGTGGCCGGATGGCTGGGGATGGAGCCACGAGAAGTCGAAGCAGCCATGTACTCGGCAGCCCGCACCCCACGTAAACCGCGCACGAACCAACCACCCGCAGAGAACGGGGGGACGAAACTCTTGCCCCTCCATCCCGACACTCCCGGCGGACACTCTTTGGAACGACTAGCGCTAGCGGCCACTCTTCAACGCCCGCTAGATGCGGTTGGAACCGGTCTAGAAAGTTTGGGGGAGGACGCCTTTCGCGACCCGCGCAACCGGGCGATGTTCGCACAAATCCGGCGTCGCGGCGGACTTGACCTCTTTCTCGATCAGCTGCAAAAAGCCGAAGCCGAAATCGGTGTTGGACAAGCAGCGGTTGATCTGGCCAGCCGCCGCTGGGGCGAAGAAATGCTTGCCGAAGCCCAGCCCCAAACCCGGGAAGATCTGGTTGCCCTCATGGTGCTGAGCCTTCCGGTAGATGCGGGTGACGTCAGAGAATACTCCCAGGGACTCGTGCGCGCCCTAGTCCGCCAAGACCTCGAAGCTCAAGCGCGGGTTCTGCAAGCGCGCTTGGCGCGCCTTGATCCGTCCTCCGCCGAATCTCAAGAGGCCGCCCGTGATCTATGGACGGTCGAGCAACGTCGGCGCAGCTACCTGGATGGTGAGGACACGCTTGCGGACGTTTTCTGAACTGACACAAGCCTGGGACCAAATCCCTATGCTGTAGCCTAGGCACACATTTTGAGTTGGTTTTCCAAGTCTCTTAGCGGGGCTGAAACTCTACAAGGTAACTCTGCAAGGTAAAGGAGCGTGGCATTGAGCCCCGAGAATCCGCCCGTCCAGCCGCGTCCCGCGAAAACCACGGGTGTTGAGGCGAAGAAGATCGCGAACCGTCTGCGCCGCGCCCGCGGGCAGCTAGACGGGGTAATCAACGCCTTCGAATCGGGTTCCAGCTGTCGGGAGGTGGTTACTCAACTAGCAGCCGTGTCGAAGGCCATCGACAGGGCGGGGTTCCTCATCGTTTCCACTGCGATGCAAGACTGCCTGCGTGAGGGCGGCCCCGATTCGGCAGAAGCGTATCCGCGGCCCCAAGGCGACCAACAGGTAGACCTAGAAGAGCTGGAACGGCTCTTCATGATGCTCACGTAACGTCTAATCGTGGACGATAAACGGTTCTCTCCAAGTGATTCGGATTCGGTGAACCCGTATGCCGACCTGATTCAAGGCCAAGCCCCTCCACAACCAGCGGCGCCACAATCTGCACCACCGCAGCCGACGCCACCCCAATATCCCGCGCCGCCCCAGGCTGCGCCGCATCAACCGGTACCGCCCGGGCAGACCTGGGTGCCAAGCCAGGTGCCGCCCGCCAAACCAAAAC
>CAYFWE010000034.1:0-12881 GCA_964346745.1 uncultured Actinomyces sp. | reverse complement strand
GCAAAGTTGTAAGCACGTAACTGGCTCCCTATACTTTCTGAAGTAGCAACCAAGCGCCTGTGGCTCAATGGATAGAGCATCTGACTACGGATCAGAAGGTTGGGGGTTCGAGTCCCTCCAGGCGCGCAGTATCCCCGCTGGTGAGACCCACTGTGCGGGGATTCTTCAATTCTTTCCCTTCGAAGCGTCAACGCCGGTGCAGGCGTGCTACGCACAAAGGCAACGTTGCCCAAGTGTGTGTTCGAGCACTGTAATCGTGGCGTTTTTGGGGTTTTTCGTGCACACAGCGGCAACCAGGCATTAGATAAAGCCAGTCATGCACGGCGAGCACAGGCAAAGTACTCCGTGCGCTGTGTGGGAGGTGGAGAAGCGTCGGTGAATCACCCCAAATTTTCGCCCAAATGTCGTTGATTAACGGCTACCGACATGTTGCTGATCTGTAACGGAGGCGCGCAAGTGGTTGCAATCACATGGTCGCTTTGGTTTAGTAGAAATGGCGTCACTCCCAGCGCTCTTGACGCTGGGGGTTTGGTGCACCATCCAAAAGTAGGCAATGGAGGCAATATGAAGATCTCAAGGAAGCGATTTGCGGGGGTTGCCGGTGTAGCGGCGGCATCCGCTCTAGTGTTATCGGCCTGCGGAGGCGGGGGTGAGATTGGCGGCGATGGAGCTGACAAGCCAGCCAGCGGTGGCGACGCCGGCGCAGCCGAAGGGTGTGAAGAATTCGAACAGTATGGGAAGCACCCCGGCACTACGGTGAGCCTCTTCTCTTCCATTCGTGAAGTGGAAGCTGACCAACTCCAAGAAACCTTTGACAAGTTCACCGAATGTACTGGCATTACTGTTCAGCACAACGGTGTGGGTGAATTCGAACAACAGCTAGTCGTTCAGGTCGAAGGTAACAACGCCCCGGACCTTGCAATCATTCCGCAGCCTGGCTTGCTGAAGAGAATGGTTGAGCTCGGTGCCGTGAAACCGGCGAACGAAGCGGTCACCAAGAACGTTGATGAAGGCTGGTCGCCAGAGTGGAAGACCTACGGCTCCGTCGATGGCACCTTCTACGCGGCGCCACTGATGTCCTCGGTGAAGTCTTTTGTTTGGTATTCGCCCTCGGCCTTTGCAGACAACGGCTATGAGGTTCCTGAGACCCTTGACGAAATGATGACCCTTACGGAGCAGATCGCCGCTGACACCGCGGGTGACGGGACGACCAAGCCCTGGTGTGCTGGTATCGAATCCGGTGGTGCAACAGGCTGGCCAGCAACGGACTGGATCGAAGACTTCGTACTACGTATCGCTGGACCTGAGGTATACGACGGTTGGGTAACCAACGAGGTTCCGTTCAACGCTCCCGAAATTCTCGAATCTGCTAATGGGGTGGGTGACTACCTGCTCAACGATGATTTCGTGAACGGCGGTTTCGGTGATTCGCGCACAATCGCCACGACCTCATTCAACGATGGTGGTCTACCGATCCTGGACAACCAGTGCTACATGTACCGCATGGCTTCCTTCTACGAAGCGCAGTGGCCTGAAGGCACGACGGTAGCTCCGGACGGTGACGTCTTCGCGTTCTACCTGCCCGCCGAAACCGCGGAAGAGCACCCACTGCTCGTCGCCGGTGAATTCGTCGCTCGCTTTGCCGACAGGCCAGAAGTTGAAGCCGTACAGGAATTCATGTCCTCGGGCACCTGGGCGAACACTCGTGTAGAGATTGGTGGTGTAACCAGCGCCAACAAGGCTGTTGATCCAGACCTCGCTTCTTCGGACATCCTGCGCCTAGCCATTGAGCTACTCCAAGATCCGAATGCAGTGGCACGGTTCGATGGCTCTGACTTGATGCCCTCAGAGGTTGGCGCCGGCTCATTCTGGACGGCAACCACCCAGTGGATTGATGGCAAGCTCACTACCGAGCAGATGCTGACGAACATCCAGGATTCATGGCCTCACGACTGAGCCTGAGTTCTAGATAAACTACCGGGCCGGCGGTCAGGACCATACGTCCTCGGCCGCCGGCCCCTAGGGGTACACAGTGAGCTGGTTACTGCACACAAAACTCGGCCAGATGTCTCTGGCCATAATTGCTATCGTCGCGGTCGTGGCTATATTGCTGGGATTAGCCACTCTTGCCGACCGCCTTAAAGGTCGAGGCCGACAGGTTGCTTCCGTCGTCGTCTTTGTCTTGCCAGCATTCTTCCTGTTGGGCATGGGCTTGATATGGCCCGCAGTCTTGACTACCTATAACTCATTTTTCAACCGCACATCGACAGACTTCGTTGGGTTCAACAACTACGCGTGGCTGTTCACCAATTCCGACTCACAGCGGGCCTTCATCAACACGGCAGTTTGGGTGCTTCTGGTGCCGGTAGTCTCTGTCTTTGTTGGACTCCTGTATGCATTGCTGATTGACGCAAAGAAGTTTGAAAAGGTCATGAAGTCGCTGCTCTTCATGCCAATGGCCATTTCGTTCGTGGGCGCAGGCATCATTTGGCGCTTCGTGTATGACTACCGCAGCGCAGGCCAAACGCAGCGCGGACTGCTGAATGCGATTATCGTCGGGTTAGGCGGTCAGCCAATCCGTTTCCTGCAAGATAGCCCCTGGAACACGGTGTTCTTGATCGTCGTGCTGATCTGGGTTCAAGCCGGGTTTGCCATGGTGTTAATTTCTGCGGCGATCAAGGGAATCCCGATTGAATATCTGGAAGCTGCAAGGTTGGACGGGGTGAACGCTTGGCAGATGTTCTCTCAGATAACCGTGCCGTCTATCCGGCCGACACTGGTCGTTGTGTATACGACGATCACCATTGCCACGCTGAAGGTTTTCGACATCACGCAAACTATGACTGGGGCAAAGTTTGAAACCCAGGTCTTGGCGAACCAAATGTATGACCAGTCATTCACATTCGGTAACGCGGGATACGGATCGGCAACTGCGGTCATCATCTTCGTCTTGGTGATCCCGATCGTTATCTTCAACATTCGGCAGATGCTGAAGAATAAGGAGGTTCGGGGATGAGTACCATCACTGAAGTCATGCCCGACGATGTCGTCACCGATGGCAAGAAAGGCGATCAGAAAAAGCATGTCGGTGCCGCAACCTTGGCTAAGAAGTCGATCGGCAACCGCTTTGGTTCCTTAGTGGCGATCCTGATTGCGGTCATGTGGACTGTCCCAACGCTGGGCTTGTTGATCACGTCTTTCCGCCCGGAAAGTCAGATCAAGACAACTGGTTGGTGGACGTTCTTCGTCAAACCGCAAGTGACGCTGTCGAACTATGACGCGGTGCTGTTTGGATCGTCGTCTCAGGGTAACTTGATGAACTACTTCATCAACTCCCTGGTGATCACCATCCCTGCCACCATCGCTCCGCTTGCTATCGCGGTGATGGCAGCCTACGCGTTTTCATTTATGAAGTGGCGGGGGCGGGACTTGGTGTTCATCATCGTGTTTGCCATGCAGATCGTTCCACTTCAGATGGCGTTGATTCCGCTGTTGAGGATCTTCAGTTCTACGTTCGGAAAGAGCTTTCCGTTCATGTCCATCTGGGTTGCTCACACGGCGTTTGCCCTACCGCTGGCGATTTTCTTGCTGCACAACTTTATGCAGGAAATCCCGAAGGATCTGATTGAGGCGGCCGAGGTCGATGGGGCCGGGCACGTGGTCACGTTTACCCGGATCATCCTGCCGCTGATGGTTCCGGCAATCGCCTCGTTTGCGATCTTCCAGTTCCTTTGGGTCTGGAACGACCTGCTTGTGGGGCTTACCTTCTCGGGTGGTCAAGAACTGACCGCACCGCTGACTGCTCGGTTGCAGTCTTTGGCGGGCTCGCGCGGACAGGACTGGCACTTGCTAACCGCCGGCGCGTTCATATCCATGATCGTGCCTTTAGCCGTGTTCTTCTCTTTGCAGCGATACTTCGTCCGCGGGCTAACCGCTGGATCCGTAAAAGGATAGATCAGATTACAAAAATCCGGCCCGGTCTGCTTCATGCAGGTCGGGCCGGATGCTTCTGCATCGTTAGGCGGTGGCTTTTCCCTCTTCATCGAAGTCGACGGTTACAACTTCCGCGTCAGAGAGCGTCCATCCGAGATAGAGCGAATGAATTGCGCGGTCGAATATTCTGTCGGCTTCTTCCTGAGAGACAGGCAGTGCGCCAGCGTTCTCTAACCCGACGAAACCGTGAATTTCCGCCCAGAGAGCTATCGCCATCTCTAAGGCGTTTAGGGCGACGTTTGGATGCTCGCCAGAAATTCGGTTGCACAGGTCGGCGAGAGGCTGGTACATGCGTACAGAAATATTCTTGACTTCAGGATTGATCCTGTCCGTCAAGCTTCCTGGGCGCATCGCCTCTTCCATTGCTTCAAATGTCCCGGCGAAGGAACGCGGGTCACTGGTCGCATGTTCACGGTAGTAGCGCGCTAGTTTCAGCAAGTCGGCGCGCGGATCTTCTGATTGATTGGGGTCAAAGTCTGCACCCAGCATGGCATCTAGGTCGCGTACCACGACTTCAGCCATAAGTGCTTCTTTTGAGCCGAATAACGTATATACAGCATTGGTTGAGGTGCCGACGTTCCGCGTGAGGACACGCAAGGAAACGCCGTGGTACCCATCCTCGCTGAGCATTTTTTGTGCTTCTTCGATGAGCCGCTCACGGAGCGCCTCATCGTACATTCTGGGACGTCCCACTTTTTCTCCTCAGTCTGCAGCGCGGATTCGCCGCAGGTACTTAAGTTTGTACCGCCCAATTCGAACTGACAAGAGAGTTCATCTGTGAGCGCGATACGTGTTCCACGTGTACGACTTTGGGGCAAACACGCAGGTCGGCGCAAACTTGGGGAAGGTGAGGCAGTCGCAAAGACGCTGATCACAGCAGACCCCCCAATCCGAGTGCCTCTTGCCCTCTGAGTGCTTACAACCCGACTTTTCGTTGTCTTACCCGCAGATTCACACGAGTTGATGACTGCTGCGGTGGTTCATAGTATCTGATCGAGTGTTGACAAGTCGCATTCATAACATCGTAGCGGCCAGTTGATGCTCTTTTGTGTATCCACACGTCGCATCTCTTGCCGCGTGCCTGGATCGTCAAAGCTGAGCGTCATATATCCAAGGTGTCGCTGGCATGGATGTGCGCGAAAACTGGTGTCGAAACTCTTGTGCATTTTCGACGTCACTCATACCTAAGGACGAGGCCAGGATGCCGATGATCTGGCTGGTGCGTACCCCTTGTTCACGCAGCTCACGCAGCGTGACGGCGCCATCGCGCTTAGCTAGCCTCTTCCCCGTGGGACCCAGGACAAGTGGTACATGCCCGTATGTTGGCTGTCCGCCTCCCAGTTCATGAGATAAGTAGGAATGAATCGGAGCCGACGTCAACAAATCGTCCCCTCGAACGATCTGATCGATCCCCATCGCAATGTCGTCGACCACGACCGCGAGGTTGTACGCGTATTCCCCATCCCCGCGCTGTAAAACCACCTGGTCTATCGGACCTTGGAACGAACCTTTATACATGTCTTGGACGGACCACTCTTTGGCACGAGGCCGTAGCCGCAGAGCCGGTTTTCTCCCGTTAGCAGCAAGCGCTTCACGTCTTGTTTCCCGCTCGCTATCCGACAGGTGCAGGCATGTCTGCGGGTAGGTTCCCGGCGGACCGTGTGAAGCAGATGTCGCTTCTCTGATGTCTCGACGAGAACAAAAGCATTCGAAAACCAAGCCTGCGTTTTGCAGGTGGGTGATTGCAGTTTGGTAACGGTCGAGCCGTTCGCTTTGCACGACTACCTCACCGTCCCAATCAATACCCATCTCGAGGAGGTCGTCTAACTGCCCCTGCGGGTCACGGGCTCGACCGCGATCCAGGTCTTCTAAACGAAGATAAAAGTGGCGGTCCGTGGTTCGTGCTGCGGCCCAAGAAATCAACGCAGTCCGTAGGTTTCCTAGGTGTAAATCCCCGGTGGGTGACGGCGCATAACGGCCGGCGCCAGCAAGTGCTTTCACGTTCGCGCCACCTCACTTCCTAGGCAATCGAAGCAAGCCGATCGTCGTGTACTTGTCCACGTCTTGTCCGCCATCTGGAAGTCTGTTTGGCCTTTTGTTTGTCATCCACCCTATTATCAACGCGATAGCCATCCAGAGCAGCTGAGAGACCTGGCTCCTTGAAGCTGCAGCAACCAGCTCAGGCAAGGTGCTTCTGCCAGGACCGATGGAGGAACTTTGATCGAACTGACAGACGTTCGTAAGGTGTATGACATTTCCGGCGCCACCTCGGTGGTTGCGCTGGAAGATGTGACCCTTTCTATTCCGGCCGGTGCGATTCACGGAATCGTTGGCCAGTCAGGGGCCGGTAAATCAACCCTTATCCGTTGTCTAACAGCATTGGAGCGCCCCACATCAGGCACCATCGTCGTCAACGGCATCGATATGACCGCACTGTCCGGCTCTGAACTGCGCGCGGCTAGACGCAATATCGGCATGGTATTCCAAGCCCCCAACCTGCTTGACTCTCGCACCGCGGCTGCCAATGTGGCATTTCCTTTACGACTGGCCGGGGAAAGCAAGGAAAAAACCCAGCAGCGCGTTCAAGACCTGCTATCGGTGGTTGGCTTGGGTGATAGGGGTAAGTCGTACCCCGCCCAGTTATCTGGTGGACAACAACAGCGCGTGGGCATCGCAAGAGGCATGGCGACCAACCCGCCGGTCCTACTCTGCGATGAACCGACGTCTGCTTTAGATGCAAACTCCACGAAACAGGTCATGGGTCTGCTGCGTAAGCTTCGCGACGAATCTGGGGTGACCATCGTGATCATCACCCACGAAATGGAAGTCGTTCGCGACTATTGCGACTCCGTGACCTTGCTTCAACACGGTCGGGTGGTGCAGTCCGGCCCGATAGAAGAAGTCCTTGAAAAGCCCGACTCTGCTTTGGCAGAAGATCTAGTCCCACGGCCGAATATTGACGGGGTGGAAATCCCTGAAGGGTCGTCATTGCTCGATATCTCCTTTACTTCCCACCCAGGCGTACCGACGGGGGCGACAGTACTGAACCTGGTTGCCTCGCTAGGCGCAGATGTGGCAGCCGGGCGCTTCGAATCGCTCGGCCAGATTCAAGTTGGTCGACTGGCCATCACGGTTCCGGCCTACCACGCGCGCGCAATTCAAGGCCAGCTGGAACGTAACGGCATCTACGTTAGAGAGTGGGCGTGACATGTCTGCAAACATATTGCTGAACGCCCTCAACCAGGTGAACACCATTATTTACGCCGCTCCCGGCGGACCCCGCTGGGGCGACAACCCGGTCATCCAGCAAAAGTTCTGGCCAGCGGTTTGGGAGACCCTACTTATGGTTGGCTGGTCGACACTGTTCACAGTGCTACTTGGTCTTCCTCTAGGACTCCTCCTCGCGTCGAGCTCAAAGTCCGGCTTGAAACCACGTCCTACTTTGAACCAAGTCGTCGGCGCGATAGTGAACGTCGTGCGCTCTTTCCCCTTCATGATTTTGATCATTACCCTGATTCCCTTCACCAGGTTTGTCCTGGGAAGTGCCCTGGGGTGGAAGGCCACCGCCTTGCCTCTTGTAGTGGGGGCGGTCCCGTTCTTTGCGCGTTTGGTAGAAACCAACGTGAACGCGGTATCTCCTGGAAAAATTGAAGCGGCCCAAATGATGGGGGCATCGAATTTCCAAATCGAATGGACCGTACAGGTCCGGGAGGCTTTGCCCGCCCTCATCCAGTCGGCAACGGTACTGATCATCACCCTGGTCGGGTATTCCGCTATGGCCGGGGTTGTCGGTGGCGGTGGCCTGGGTGCTTTGGCAATCAACTACGGGTACAACCAGTGGCAGGATGACGTGATGATCCTGACCGTTGTGGCTATCATCGTCATCGTTCAAGCGGTGCAGATGCTGGGCGACATGATCAGCCGGCTGGTGGATCACCGCTGAGTCGCCACCAGTCGGGGAAGTTTTCGCTCACTCGGCTGTCATCAAATCGACTTTCGACTATCAACAACAAACAAATCGTATTCTGGAGGAAATCCCATGCGTTCTTTACGTACATTCGCGGTTGCTGGAGCTGCTGCAGCCCTGGCTCTTGCCGGCTGCTCATCAGGTGACAAAGGCCCGCAATCCACCCAGGCTGAAATCAACGACGCCGCGACCGAAGAGGCCGAGGGCGGGGACATCCAAGTCCTCACCGTTGGCGCCAGCCCAAGCCCCCACGGCAAGATTCTGCAGTTCGTCAACGACAACTTGGCTGAAGAGGCCGGCCTGCAACTAGAGATTGTTGAGTTCTCTGACTACATCCTGCCGAACGAAGCCCTGCAAGCAGGCGAACTAGATGCCAACTTCTTCCAAACGGTTCCTTACCTGGATGCCCAAGCGGAAGAGCGTGGCTACGAATTCGAGCCGGGCGCCGGCATCCACTTGGAGCCGCTGGGCATCTACTCAGACAAGCTAACCGATGTCGCCGATATTCCAGATGGCGCCACAATTGGGGTTATCTCTGACCCAACGAACCAGGGACGTGCATTGAAGCTGCTCGCCGACAATGGCTTGGTGGAACTACCTGCCGATGGCGACGTCAATGTGACTACCGTGACCCCGCTGCGTGACGTGAAGTTCATCGAAGTAGAGGGCCCCTCGCTTGTCCGTAACCTCAAAGACGTTGACGTGGCAGTCATCAACGGAAACTTCGCCCTCGAAGGTGGTCTTTCACCCGCTGAAGACGCCCTCGCCCTTGAGGATCCAGAGGGTAACCCCGCAGTAAACGTCCTCGTATGGAAGAAGGACGCGGAAAATGGGGAAGCGATTGCCAAACTGGAAGAGCTTCTACACGGCAACCAGGTCAAGGAATTCATTGAGTCCACTTGGACCGACGGTTCGGTAATACCGGCCTTCTAAGCGGAACAAATAGGGGCTGGGACTGCGATAGGCGGTCCCAGCCCTTTAGCTTTGTCAGTCAACAACCCCGTAGAGTCTGTCGCCGGCGTCCCCAAGGCCGGGCACGATATAAGACTTTTCGTTCAGACCCTCATCCATGGCCGCCGTGACCACCGTGACATCCGCGCGCTCCGCAACGTTTTCTTCGATAGTTGCGATTCCTTCAGGAGTGGCCAACAAGCAGATGCAGACGATCCGCTTCGCATTGTGTTCGATCAGGTAGTCGATCGTGGCAGCCAGAGTGTGACCGGTGGCAAGCATGGGGTCGAGGACGTACACCTCCCGTCCCGAAAGATCTTCAGGAAGCCGACGCGCATACGTCTCGATTTCCAAAGTGTCTTCGTCCCGGCGCATCCCCAAAAAACCGACCTCGGCCGTTGGCATCATCTGGGTCATCCCGTCCAACATGCCCAGGCCGGCCCGCAAAATCGGTACGACCAAGGGCCGCGGCTGAGACAACATAACACCCGTGGTGGGGGCCACGGGTGTCTCGATCTCTACGGGTTCGACGGCGACGTCGCGGGTCGCTTCATACGTAAGGAGCATGACCAACTCACTAACAAGTGAGCGGAATGTTGACGAGGGCGTACTTTTTTCCCGCAAGACAGTGAGCTTGTGGTCCACGAGTGGGTGGTCGATAACGTTTAGGTGCATGGATACAGAATATCCTGAGACGCTACGCTTCTGGCATGGACAGCACCCCGAACTGGCGCGATGCGATGCAGCAGGCACTGATTTTGGCGACCAAAGCAGCGCAAAGCGGTGATGTGCCCGTGGGGGCAGTCGTCCTCGACCCAGATGGCAATGTGGTCGGCCGCGGTTGGAATCAACGGGAATCAGATAACGATCCCACCGCCCACGCCGAAATATTGGCACTCAGACAAGCCGGGCAGACAACGGGTAACTGGAATTTAGCGGGCTGCACGCTGGTGGTGACATTAGAGCCGTGCACAATGTGCGCTGGAGCGGCCGTGAACTCACGGGTCGACCGGATTGTCTTTGGCGCTTGGGAACCCAAGACGGGCGCTTGCGGCTCTATCCGGGACGTGGTGCGTGACAGCAGACTGAATCACCAGGTCGAGGTAATCCCAGAGATTTTGCGAGAAGATGTGGAATCTCAGCTGAGGGTCTTCTTCGAAAGTCTACGCCCGAATACCGCGTAAGTGAGCACGGAAAATGCCCATGGTTAGGGACTAGCCGGACGGGTGCGGCGGTGGGAATATTTCGCTTATGCTCCGCGGTAATCGCACTGGTGCGCTAGCACCATTGGTAGTGGGCGCCCTAGGCGTGGTCTTCGGCGACATAGGAACTTCCCCGCTGTATACCCTTCGCGCTGTATTGATCCGCGACGGTGGTGATTTTTCCTAGGCCGCAATACTCGGGGTCATCTCCATGATCATCTGGTGCCTAATCATCATCGTTACGGTTACGTATGTCGGCCCAATTCTGCGCGCAAGTAATGAGGGTGAGGGCGGAATTCTCGCCCTCGCTGCCCTAATCAATAGGAAGGCGAAAACTAAAGGCCGACTAATCACAGCTGTCACCGGTGTCGCCATAGTCGGCGCATCCTTGTTCCTCGGGGACGCGATGATCACCCCGGCCATCTCAGTTCTCAGTGCGGCTGAAGGGATGGTTGTGATAGCTCCGGATTCGGCAAAGCTGCTCGCCCCCGTGATGGTGCTTTGGTTCCTTGTTCTGGGAGTGCTCGGTGTTCCCTGGATAATCCGAGCCCCCGAAATCGTTGCGACGCTTAGTCCCACCTACGCAATCAGTTTTGCCATCGAGGCCCCTTGGATAGCGTTCTTCGCTCTAGGAACCTGCGTCCTCGCCATAACCGGTGCGGAAGCGGTCTACGCGGACCTGGGCCATTTTGGTCGGAAACCAATAGCCCTGGCTTGGATTGGGTTGGCGTTTCCCGCCCTCGTCCTCAACTACTTGGGTCAAGGTGGCCTCTTGCTGGTGAATCCAGAGGCAATCCAAAGCCCGCTTTACCAACTCGTTCCCAGGTGGGCGCTAATCCCGGTGGTCTTATTGGCGACCACGGCGACAGTGATCGTGTCTCAAGCAGTTATTACCGGGGCATTTTCTATTGTGCGACAAGCGGTTCACATGAACTTCCTACCGCGAATGAGAATCGTGCAAACGTCGCGTGTCAGTGGGGGACAGGTCTACCTACCCGCTGTCAATGGCATCCTCTTCATCGGCGTATTTTCTCTGGTGGCTGCGTTTGGTTCCTCTGAAAGACTTGCTTCCGCCTATGGCTTAGCCGTGACTGGGACGCTACTGCTGGAATTGTCGCTGTTTCTGATCTTCACACGCGTGGTCTGGAAATGGTCTTGGATCAGGATCACAGCGATGGCGGCCCTCGTCGGTGGTCTGGAGGCGACCATCTTCTTAGCCAATACTTCAAAGATTCTTTCCGGTGGGTGGATTCCGCTGGCCGTGTCAGCGGTGATCGCCCTGCTGACTTTTACGTGGACCCGCGGTGCGAAAATCATGTTCGCCCGCAGGCGAGCGATGGAGGGGCCTCTGCGTCCCTTCGTCAAGAGCCTGCGTTCGCAGAATGTCATGAGGGTTCCTGGCATTGCCGTGTATCCGCATCCCAGTTTGACAACCGCACCGCTGGCGCTTCGTGCCAATATCGCGTTTTCCCATGTCCTTCACGAACACGTCGTCATCGTGGTGGTCAAACAGTTAGGGATACCTACGGTGGACGAGGACGAGCGCGTACTTGTCGACGACCTCGGATATGAAGACGATGGAATTGTGCGCGTGGAATATCGAGTTGGGTTCAACGATTCGCAGGATATTCCCCACGCCCTCGAACTTGCATTACACAAATCCGACGAATTGGAATTCAATCCGGAAGAGGCAACCTATGTGTTGTCCGCATTTCGCATAGAGCCAGCTGAAAAAGAAGATCTACAACAGTGGCCGACCTGGCAGCGACGGCTGTTTCGACGGATGGAGAAAATCTCGCATAATCGGACACAGGCATTCCATCTTCCCCCAGAGCGAACGATAGTCATAGGGGTAGAGGTGAAAGCCTAGGTCCTCTGGCCTATATGGATGCAAAGGGATACATTTGTATAGAAGCCCGGCGTAAGCCGACAGACTAGGCGTTCAACCTTATTAGGAGGAAACATGGCCGTATATGTCCTACCGGAACTTGACTATCCTTACGATGCTCTAGAGCCACACATCTCTGCTGAGATCATGGAACTGCACCACTCCAAGCACCACCAGGCGTACGTGGACGGTGCAAACGCCGCTCTTGCCTCTTTGGAAGCCGCTCGTGAAGCCGGCGATATGGGCGCCGTGAACATGTACGAAAAGAACCTGGCCTTCCACTTGGGTGGCCACTCGAACCACTCTGTGTTCTGGAAGAATATGTCACCCAATGGGGGTGGGGAGCCAACCGGTGAACTCGCCAAGGCGATTGATGAGAGCTTCGGTTCATTCGACAAGTTCAAGAAGCAGTTCACCGCAGCAGCAATGGGCTTGCAGGGATCGGGTTGGGCCGTGCTGGCCTACGACACGATCAGTGGGGGCTTGGTGACATTCCAGCTCTACGACCAGCAGGGCAACGTGCCAGTGGGTACCGTCCCGCTGCTCATGCTCGACATGTGGGAGCATGCCTTCTACCTTGACTACAAGAACGTCAAGGCCAAGTACGCCGAAGCCTGGTGGAATGTCGTCAACTGGGATGACGTAGCCAGCCGCTACGAAGCCGCCAAAGAGAACTATGGCGCACTGCTAGTGAACTAGCGCTGACAGACAAACGCGGAATGTTGCGTGCGGGGTCTCACTAGACTCACAGTTTGATCCCGCACCAAGACGATGTAGACTTTCTGGCGCTGGGAGACGTGTCCGAGCGGCCGAAGGTGCAACACTCGAAATGTTGTGTGGTTCATAGCCACCGTGGGTTCAAATCCCACCGTCTCCGCAG
>CAYFWE010000033.1:0-12995 GCA_964346745.1 uncultured Actinomyces sp. | reverse complement strand
AACAAAAGTCAGTCCCCCAGTTGAAACGAATGTTTCGGCTGGGGGATTTGTCTTGGCTGAAGGCTTTAGCGAAAAAGTCTGTCCCCCTGGGCGTATCTGCGTAGTTTCGTCGGCGCGGTTGAGCGCTGCGCCGCCCATTTGAGTGCGTGCGGTTGCTAGGTACACATCTCGATGACATTTCAGCGCATATTTGGCTTGAAACTACGTTGAGATGTGTACCTAGACAACCAAGGCTTTAGCGCGGAAAATCGGCGCTTTGCGAACGAAACACACCGCCCCATGGGAAGCCAAGGCCAAACCTGGGACAATGGTCGCGTGAGACCCTTTGATCCTCGACTTCTGAAGTACGCTCAGGCCACCCGGCGGTTCATTATCGAAATCGCCGTCCTGGGGTTCATCACCGCTGCGCTAGTCATCGCACAGGCGTTCATGATTTCTCGATCAGTCAGCCCTGTCATCACCAGTGGCGCTTCGCTCCAAGCGACGCTGCCCGCAATTGGGGTGCTGCTGGCGATTGTGCTGGTCCGCGCCTTGGTCATCTATCTGCGTGAGGCACGCTCGCATCGCGCTGCCGACCAAGCCATCGAACAGTTGCGCACGGAAGTGACGCAGAAGGCAGTTCGCCTTGGACCCCGCTGGCGTGCCCGGCATGGAACTGAAACTGCCACGCTGTTGACGCGCGGTTTGGACGACCTCGAACCTTATTTTGTGAAGTTTTTGCCGCAGTTACTACTGACGGTTACAGTAACCCCGCTGGCCCTGTTTACCGTGCTGCTGCTCGACTTTTGGTCGGCCTTGGTGGCGCTGATCGTCATCCCGCTGATCCCAATTTTTATGGTGTTGATCGGGCGTCTCACCCAAGGTTTCTCTCAGCAAAAGCTAGTGGCGATGGAACGTTTGGGGGCGCAGCTCCTAGACCTACTGACCGGGCTGCCGACATTACGCGCCCTCGGCCGCGAAAAAGGGCCCCGCACACACTTGATCCGCTTGAGTAAGCAAAACACTCGCACGACGATGGCCACTTTGCGCGTGGCGTTCCTGTCTGGGGGCGTCTTGGAGTTCTTGGCTACTTTGTCGGTGGCGCTGATTGCAGTGCAGGTGGGGATGCGGATGGTTGTGGGCAACCTGTCCCTAGTCGTGGGGCTGGTGATCATCATGCTCGCCCCAGAGATCTTCGAACCCCTGCGCCAGGTGGGCACCCAGTTCCACGCCTCGACCAACGGCGTTGCGGCAGCCGAAGAGTGTTTCGCGATCTTGGAAGAGGACGAACCCACCACCGGTTCCGCCACGCCCGCCCCCGCCGGGACCACCCCCATCGTCATCACTGACCTCTCGGTGGCAGCCAGGGGAGCGTGGGCGCCCGCGCGTCTAAACGGCCAGATCAACCCGCGCGAAATCACCTGCTTGGTGGGGCCTTCGGGGGCCGGGAAATCCACAACTGTCCAGGTTCTTCTTGGTTTCGAGAATGCGACCAGGGGCGCGATTTTGGTCGAGGACGATGCCGGAAAACAGATCCCAATCAGCAGCGTAGACCGCAACAAGTGGTGGCAGGACATCGCGTGGATTCCTCAGCACCCGACGATTACGCCAGGCACTGTTCTCGAGAATGTGCTTCGCGACGCTGGCTCGCCAAATGCCGGCTCTCTAGACGCCGGATCCCTAGACGTGACCGAAGCACTGGAAACTTCCGCCGCAGCCACCGGCTTTGACGTCGTGGTGAAATCACTACCCGATGGGTGGGACACGAAGATTGGCATGGGTGGCGTCGGTTTGTCCGTGGGCCAGCGGCAGCGCCTTGCATTGACGCGGACGTTGCTGCACCCACCCAGTCTCTTAGTGCTGGACGAGCCCACCGCGCATTTGGATGCTCTCAGTGAAAACCAAGTGGTCTCGGTACTACAGGAACTGCGGTCCAAAGGTGCAACCATCGTGGTTATCGCCCACCGCAATGCCGTGGTGCAAGCCGCCGATGCAGTCTTGGATGTACGCGCGCAAGCCGCTACTCCCGAAGAGATGGAAAACTACCCGGCCTTGCGTGATGACCACCAGTTGGTGGAGCTCACCGGCAGCCTCCCAGAACTTCTTGACCCATCCGCCCTCGCCCCTGTTGATCCGCAGGACCCAGCGGTTAGCCGAGAGGTGACCTCATGATCGCGTTCCTCACACCGGCGGAAAAGACCGCCCTCAAACGTGTAGTGAAGATGCTGGGACTGAAGCCAGGTGGAATGGCACTATCCCTGTTTTACGGTGTCGCCGGGATGGGATCGGCGATCGGCTTGGCGGCAGTGTCGGCGTGGCTGATTGCCCGCGCATCGCAAATGCCACCGGTCCTCTACCTGACGGTTGCGGCGACTTCGGTTCGCATGTTTGGCGTGTTGCGCGCGCTTCTGCGTTACGTTCAGCGCCTCGCCAGCCACAAAGTGGCGCTCGAAGGAATGGATTCGCTGCGGCTAAATATCTACGACCGCCTCACGGATGGACCCATCGAACAGGTGGCAGCCATCCAGCGCGGGGATTTGCTCGCTCGGATTGGGGCCGACATCGACGCAGTCGGTGACTATATCGTCAAGTCCCTACTACCTTTCCTTGTCGCCGCGATCGTCGGGGTGGGCACGGTCATCGGCTTCGCGTTCCTCTCCATTCCCGCGGCGCTCGTGTTGGCGGCAGGAATGATCGTCTCCGGCATCGTTGCACCCCTGCTGATGTCGAAATCGGCGCGCGTGGCAGAAAAGGAAGAACAAGCCGCCCGGGCGCAGCTGTCAGTCCTGACCCTGGACGTCCTCGAATCGGCCGATGAAATGGCAGTTTCTGGCACCTTGCAACCCACTTATAAAAGGCTGAAGAACACGTCAACCGCGCTCGATAAGGCGCGCGGGCTGGCGGCTAGGCCGGCCGCATTTGCTACCGCCCTCGACCGCTTCGCAATGGGCGCCGTAGTGGTCGGCGTGCTGCTGGTCGCCACTCCCCAAACGAATGCGGGAATCGTGGCGGCAGTCGCACTGGCGGTCCTGGTCCTCACTCCCCTAACCGCTTTTGAGGCAACCGCCGAACTGGGCGCCGCCGCCGTGCAACTGATCCGATCTGCGCGGGCCGCTCAGCGCATCACGGATTTGCTAGGGCCCGAGGGTGATCCCGCGCCCACCCACCCGGTGCCAGTTGAAGAAGTGCCGCACGTGAAAGCAACTGACTTGGCAGTGGGCTGGCCCGCGCGGGAGGCAACACTGGCGGGCGTGAACTTGGACCTGTCACCCGGGAAGATCATCGCCGTAGTCGGCCCGTCCGGCATCGGTAAATCCACGCTGCTTTACACTCTGGCCGGAATGCTGCAACCAAAGTCCGGATCGGCCACGGTCAACGGCGTTCCCCTGTGGAATGCCGACCGCGAACAGGTCACCAAGATCGTGGCGTTGACGACCGAGGACGCCCACGTATTCGCGACTACGGTCTACGAAAACCTGCGGGTGGCCCGCGGTGACCTGAGTCGGGAGGAAGCCACATCACTATTGGACGACGTGGGGCTTGGAGACTGGCTCTCTTCCCTTCCCGGCGGTCTTGACACCCTGCTGGGCGTGGGGGCAACCTCCATTTCGGGTGGGGAGCGTCGCCGACTGCTCTTGGCCCGCGCACTGGCTTCCCCCGCGCGTCTGCTACTGCTAGACGAGCCAGGGGAACACCTCGACGCGCAAACCGCCGATCACGTCATGCAGGCCCTTTTTGAGGGCAGCGGACAAAACCGGGGTCTGGTCGTTGTCACACACCGCCTGTCCGGTTTAGATCGCGCCGACCAAGTGATCCGCCTAGGCGCTGCCGAAAGCGACTTGCGCAAGGCTGGCCCCGCCCAAGTCACCGCCAGCGGCACCCACGAAGAACTACTCGCCTCTGTAGCCGACTATCGTTGGGCAGCCGAACAGGAGCAACAGTGACAACAACCGATGATTTTCGGGCCTGGTTCGACGCGGTACACCACTTCACGGCTCCTTTTGTTGATGGGCAAGTTGACGATGATGAGGGCGAAATCCTCACCCTATTCACTTCGTTGGCGCTCTCGGCGGCCGGTGCGCAGCTTGCCTGCCTATACCTGCCGTCGATTGGGGGTCGCTGGCTGTGCGAAGTTGCCGATGGGACCACACTTTCCGGTCAACCGGCAAACACGCTGATCGGCAAGCCGTTTGATTTTCCTGAGTCCGCGCAGACCCTGCTGAAGGATGGCGCCCCGGTTCCACTTGGGAATACGCTGCTGATTCCGATTCTGATCGGCGGATCCGTTGGGGGTTGTTTGCGCTTAGACAAGCATGCGACTTCCGAAGAGTTCTCCCGCGAGGACCAAGATTTGGCGTCTGCATTTGCCCGCCAGGGCGGTTTGGGTTTGGACCTGCTTGCCGCGCGGCAAGCCAAGGGCGTGGCACTAATGATGCAAGAACGTGAACGAATCAGTCGCGATCTGCACGACTTGGGTATCCAACACCTTTTTGCCACGGGTATGGCTCTGCAGGGTCTTCGGCAGCAGGTGGCAACTGGGTTATCTGCCAGAGAGACCGACCGACAGCTGCACACCGCCATGGAGCGATTGGATGAGGGCGTGCGCCAAATCCGCAACATTGTCTATGAGCTGCGGGACGAGGACGATGCGCCCGGGCTGGTGGAAGCAATTGAGCAGGAAGCGTCCATCGCCCGCACCACACTGGGTTTTGCGCCCGCGATTACATTCGAAGTGAACGGCGCCCTGGTCCGCCCTCGATCGGAACAGATGCGGCGCCTGCGCAAAGAGGCCCCGAAATTGGTTGGCGACGCCTTGACGGCTGACATCACAGCGGTTGTGCGCGAAGCACTGACGAATATTGCGCGCCACGCCTATGCCCGTTCAGCTCAGGTGACGGTCAGCCTCTTTGGCTCCGGCCCAACTGGAGAAGTGCAAGTGCTGATCGTGGATGACGGTGAAGGAGTGGACCCATCCCAGTCGCGCAGCTCAGGGATGGCCAATATGCAAAGGCGCGCCGCGGAACACAACGGTTCCTTTGCGGTGAGCTCCGGACCTAGGGGGCGTGGAACCTCCCTGGTGTGGCGCAGTCCCCTAACGCAAAACTAGTCCTGACGCGAAACTAGCGGCCCCTGAACTGGCCGGGAGAAACGGTACTAGGAGCCTTGTCGCCAAGGTGCTGAGCGTTGGGACGCTACCCACGCGGCGACCTGCGTGCGTCGCTGCAGTCCCATTTTGGATAGCAGTGACGTGATGTGATTCTTGACGGTCTTTTCCGCGATGCCGAGGTTTTCGCCGATTTCTCGGTTCGACATGCCTTCGCCGATAAGGTCCAGCACCCGCTTTTCCGAGGGCGTCAACGAAGCAGTTGGGTCATTCGATTCGGCTTGGCGGCGGGTGACGGTCGCTTCATCTAGGAGGACGCGGCCCTCCGCAACGGCGGCGATCACATCGTTGATCTCATTACCCCGAATGGTTTTGAGGACGTACGCCCGCGCCCCTACATCCAGGGCTTCCGCCACTGCGAGGTCATCATCAAACGTAGTGAGCACGATGGGTTTCGCGTCCGGGTTGAATTCGCGAAACCGGCGCATGACGTCGATTCCTGTGCCATCGGGTAGCTGTAGGTCGACCAGCAGAACATCGGGATTCACAATGGCACCGCGGCGGAGGGCGTCCTCTACCGATCCCGCTTCTGCGACGACTTGGAACCGCGGATCTCTATCAACGATGTCCGCTATCCCTCGCCGAACGATCTCATGGTCGTCAACGATCATTACCCTAACGACCAATTCGGGCCCATCACCTATTCTGCTCACGCCCCCATGATACGGGAAAAAAGTCCCAAGATGGCCGTGGGCGCTGCACGGTTGGTCAAGTGACCGCGTGCCATCCGACCTAGACGCTAGTCCTTCAGTCCCACGCTTGGCTGATCCCATGGCTGACAAGACGGGCAGTGGAAGTGCGAGCGCCCTCCCAAAACTATCCGGCGGATCGCACTGCCACACTTGGGGCATGCCCTGCCAGCGCGTGAATAAACCTGCAGTGAGGAAGAGAATGACCCGGGGTTGCCTTCGGTGTCCACGTAGAGCGCGTCAAAGGAGGTTCCCCGGCGGTGCAGGGCCGCGATCATCACGTCGCGTGCAGCCCCGACGATGGCTTCTGCTTCGGCCTCACTGAGGGACACGCCGGGACGCTGGCCCGCAACGCCGGCTGCAAACAGCGCCTCATCCGCATAGATATTCCCGATTCCAGAAACGAGTTTTTGGTCGAGCAGCGCAGTCTTGACGGCGCGTCTTGTCCGGCGCAGGGGCGCGGTCCAAGTACTCAGGGGAAGTTCTTCCAGCGGGTCGGGCGCCAAGGTGAGTACCTGTTCGGGGACTTTTCGCCCCGACTCGTCTTCGGTCAGCGGTGAAACAGTCAGGTGCCCAAACGTCCTCTGATCAACAAATGACACTTTCTTTCCATTGTCGAGGACGAAGCGGACATGTTCGTGGCGGGCGAGTTCGGCTGCCGTACGGGTGCGCACTCTTACCTGTCCGGACATGCCCAAGTGGATAACAAAGGCAATGTCACCGGGCCCTAGTACCAGCCACATACTCTTTCCCCGTCGCTGGACGTCGACTATGCGATTGCCCTCCACATGGGCGTGGAGGTCGTGCATTCCTTGCGGGTTGTGACGGACAAGCCGTCCGCCCTCCCCCAAAATCTGGGTGACGATCCGATCGGTAAGTTTGTCCTGTAAGCCTTGGCGGACTGTTTCAACTTCGGGAAGTTCAGGCACTGTTCCCCGCGGTCAACACTTCTAGGGCGACGCGGGCCGCATCATTTTCGGCCGCCTTTTTTGAGGGGCCTTCCCCGGTGGCGATGGGCTGATCTTCCAAGATGGCGGTGGCCGTGTAGTAGCGGTTGTGGTCGGGTCCACTGCCTTCGACCTCGAACGTAACCTGGGGTCTGCCGGCAGCACGCAAATGCTGTGCTAGCGGGGACTTCCAGTCGGATTTCACGTCCGGTTTATCGGCCGCGTCGATAATGGGATGCAAGTGTTCTAAGAGGACCTTGCGGGTTGGCTCTAGTCCATTGGTCAGGTAGGTCGCCCCGATCAGGGCTTCAAGCGTGTCCGACAAGATAGACGGTTTATTGCGCCCGCCGGTACGATTTTCGCCCACCCCCAACAGGATGAACTCACCCAGTCCGATAGAGCGCGCAACCTCCGCCAGCGGCTGCTGCGACACCACTAGGGAACGTATCCGGGCCAGACGACTTTCGGGTTCGTCGGGGAAGCGGTGGTACAGCTCATCGGTCGCGATGAGGCCGAGGACGGAGTCCCCCAAGAACTCGAGGCGCTCGTTATTGGGAAGCGTGCCCACTTCGTTGGCGAACGAGCGGTGTGTCAGAGCCACGATGAGCAGTTCAGGATCGACCGGGATTCCCCACTGCTTGAGAAGCTCCGCTGCGTCCGCATTGGCCGCCCCGGATTCTTCACGCTTTTTGGTCGCCATCGGCGGTGCTTCCTTCCGCATTGTCATCCAGCAGCACCTGTAGGGCAGCAAACCTGGGGTCGAGGAACTCGTGGACATGGCCCGGCTCTGCATCACGCAGTCGCACCCCACAGTGCTCACATATACCGAGGCAGTCGTCGTCGCACACCGGCTGGAATGGTGCGTCAGCAAAGATCGCATCACGCAACAAGACTTCTAAGTCCACGCTGTCTTGTTCGATGATGTACTCGGGGTCGAAGTCATCCCCTTCGACCTCAATCTGCGGGTTTGCCCGGTCGTCCCTGCGGCGGCGTGCACGGCTGCTTTGGCTGGTTTGTGTGTAAACCTCTGTCCCGTCGATATGGACGGGAACCGTGACTTGGTCTAAGCAACGGACGCAATCCCCGACTAGGTCGACATCGCCCTCGACCGCAACCAGCACGCCGTCCTCGACACTCGTGACGGTAACGTCCAGCGGAACGCACGCGCCGGCGGGCAGTTCAAGAACTTCGGTTGCCCAGCCTTTCGGCGCGATCCAGTCAAAGTGGTGTCGGCGCACTGACCCAACATCGTGGGGCTGGTCCCGAAGCGATAACTTCAGATCCTGGTGCTCAGTCATTTCTGCTCTCTTCCCGGCGGCCGCCGGGCCACCGCTAGTCGATCTCGATGTTAGCGGCCTCGTCAACCTCTGAGCGGTCGTTGAGGGCGCGTATACCCGCATCCGTGCGGCGCAGTAAATCCTGCAGCAGGTTCGAAGTTTGGGTGAGCGATTTGGTTACGTATTCTTGGGCGCCCTGACGCAGGTTGTGGGCCTCCCCCCTGGCTTGCATCACGATGTCGTGAGCGCGCTGCTGGGCGATTTCGGCAATCCGGTCGGCGGCGATGAGCTGCTCAGCTTGCGCGTGTGCGTCGGCGAGGATCGCTTCTGCTTCGGCGGTGGCCCGACTCTTCATGGTGCTGGCCTCTTCGTCGGCGCGCTCTACCTTGCGTTGGGCTTCGTCATTTGCTTCGGCCAGTACCGTATCGGCTTTCATCCGCGCGTCATCAAGGAGAGTGCGTGACTTCACGGTCGCTTCTGCCACCGCTGCCTCGGCCACGTCGTCGGCACGGCTGAGCACAGCATCTGCATCGGATACGACCGCGTCGGCCGCCACCAGGTCGTCTGGCAGTGCTTCGCGTGCTTGTCCCACCAGGTCGAGAATCTCGGCCTTATTCAAGACGATGTTTGCTGAAAGCGGTACGACACGAGCCCCTTCGACGAGGACTTCGATTTGGTCCAACGCGGCAATAACGGTTGATGGTCCGTAATTACCTTCGTCGTCGTATTCTTCTTCAACCACGATTTCTTCTCTGACCGGCTGGCGGGTCGGGGCCTCTGGCGTGACATCCAAGGAATAGTTATCTTCTTCGTAGCGTTGGGGCATTGGTACTCCTGTGAATGGGCCCTTCTGGCGCCCGGTTCGTGCCGGGCAGCTGTCTATTCTAAGTGTAAGAGTCGCGCCGGTCTCTAGCCTTGCGGCGCGTCGATGTATGCGCGGATGGTGGCTTCCACCAATGGCGGAACGTAGCGGGAAATAGGGGCATCAAAGCGGACCAGCTCACGAACAATCGAAGATGAGACGGCTGACCACTGGGGGCTGGAGGGCATTATGAGGGTCTCTAAGCCGCTGATCTGTCGGTTGATGGTTGCCTGGGTGTATTCCCATTCCCAATCCGATGGGCCGCGCACACCTTTGACAATCGTGGTTGCCCCTACCTGCAGGGCGTAATCGGTTGTCATCCCGTCAAACCTTCCGACCCGGACGTTCTCTAGTTTCGGGTTTGCCGCCACAATTTGTTCGAGGACGTCCACCCGTGTGTCGACTGGAAGCCAACCCGGCTTCGCGTGGTTGAAACCCACTGCGACCACCACCCGCTTATACATGGCGGAGAGGCGCTCTAAGAGATCTAAGTGTCCATTGGTGACGGGGTCGAAACTACCTGGAAAGAGCACTGTGGTCATGAACTAATCCTAAACCTCTAGATACCAGGCGGCCGTGTCGCCCCACTTCTTCGAGCCCACAATTTCGAGTCCTTCTGGCAGCTCTGGCGCCGGTGAGCGTGCGTCCCGCTCTAAAACGACAGTCGCTTCACGCTCTAAGCGGGGAACCAACTCTGTCAGCAGGGTGGCCAATTGGTCCTCTGGGTAGTCGTAAGGCGGGTCAATGAAGACCAGGTCGAAGTACTCTTCACTGCCGCGCAGGTAGGCGCGGGCATCCCGCACCGCCACTTTGCAGCGGTCACTCAGTTTCAGAGCCGCGAGGTTGCGGCGGAGCACTTGAGCGGCTGAACCAGACTTTTCGACTAGCGTGACCCGCCGCGCTCCGCGTGAGGCCGCTTCGATTCCGAGTGCTCCGGAACCGGCAAACAGGTCGAGAGTGCGGGCGCCCTCAACCACACCCCAGTTCTGCAGGCGCGAGAAGATCGCCCCGCGTACTTTGTCTGAAGTCGGCCGAGTCCCCCGTGCTGGCACTTCTAGGCGGCGCCCCTTGTGGCTTCCAGCGATTACACGAGTCATGATCAGTTCCTTTCCAGCCAGACGACGTCTTCACCCATGGAAGCGTTGACCGCCAGCGCTAAGTCGGGGTGCCCCCTCAGGCCTGGGTCTTCGTGCAGGACTTGTTCGGCGATGGAACGCGCGGCGCCGATGATTCCGGAATCTTTACGTACCGACAGGAAGCGCAGGCCCGACAGGCGACCTGATTGCGCCCCACCCAGAACGTCCCCTTCGGAGCGCAGTGTCAGGTCCGTTTCTGCTAGGACGAACCCGTCTGTTGACTTTGCCAGCGCCTCTAATCGTTTTTGCGTCACCGGTGACTGCGTTGGCGCATGGACTAACAGGCACATGCTTTCGCGATCCGAGCGGCCGACGCGCCCCCGTAGCTGGTGGAGTTGGGAAAGGCCGAATCTTTGGGATCCGAGGACGATCATCAGCGTAGCTTCTGGAACGTCCACGCCGACCTCAACCACGGTTGTCGCCACTAAGATTGGAACTTTTCCGGAGGCGAAGTCGGCGAAGGCTTGGGCATTTTCTTCTGGCTTCCGGCGTCCGTGAGCCAATCCAATCTCAATGCCAGCCAGGGTTTCCATGCCGCGCAGGTTATCGGCCACTACCTCTGCTGCTGGCACGTCGGCCAGCACTGACCCATCGTCAGGCGCGGTGCTTCCAACCGCACTGCTTTCCATTTCATCCAAGGTGTCCCACGTGCTGAAAAGATCCTGTTGACCGCCGTCTAACCCATCATGTCGATGAGAGTGCGAGGAACTCTTGGCCGAGCGCCTGCTGGGTCTGTCCCCTTTGGGTTCGCCCGTTTCGTTTGCAGCGTCCGTTCCGGGATCGATGCGAGGGCAAACCACGTAGACGCGGCCCCCACCCTCTACTTCTTCGCGGGCCCGCTGCCACAGGCGTTCCATCCATGTCTTGTTCTGGTTGCTCACCAAGTGGGTTTGGACAGGTTTGCGGCCCGGTGGCATCCCTTTCATCATGGTGACGTCTAGGTCGCCGAATACGGTCATCGCGATTGTGCGGGGAATCGGGGTGGCGGTCATGACTAAGAGGTGCGGGGTGGCTTCCCGCGCCTCACGCAAGCGTTCCCGCTGGGCTACCCCGAAACGGTGCTGCTCATCGACGACGAGTAGGGCTAGGTTCGGGATGGCGACCCCTTCTTGGAACAGAGCATGGGTTCCAACCACTATCCCTGGTTCCCCGGCAGCAAGGTGTGCGAGCGCAGCATCTTTTTCTGGTCCACTTCTCTTCCCGGTAAGTAGGTGCAGCGGCGCTTCCACTCCCGCGCCTTCTAGCAGCCGAGAAAGGGAGGCGAAATGCTGCCGTGCCAACACTTCCGTCGGGGCGAGTAGGGCGCCTTGGTATCCGCCCTCAACCGCAGAAAGAAGGGCCATGAGGGCGATGATGGTTTTTCCTGCCCCCACATCTGCTTGGAGAAGGCGTTGCATAGGGCTTTCACTAGCCAGGTCCGCGGCGATTTGTTTCCAAGCGTCTTTTTGTGAGTCGGTAAGTTCAAAGGGCAGACCGGCGATCAGTTGATCTACCATCTGCATTGAGTCGCCCAAAGGGTGGGCCTGTCTAACAGATTCGCCATCCGCATTCACCCGGCTGGCAAGCAGCGCGGTTTGGAGGGTGAGTGCTTCTTCCCACGCCAACGTGCGTTTCGCGCTTTCCCAATCCACCTGTACCTGCGGATCGTGCAGTTTTTGCAGCGCCGCGGCAGAGTCGAGCAGGGCGTACCGTTCGCGCACCCCGGCAGGAATTACCTCTGGCACCGACCCTGGGTCCAGTGTTTCCAAGACTGTCTTTACCAAGGCCGACACCTTCCAAGAAGGCAGCCCTGATATTGCCGAATAAATAGGAATGGGTCGACCGGCCCGGCGGGCAGCCGCTTCCGGCGATGAATCCTCAAGTTCTTCAAACTCTGGTTGGACCATCTGCAGTTTCCCGCGATACACGCTTACTTTTCCAGAGACAAGGACAGTCGCCCCCGGTCGAAGCAGCCGCTGGTGCGGTGCGAGGCGGAAGCGACTCTTGGCGAAGAAGGTGCAAGTTAGTGCTTGGTGGCCATCCGTTACATCTACAAGGAGCCGGACGCCTTGACCCGATCGGTTGGCGATGAGGTTAGCGGAGACGACTTCGGCTAAGAGAGTGGCTTCTTCGCCTTCACGAAGCCAAGCAATACTGGTGAGATTTCCCCACGTGTAATAGCGCCGTGGCGCCCGGTAAAGCAGGTCGCGCACGGTTTCTAAGCCTGCATCGCCCAGGCGTTTTACCGCTGCTTTCCCCAGGCACATGGACAAAGGTGTGTCGAGCGTGGACATACCTGAGCCCCTTTCCGGTTGGGTCGCTGTGGTCGATCGATATGCTTTTGGCTGTAGGTAGCAGTGTGCCACCAGGTTCCGACATTAAGGTGTGGGCGATTCTACACAGCAGTTTGGCGTTACTTGTTTGTTGCCTCTACCCTATGTCGGCTAATCTTGATTGGTTGCCTCTGACGGGTGCGGCGCTTTGCGTCGAGCTTTTTAGAGGCCCCGGGTCGCCGTCAGGCGGCATCTTGGACTTGGACTATTGAGGAGGGCCCCGTGGCCTCGGTTTGCGACATCTGTGGGAAGTCCCCGCTGTTCGGCAAGTCGGTCTCGCACTCACACGTGCGCACGAACCGTCGTTTCAATCCGAACATCCAGCGCGTCCGTGCTCGCGTGAATGGCGAGACGAAGCGTATGAACGTATGCACTAACTGCATTAAGAGCGAGCGGTTCGAGCGCGCGATCTAATCGGCCTCTCCGCTTTTAGGGTCTGTCACTGGGTGGCAGGCCCTTTTGCTTGCCCAAAACTGCGTAAGTAGCTCACCCCTCCTCCACTTAGAGCCTTGGTTGCCGAAGTGTGCGAAGAATCCAAGGCCACAAAGGCAACGTTGCCTTTGTGTGCACAAAAACAAGAGATTTCACTGTTATCCCCTGTTCATACGACACACTGGGGCAACGTTGCC
>CAYFWE010000032.1:0-13538 GCA_964346745.1 uncultured Actinomyces sp. | reverse complement strand
GACGGAAGTGTTGACACCTCCAAGCCGGTCGAGTTGTGGATCAATGGGCGCATGACACACATTTTCGCCCTCGCCACCATGTACGGGATTGACGGGGCCCGCGAATACATGGACCACGGGGTGAAGGCTTTGAGCCAGTATTTCCAAGACCCGGTTTACGGGGGTTGGTACAGCTCAATCGAAGCCGAGCCAGCTCCCGATGGGAACGGACTACCGGTAAACGACCGCAAAGAAGCATACGCGCAGGCATTCGTGATCCTGGCTGCGTCTTCAGCTGTGGCAGCCGGCAACGAAGACGCGAAAACCCTGTTGGACGCGGCTTTGGCCCAGCAACTTGAACATTGGTACGACCCAGCCACAGGCATGGTCGCTGAATCATGGGATCGTTCCTTCACCGAAGCGGAAGACTATCGGGGAATCAACGCCAATATGCACACAGTAGAGGCATCTTTGGCTGCCGCAGACGTCCTCAATGATGCCGAGCTGTTAGAGCGGGCCACGCGGGTCCTCAAGTTTGTTTACGACCAGGCTGGCCAGCGTCAGTGGCGCATCCCAGAGCACTTTGATCTGGATTGGCAGGTAATCCCCGACTACAACATTGATGAGCCGGCCCACCCTTTCCGGCCCTACGGGGTGACCCCGGGGCACGCCTTGGAGTGGGCGCGTCTGATGCTGCACGCCCGTGGCTCACGCGAAAATATGGGGTTAGAGGTTCCCGACTGGATGTTGGAAGGGGCTTCCGCCCTTATGGCTGCCGCGGTGGGAGACGGTTGGAACGTGGATGGCGCACCCGGATTTGTGTACACAACTGACTTCGACGGCAAGCCCGTTGTGCGTCAAAGGATGCACTGGGTTTTGTGCGAAGCCGTGGGTGTTGGGGCCGTCCTCGCGAAAGTCTTGAAAGCCGAAGGTGCTGAGGACAAAGCTAAGGCCATCGAAGAGCAGGTCCAAGAATGGTGGGATTACGCGCAAGAGTACCTAGTTGAGGCACCTGGCCGGTGGATTCACGAATTGGACACCGCTAACGAGAAGGCGTCAGCAACTTGGGCAGGTAAGCCAGATGTCTACCACGCCGCCCAAATGGCTCTGCTGCCCAGGCTTCCGGCCGCCCCCACATTCGCGGCCGCCCTGAGAGATGGCCTGCTGGAACCAGTGGAAGAATAAACTCTACTTCCGCGGTTCAACCTCGACAGTGAAAGAAGCCTTGTCATCGGCGTTGGGCCCGATGAAAGTGACTTCAGTCGACCCGGGTGCGAGAGCCTCGATGCCCGGGTTGAACTGTGCAGAGTCCGTTACTTCTCCCGCCGTGAACACCGCTACGGACGAGTCTGAGATGATCGCTTTATAGGCGTCGACAGGCTCTGGGTCAACGTTGATATTCAAGACTTGCCCGACCACCAGGTCGACCTTAGAGCCACGAAGATCTTTTACATCCATCGTGACGGGAGCTATTACATCCCCGCCGATGGGATCACCATTCGCCTTCGGCGCACCCGAACTGCAGGCGCCCGCGCTAGCTGCGAAAAGGATGATCGTGGCTGCAAGTGCAAATGGTTTGAGAATGTTCATAATGGACTCTCATACGCCTGCCGCCACGCAAACGTATCGCAGTCAAAGTTGCAACCATTTTGTGGCCTAAGGCCGATAGAGTTACTGCATGAGTCAAGCCCAAACGCCGTCCCCACTACCTTCAAGGTCACAGGTCCACCACTCGGCGCCTCCCACGCCGTGGTACAAGAAGCCGTGGGTTTGGGTTGTTGCCGTGTTGGTTGTGGTGGCGGTGGTGGTCGCCATTGTTTTTGCCACGCGGGGTGAAGTAGAGACACCGCAAAGTGAACCCCAATCTGAACCTGTCGACATCGTGGTAGAGGAGGAGGACGTTACCGAGCCGCCGACAGAACCAGAGGACAATGAGGCAGAGGACGACCAGGAAGCCGCCGCCCAGTGTGAAGCCGCCTTGATCTCTGCGACCGACTACGCAGAAACGCTGTATATGAGTGAGGCCGGTATCAGGGCCCTACTTACCAGCCCAGACGGTGACGGATTCTCAGAACCGGCCGCCCAGTGCGCGCTAGACAAGCTGAATTGGGATTGGAACGCCAACGCTTTGGAAAAGGCAAAAATGTACGCCCAAGACCCCGACATGACTAGGGAAGATATTTACGAGCAGCTGGTTGGCGAATATGGGGAACGGTTCACGCCGGAGCAGGCTGAAGCCGCCCTCGAACAACTTGACCTATCCTGAATCATCAGTCAATAGATTGCTCGACCGATGCGTGGGGCAGCCGCGTGGCCATTGTCTGAATCGCAACTGGATTGGTGTCCACCAAAATGAAGTCCCGCCCCAGCGAGCCGGCGGCATCACCGGTGGTGCCAGAGCCGGCGAAAAGATCCAAAACCTGGTCTCCCGGCTCACTGGACGCTTGAATGATGCGCCGCAGAACACCTAGCGGCTTCTGAGTGGGGTAGCCGGTCTTCTCCCGGCCCGTAGGGGAAACGATGGTGTGCCACCAAACATCGGTCGGCAGTTTTCCGCGCGCTGCTTTTTCGGGGGTAACTAGGCCGGGCGCCATATACGGTTCGCGGTCCACCTCTTCGGAGTTGAAATAGTAATTCCGCGGATCCTTGACATAAACCAGGATTGTGTCGTGTTTGGCCGGCCAACGCTTCTTGGTGCGGGCTCCGTAGTCATAAGCCCAAATGATTTCGTTCAAGAAACAATCCCTACCGAAAAGTGCGTCCAGCAGCACTTTCGCGTAGTGCACTTCCCGATAATCCAAGTGGAGGTACAGGGTGCCATCCGAGGTTAGTAGACGCCACGCCTCTTCTAAGCGCGGCTCCAAGAATGCCCAGTAATCGGCGAACGTGTCGTCGTAGGAAGTCACCTGGTGTACCACCTGCTCGTAGCGCTGCCCTTTGAAACCTAAGCGCCCAGACTCAGTGACTCTTTGCGACGTTGTCGACAGACGGCGTTGGCGGCGGCCAGTGTTGAAAGGAGGGTCGAGGTAGATGAGTCGGAAAGAATCGGAGGGCAACGATTGGGCGACCTGAAGACTGTCACCGTGAATAATTCGCCCGCGGCCGAGCTTCATTTCCATACGCACACCCTACCGTCCTCGCGAGTACGATTGCAGGCAGACACAGTGTCCCGATTTTCATGCCGGGGACGGAAGCCTCGGTCATTAACGGCACTGCATGCGACCGGAAGACATCACTTCAGGAGAGGAATAATGTCCAATCCAGTTTTCAATCGAATGGAACAGCAGTGGGCAGCTGGAAGTCAAGCAGCGACCACCCAAACAACTTCGCCTCCAATCTATGATCAGCAGGCCTTTGCAGAGGCTAGGGCGGCTTACGAACGTCCCGCCGCTGATGCAGTCGACATGGGGCGCATGACGTATGACGACGTCATCGTGAAAACATCAGTTAGCTTGGCGCTACTTATCGCCTCGGCAGCCGCCGCTTGGTTTGTGGCTGCCCAAAACGTAGCCTTGGCCATGCCACTTGCCCTCGGGGGGATCCTCATCGGGTTTGTCTTGGCAATGGTCAACATTTTCTCTAAGAAGATCCGCCCGGGACTCATTCTTGCTTACGCGGCGGTTGAGGGCGTCGCGTTGGGCGCCTTGAGTCTTGCAACGGAAATGTGGGCGCCGGGCGTGGTGCTGCAGGCGGTCGTAGCGACCTTCGTCGTCTTTGGCATTACCTTGGCCCTGTTCGCATCTGGGAAGGTCCGCAACTCACCCAAGCTGCAAAAGTTTGCCCTGATTTCAATCTTGGGGCTGATTTTTTCCCGACTTGCCATCATGTTCTTGGGGATGATGGGCGCACCTATTGGGGGTATCGACGGTCCGATGATCATGGGCTTCCCACTGTCAGTGGTGCTCTCAATGTTCGCGGTCATCATCGGGGCGATCTGCTTGATTTCCGATTTTGATCAGATCCGGATCGGCGTACAAAGCGGGGCGCCTGCAAAATACGCTTGGATGAGCGCTTTCGGTCTGATGGTCACCCTGGTGTGGCTCTACATTGAAATCCTCAACATCCTTTCGCGGATGCAGTCACGTTAGTACGGCGTTAGTCTTTACCCAAACGTTCGTCGCGGTCCGGCCGCCCAAAGAAAAGGAAACCCATGGAAAATGTGACAGTGTCAGGGGAGTTTGGCGACAAGCCAGTGCTCACTTTCGACTCCGCCACGCCCTCGCCTGAGCTTGTCGTAGAAGTCCTCGAAGAAGGCAACGGCCCCGTAGTTGAGGTAGGCGACACTATCGTGTGCAACTACCTTGGCCAAGTTTGGGACGGAAACGTCTTCGATAATTCCTACGATCGGGGTGCACCGCTGGACTTCGCGATCGGAGTTGGCATGGTTATCGCCGGCTGGGATGACGGACTTGTTGGGCAGCGAGTTGGCTCCCGCGTCCTGCTTTCTATTCCACCCCACCTTGGTTATGGCGACCGCGGGGTGCCACAGGCAGGCATCCGCGGCGGCGACACCCTGGTGTTTGTTACCGATATCCTCGAAGCGATTAAGAGGTAAGCAGCGCCAGCAGCGTTACAGAACCCCGCGTGGACATTCGACCCCGTTGAAACCGTGGTTGCAATATCCCGCGGGGTTCTTGTGTAAGTACCCTTGGTGATAGTCCTCAGCCAAGTGGAAAACGGGTGGCGGCGGGGAATGGAGCTGGGTGACGATCGGTGGAAGTCCAGCGGCGATTATCCGCTTCTCGTACGCGGATTTGAGTAGCTGCGCGGTGCGGAACTGCTCAGGCGTCGTCGTCCAAATAGCACTGCGGTACTGGCTGCCGATATCGTTGCCCTGCCTGTTTAGCTGGGTGGGATCGTGGTTTTCGAAAAATACTGCCAGTAAGTCTTCGGTTGAAACGACCTCTGGGTCATAAACTACGCGCACCGTTTCAGCGTGGCCGGTCGATCCCGTACAAACTTGCACGTACGTTGGGCTGTCGCTGTGGCCGCCCATGTAACCGGCTGCCGTAGAGACTACACCGGGTGTTTGCCAGAGGAAACGCTCCACCCCCCAAAAGCATCCCCCGGCTAGGAATATCTCCAGTTGGTTCCCACTTGGTTGCAAATCCAACGCCGTGCGTAGAACGACGTGGGTGTTACCGATGTCTTGCGTCATAATGGTCCTCATACCGTCTTGCGGGAAGGTTTGCCAGTAATGCTTCTATCTTCCCACTACATTTCACCGACGACGAGGGGCTTGTGAATACCGCATGAATAGCGAACGATCTGAGAGTCCGCAACGCAAAGTCGTATCGGACAAGACCATCTCAGAACATGTAAGCCTCCCCCTACGGGTAACTGCAGCTTGGAGCTGGCGGGTCATCATCGTCCTTGCCATGGTCCTCTTACTTGGGTGGGGACTCTTCTACATCCGCACCTTGGTGGTCGCCTGCCTTATCTCCTTACTCCTAGCGCTCTTGTTGGCACCGTTGGTGAACTTTCTGAGAAATAAAGTTCGCATGGGGCAAACCTCCTCAGCCGCGGTTGGATTGCTTTCCGGCCTATTTATCGTTGCTGCTTTGATCTACATCGCCATCAGCCAGTTAATCACTCAGTTACCCATTTTGGTGTCGCAGACATTGAAGGGGGTGGACTCCCTTATTCAGTGGGTCACAGATGGTCCCTTGGGGCTAGACACCGATGTGGTCGCGTCCTACCTACATGACTTTCAGCGGGACCTGGTGGTGGTGCTACGCAACTACGGGGGAGTGATTGCTTCGGAGGCTCTAAGCGTTGCCTCTTCCGCGGCCACGGTTGGCGCCGCTGGGTTGATCATGCTGTTCGTCTTGTTCTTCATGTTGAAGGATGGGCGCTCCATGTGGATTTGGTTCCTGCGCATGCTGCCCACGCAGTGGCGCAATCCCGCGAATGAAGCGGGGATCAGGGGGTGGGTGACCCTCGGCTGGTACATTCGCACCCAGCTCAAAGTGGCTGCGATCGATGCGTTCGGGATCGGTTTAGGGGCGCTGGCCTTGGGCGTTCCGGCGGCCGTTCCGATTATGGTGCTCGTTTTCTTCTTCGCCTTTATCCCGATCATCGGCGCGTTCATCTCGGGTGCGGTGGCGGTTCTGTTGGCACTGGTGAACAACGGTGTGACCAGTGCGATCATCATGTTCCTAGTGGTGTTGGTCGTGCAACAACTGGAAGGGAACGTCCTTCACCCGTGGCTAATGGCTAGCGCGGTTTCCCTGCACCCCGTGGCCGTTGTCTTGGCGGTGACCGGCGGCGGTGCTTTGGCGGGTGTCTTTGGAGCGGTATTTGCAGTCCCGCTCCTAGCGTTCTTGAACGTGACGATCATGTACCTGCACGGCCATGACATGTATCCGCAATTGGCGACCGACCCCAACCGGCCTGGCGGTCCGCCCGGCTCTCTTGAGCAGGCAATTGCCGACTCGTACAGCACTGCGCATCGGGTGAGGCGCGGGTCTGGAGAGAAGGGGAACGCTGACGCAGGCCATGTTGAGGTCGATCCAGCGGTTTAGCGTCCTCGTCTAAAAGAGGTTACGAATAAAAAGGGTTACGGGTGGTAGGGCGAAGCGGAGACGATTTCAACCTCGATAGACGCTCCGGAGGGTGCTTCGTAGGATGTCTTATCGCCAGCTGAGAGGCCGGTGATCGCCTTCCCGATTGGCGCCGTGGGGGAGTAGACGGCCATGGCCAGCCCGTCCCCCGCATCGCGAGCTCCTAACAGGAAGGTCTGTTCTTTCCCAGCGATCTTTGCGACGACGACCATACCGGGTTCGACAACCCCATCGTCAGCCGGGGTTTCCCCCACTTCCGCGTCCCGCAGCAGATCTTCGAGCTGCAAGATGCGTGTTTCGTTCATTGATTGTTCTTCGCGAGCTGCCTGGTAGCCGCCGTTCTCGCTCAAGTCGCCTTCACGACGCGCGGCTTCGATTAGTGCAGCGATCTTGGGACGTTCGACGTCGCGGCGCTCGTCCAGCTCGCCTTTCAAAATGTCATACTGACCCTGAGTCAGCCAAGTCTTATCAGTCATGAGGGTGAGTTTACGCCTCTTCGCCCGATAGTGAGGGGCTAGCGTTTTTTATGTGAGGACTGCTAGATAGGCGGCGACACACTGACATGCCCATGCGAGCACCGTGAATACGTGGAAGACTTCATGGAATCCGAACCACTCTGGCCACGGGTTTGGCCTCTTAAAGGCGTAGGCCAAAGCACCAATCGTGTAAAGAACGCCGCCGGCCGCTAAGAGGATCACCAGAGCCGCACCGCCCTTTTCCCACAGTTCTGGCAAGTACCACAGGGCCGTCCAGCCAAGTAGGACATAGATCAGTGTCGATAGCCACCGGGGTGCTTTGGGCCAAGCAAGGTTGATGGCGATCCCAAGGGCTGCGCCCACCCAGACAAGTGTCAGCAGGATTACGCGGCTATTTCCCGTTAGCGTGCCCACGGTGATCGGCGTATAAGTGCCGGCGATCAGTAGGAAAATATTGGAATGGTCCAATCGCTTCAGCACTGTCTCAAACTTTGGGCTCCAGTAGAACAAGTGGTAGAGCGCCGAAACTGAGAAAAGTATGAATGAGGACGCCAAATAAACTGCGGAAGCCCACTTGAGTCCAGAAGTGGGAGCCAAAATTACCAGAACGATGGACGCCGCCAGCGACAGGGGGGCAGCAATGAAATGAACCCAACCCCGCAGTTTCGGTTTGCGAGTAACTGGGTGCCCGGGAATCCACGTGACGGGTTTTCTGGAAACGATTGGCATAGGGGTCCTCTCCGGTTCCATAGGCTACCTTATGGGCCGCTAGTCCCATATCGCTGTATCGCTGAATGTCCCTCCGCGTTGCCTGAAACGTGCAGGTAATAAGGCTCTTTTCGGTAGGATCAATACACTGTGGAGAGCAGGTGAAATGCAAGGAAACTTCCTGTATGAGGTCTATGAGTACCGCCTGCAACGCTCACTAGACCCTGCGGTTTTACCCCGGCACATCGGGGTCATCTTGGACGGCAACCGCCGCTGGGCAAAAGCCTTCGGATCGTCTGCTTCTGACGGGCACCGAGCCGGGGCAGACAAGGTCTTAGATTTCTTGCAATGGGCGGATGAGGTCGGCACCGAAGTTGTCACCCTGTGGCTGTTGTCCACTGACAACCTAACCCGCGACCCCGCCGAGATAGCCGAACTATTGCAGATTATCGCTGCACTTGTGAACCGGTTGGTAGCAACTGGAAAGTATCGGGTCCAGATCGTCGGCGACATGAGCCAGCTGTCCACCCAATTCGTCGAGCAGGTCACGCGCGCCGCAGCCGCTACCAGCGCCCTCAAGGATGCGATTGTCGTGAACGTTGCGGTCGGCTACGGAGGGCGCCAAGAACTGGTCGACGCGGTCAAAGGTGTCCTGGCGGACGCCGCCGAACAAAATCGCTCACTCAAAGAAGTGGCTGCCACCCTCAGCGTTGAGGACATCACCGCGCACCTTTACACCAAAGGACAGCCCGACCCAGATTTGATCATCAGGACTTCCGGCGAACAACGCCTATCCGGATTCCTACTGTGGCAGTCAGCCCACTCGGAGTACTACTTCTGTGAAACCTTCTGGCCCGACTTTAGGAAGGTCGACTTCCTGCGAGCGCTGCGCTCCTTTTCTCACCGCGAGCGACGTTTAGGGCGTTAGCGCACGCCTATTCCGCACGCCGCTCCCAGTTACCGCGAAAGCTCACTGGCCCAAGGGGGGTTGGCGCCGCGTCTTTGAACCACTATGTCCGCAATCTGGGCGGCATCTGCAAGGATGCTTCGAAGACCGGCTTCGTCTAAAGCAAGCAGCGCTTCTTTACCGGAGGAGCCAACAATATCCCGGCGCCAAAGCGCATCGATTAGTCCCCCCATGAACGAATCACCTGCTCCGACAGTGTCCACCACAGAAACCTTCTGAGGAGTGATCGCTGACTGCACACCGGATGCAGTCCAGCCGATCGGACCTTCTTTTCCGCGGGTGACCACTATAAGTGGAACATGAAAACGGTCCGTCCAACCATGGGCCGCTTCCAAGGCGGTTAGCGATGGGTAAAGCCATTGAAGGTCTTCATCCGAAACCTTCACCACGTCGGACTGAGCGACAAAGCCTTCGATCACTGCTCGAGCGGAGTCAACGTCACCCATCAAAGTGGGACGAGCATTCGGATCATAAGTAGTAAGTGCCTGGCCACGCGCTTCCTTAAACGCTTCGAAAATCGTTGCGGTGCCCGGTTCCAATACCGCGCCGATAGACCCGGTGTGGACAACAGCCGCGCCCGCCGGTAGAGAAACTGGTGCTGGGGGAGCCCACTCTAAGTTGAACGTGTAAGTCGCCGCGCCACTGCTGTCGAGGTGCGCTTCTGCAGTTGAAGTGAATGGAGCACCATCACACCCGTCATAGACGCGCACATTCGATTCTTTTAGATGGCGCGAGACCATCTGCCCATAGGGATCTGTCCCAATCCAAGTGACCAGGTCGACGTCAATTCCCAACCGCCCCAGAGTGAGCGCAACATTTGCTGGTGAGCCGCCGGGCACGGGAGTTGGCTCAGACTCATCTTTTCGAGGATCAAACACTAAATCGATCAAGGCTTCGCCCATTACGAGGGCGGATGGGGTTACTTCAGTCATTTGGATCGTCCTGCCTAGGTGAGGTTTAGAAGGGGTCTTCGCCGGTGTCTGACTGCGGGTTTGCCGATGCTTCTTCAATCTTCTTCGAGGCCGCATCAAGAATGGTGCGGCAGCGGGTAGCCAGTGCCTCACCTCTCTGCCATAACTCTAGTGTTTGCTCCAGTGGCACCGTGCCCACTTCGAGCTGTGTGACGATGCTGCGCAGTTCTTCTTTTGCTTCTTCATAGGGCATGGTGCTTGGCTCTGGGAGCGCCGCAATGGGAGAGTTGGTCACTGTTATTCCTTTGAACGCTGATCGGGTGAACGATGGTCGATAATTGGGTTATTGCCGGCAGTCGACGATATGAAAGAGCCCTGGGGGTTCGCGCCGACGACACTTCCCACGAAGGTGCCGGTAGCGAGCATCCCTTCGATTAGATCCCCAGGCTTCAGATCGCGCGCATCCGTAATTATTTGCTTCGAAGGCGAGCGCAAAATCGAGTAGCCACGCTCTAGTGTGGCGGTGGGAGACAATGTCGCTAGTGTCGCGGCTAACTGGTCTATTTGCGCGCGCTGTGTTTCCACCGCACGCCTAGCGCTCGCCCTGATCCGCATGGAAGCCTGTTCGAGGCCGGCACGTTGCCTTTCAATCGTGGCCGAGGGCCTCTCTAACACGGGTCTAGAAGTGAGGAGTGCCAGGTACTCTTCTTCACGGCGCAGCAGCCGCATCACAGCTCCCGACATTTTGGTGCGTAAATGATCAACCTGATGCTGCTCTTCCCGAAAATCGGGAACGACGCGGCGCGCTGCATCCGTGGGTGTGGAAGCCCGGTAGTCGGCCACTAGGTCTAAGAGCGGCGCGTCCCCTTCGTGACCTATTGCGGACACGACTGGTTTTGTGCTGGCCGCCGCTGCCCGAACCAATCGTTCATTTGAAAAGGGAAGTAAATCTTCGACCGACCCGCCGCCGCGGGCAATAATCACCACGTCAACATGACGCAGAGCCGTCACTTCTTGAAGTGCTTGTGTCACTTGCTCAACCGCGTATTCACCCTGGACGGCCACTTCACGGACCACAAAGTCAGCCATGGGCCAGCGGAGGAACGCATTGCGCAGAACATCGTCCTTTGCTTTCGCGTCCCGCCCGCAAATCAGCCCGATCTGGCGAGGCAGGAAGGGAAGGGGACGTTTCCGAGCATCAGAAAAGAGTCCTTCCGCCGCGAGCTGCGCTCGCAGTCGCTCTATCTGCGCAAGCAGAGAGCCAATACCCTCAATCTTCACTTCTTTCGCGTTTAGAGATAGCGTGCCGCGCTTCTCCCAAAAAGTGGGCTTCGCGCGGATCACTACGCGGGCACCTTCTTCGAAGCCCGCCCCCGCGCTGGCGATCGTGTTTCCAAAGGCAGTGACCCGCATGGAAACGTCCTCATCAACATCACGAAGAGTAAAGAAAGACATGCGAGATGAGCCGCGGGGACTGTATTCAACCACTTGTCCCTGTACCCACAACTCTGACATTCGATCGACATAGCGACGGATATTGCCCATTAGCAAGCTGAGAGGCCAGGGATTTTCGGCTGTCGTCAAGTTAGCCCTAGGTGCGAGTTTGGCACCCTGATCTTGCGATACCACCTGTGCTGCCGCCTAACCTGTGTTGAAAATTGCCTGCGTAACCAGTCTGGCACGAGGTTCCGACAATTGGATTTTTAAAGGAGATAGTGGGTGTGTGGCTGAGCACTCAGATGCCAATTACGAGCGACCAGATAGATTGGTCTCATGACTACTGGTGATTCGGTAAAGGAAAAGGCGATCCTACTGGCCGCCCCCCGTGGTTACTGCGCCGGGGTTGATCGCGCAGTAGAGGCCGTTGAACGTGCATTGCAACTGCATGGAGCACCCGTGTATGTGCGGAAAGAAATCGTTCACAACAAGTTTGTGGTAGAGACACTCACCGATCGGGGAGCGATTTTCGTCGAAGAAGTCGATGAGATTCCCGAAGGTGCCGTGACCGTATTCTCGGCGCATGGTGTTTCTCCTCAGGTTCATAAAGACGCGGCTGCCCGCTCACTACGAACAATCGATGCGACCTGCCCACTGGTTACTAAAGTTCACCGAGAAGCGATCAGATTCGCAAAAGAGGACTACGACATCATCTTGGTTGGCCACGAAGGTCACGAAGAAGTGGAGGGTACGTACGGGGAAGCCCCAGACCACATCCAAATCGTGGGAAGTCCGGATGAGGTCGACTCAGTTACGGTGCGCGACCCCTCTCGCGTCGTGTGGATTTCACAAACCACTCTCAGCGTGGATGAAACCATGGAGACGGTGCGTCGGCTGCGGGAACGGTTCCCCGAACTAAATGATCCGCCCTCGGACGACATCTGCTACGCGACCCAAAACCGACAGGAAGCTGTCAAAGCAATCGGTCCGCGCGCCGATGTCATGGTGGTCGTTGGTTCAGCGAACTCATCTAATTCGGTCCGTCTGGTCGAAGTCGCCTTGGATGCGGGGGCAGGTGCGTCCTACCGCGTTGACAAAGCAGATGAACTGGACCCCGCTTGGTTTGAGGGCGCAACCACCATTGGTGTCACCTCGGGTGCCTCCGTTCCCGAAATTCTCGTTAGAGACGTCATCGCCCGCCTGCAAGAGTGGGGTTTTGGCGATGTGGAAGAAGTGCGCACCCAAGTTGAAACCATAACTTTCGCCCTTCCCCGCAACCTGAAGAACGACCTCAAGAATAAGGGCCTGCTGCCCCTGCACGTAAAGGGAAGGACACCGGCACCAGACCACACGTGCTAACGCGGCGGCTTTGGGTGAGGGCGACCGGCTTCACCCAAACGGCTACACCATGGACTGATGCGCTCACCTAGACTTGGGGCGTGTCTTTGACTATTGGTATTGCCGGCTTACCCAACGTTGGTAAGTCCACGCTGTTTAACGCCCTCACCCGTGCCACTGTTTTGGCTGCGAACTATCCGTTTGCCACGATCGAACCGAATATTGGGATCGTCCCGCTCCCCGATGAGCGGCTGGGGCGGCTCGCCCAAGTGTACGGGTCCCAGAAACTTGTGCCGGCCACGGTGTCTTTCGTTGATATTGCCGGGATTGTTCGTGGAGCGTCCCAGGGTGAAGGCCTTGGGAACCAGTTCCTAGCCAACATTCGCGAAGCTGACGCCATTTGCTTAGTGACCCGCGTTTTTGGGGATGAGGACGTGGTGCACGTGGATGGCAAAGTGGATCCAGCCAGCGACATCGAGACGATCACCACCGAGCTGATGCTCGCGGATTTACAAACTATTGAAAAAGCAATTCCGCGACTGGAAAAAGAGGTCCGCGGAAAGAAAACCGAGCAGTCCGTCTTAGACACTGCGCTATCTGCCCAGAGCCTGCTGTCCGAGGGGAAACTGCTCTCTGGTCCGGAAGGCGCAAAGCTCGACCAAGAAGCACTGCGCACTTTCCAACTAATGACCGCAAAGCCCTTTATCTATGTGTTCAACATGGATGACGCTGGCTTGGCCGACAACAGTATTCAAACGGAACTGGCGGAACTGGTCGCGCCCGCGCCAGCCATATTCCTCGACGCGCAATTCGAATCTGAACTGGTCGAATTGGATGAGGACGAAGCACGCGAACTACTGGCAGAAACAGGACAGAAGGAATCCGGCTTGGATCAACTTGCCCGTGTTGGCTTCGACACCCTGGGACTGCAGACGTATTTGACTGCCGGACCCAAAGAGGCACGTGCCTGGACGATCAAAAAGGGTGACACCGCTCCCGAAGCGGCCGGCGTAATCCACACGGACTTCCAAAAAGGGTTCATCAAGGCTGAAGTCGTTAGCTTTGATGAGCTCATGGAACACGGTTCCATGGCAGAAGCGAAGGCTAAGGGCAGGGTACGTATGGAAGGTAAAGACTACGTGATGGTAGACGGGGACGT
>CAYFWE010000031.1:0-14575 GCA_964346745.1 uncultured Actinomyces sp. | reverse complement strand
ATGTTCCGCCGCTCATTCTTTGGAATCAACGACCTAAGCTATGCGGCCCGACAGACTTTGCGTTACGTCCTCTTCGGGGAAGACACAAACCGAATAGGGGACTTCTCATCCCGCGCGGCCCAGCTGGTGGCCGGCAAGACGGTTGAGGAAATGCAAGAACTGGGTGAGGACGTTTTTGAACGCTACTTCGTCCCCAAGGTATACCGGGCAACCTATGACCTGCTCAAACAGCATGTTGACGCCGGACACCAGGTGTACCTAATCTCAGCCACTCCCTGGCTTATCGCCGAAGAGTTTGCCCGGCGCATCGGGGCGATGGGCGGTATTGGCACCAAGACTAAAGTGAGCGCTGGCCGGCTGGTCGGGGAACTTGATGGCGCCATTGTCCACGGGGAAGCGAAAGTTGTTTCCGTCCTCGAAGTGGCTGCTGAGCACGACTTGGACCTAAAGCGTTCCTGGGCTTATTCCGATTCGGCCAACGACATCCCCATGCTCTCTACCGTGGGGAATCCGGTGGCAGTAAACCCGGACCGGACGTTGCGCGCCCATGCTCGCACGCATGGTTGGCGAATCCTGCGCGCCTATGAAACCAAAGACATTGTGAAGCGAACTCTGGCTCGGACCGCACTGGCAGCAGCAGCTGGGGCAGCGGTCTATGGGATCTGGATCAGTGGCAAGCACGGATCCAAGCGCTGGGTCGCGCCAACCTGGCAAAAGTGTCGGGGCTAGGCGGCGAATCTAAGTCCGGAACCTAAGCCCGCATCGCCACACCTTTGCGCCAGTAACCCATGAACGCCACTGCTTCTCTACCGGCCCCCAACTCTTTGACCAAGTGCCGGCGTAAAGCGGTGACCATCTTGCTTTCCCCAGCAATCCAGAAGTAGCAGGACCGCAGCAGTTCAGCGGAAGAGGGGGCTAGTTCGTCAAGATTAGAGTATGTGGCTGTCTCCCACGGGGCGGCGCCATCGTCCGTGCTTGGGTTACAGGCGGCATCGCATTCAACGCGGCTGATCCCCACTTTTTCAAGCAGCGACGGGATGACTAGTTCCCCGTTTTCAGCGCCGTTGCGGGCATACCACTCGATCTGCTGACGCGCACCGGTTGCCACTTCCAACTTGTCGTCCGAGGTCGGAACTTCGAGCAGAGCCGTCACTTCTTGCCCGCAGTCCCTGGTTTCCTCCAATGTGCGTGAAATGGCAGGCACTGCCGTTTCATCACCGACTAGGAACACCCGTTCGGCCGCTCCCGGATGGTATTCGATACCACCGCCATCCGTGCGACCGCGCCGAGGACCAAAGAGCAGCAGTTCATCCCCGGGTTGGGCCCGGCTTATCCACCGAGCCGCGGGGCCGGCATCTTCCTGGTCGGGGTGCAGGGCGAAATCGACTACGACCCGCGTATTTCCGTCCTCATCCACCAGCAGATCGCGGATCGAAAAGGTCCGCATGCTGCCCCGATCAGCTTCCGCCAAAGCCTTCCAATCGGCGAAGCCGTCGGTGGGTGCCAACGCAGGCAGGCCTGTTTCACCGGGAAAAACCAGCTTTATTCGTTGATCCAGTGTTTGCCTGGGGTTGCCAAACTGCCCCAGCGCCTCCCCGCTGAAAGTGACCCGTGCGAAACTGGGGGACAGGCGAGTAACCTCTTCGACGCGTCCCCGCGCAAAATGGAACGGTGGGGTGCTTGCGGAAGTCGGTTTTTCAGTCATTCGTCCTCCCCAATGGAATTACCAGTGGACTGCCAGAAACGGGGTCGGGGATGACCACGGACCGCAATCCGAAGACACTTTCCACGTTCTGTTCAGTCACTACTTCTTCAGGGGTTCCTTGAGCGAAGATCGTTCCCTCTCGCATCGCCACTAACTGGTGTGAGTAGCGCGTCGCCATATTCAAATCGTGCAGAACCATCACAATGGTGGTAGCAAGAGTCTCGTTCAGTTCGGTGAGAAGCTCGAGGACGTCCACTTGGTGGGCCACGTCAAGGAACGTGGTGGGCTCATCCAGCAACAGAATTCCGGTTTCTTGAGCCAAGATCATGGCGATCCAGACCCGTTGCCGCTGACCGCCCGAGAGTTCATCGACCGGCCGTTTCGCAAGGCTTTCAATCCCGGTGGCCTCCAAGGCAGCCCCAACCGCTACCGAGTCGGCATCACTCCACCTTGAAAATGGACCCTGGTGTGGGTGCCGTCCCCGGCCTACCAGGTCGGCTACCGTGATCCCTTCTGGGGCAAGTGGCGATTGGGGGAGCAGACCGATGGTGCGGGCAACCTGCTTGGTAGGTAGAGAGGAAAGTGGTTGACCATCCAGAAGAACCGTGCCAGCACCCGGTTTCAAGAGGCGTGCTAAGCCGCGCAGCAGAGTCGACTTTCCGCAACCGTTACCGCCGACTATGGAAGTGATCTTCCCCGGTGGAATCTGCAGGGTTAGATCGCGGATCACGGTGTGGTCACCGTAGCCCAAGGTAATGTTTTGGGCGCAGAGTTGGTGGGGTTCAGTGCGGGTCACGGGTTGCCACCGCCTTTATTCAGTTTCATCAACAAGACCAAGAGGAAGGGCGCGCCAAGCAGCCCGGTTATCACTCCGACCGGATAGTGGACGGCGAATGCGTTTTGGGCCACCAGGTCGCCGGCCAGAACGATAATCGCCCCGATCAAAGCGGCTTCTGTCAGGGGAGGGCGACCGGACCCGACGACGCGCGCCGCAATGGGTCCGGACATGAAAGCCACGAAAGCAATCGGCCCGGCAGCGGCAGTGGCAAAAGCCAGTAGGGCAACGGCTGCGACGATAAGACCCAGTCGAGCAGCATCCACGCGTACCCCCAAGCCGCGGGCCGCATCATCGCCAAGGCGGAGCAAATCCAGTTGGCGGCGCAACAGGAAAAGCATGCTGCCAAACAGAGCGGTGGCAATGATCAGGGGAGTGATAGTTCGCCACGCGGCGGAGCTAACGCTGCCTGAAAGCCACCGCATTGCGGTTTGCAGGTCCCAAGAAGGCGTGCGAGAGAGCATCCACTGCGTTAGAGAGTTCAGGAGCGCCGCAAATCCGATTCCAATCAGAATCATTCGGAAGCCGGCGAACCCAGAGGTATTCGACAGCGTGAAGATGGCGAGTGCAGTGCCCAGCGCCCCGACTAGAGCGAAGACAGAAACTAGCGTTTGGGACGTGCCCAAGATGACAATGGCGAAGACTGCCGCGGTACTTGCACCGCTGGTAATCCCAATGATGTCGGGGGAAGCCAGTGGGTTGCGCAGCATAGTTTGGAATGTTGTCCCCGCCAAACCGAAGGCAGCCCCCGCGAACAGGGCCAAGGTCGCCCTCGGCAATCTCAGGTCAATCACGGCGAAATAAGTGGATGGCTCGCAGCGGCCCGCGAAGCAAGCGGCAACGTCGTGAGGGGAGACGAACTTATTCCCCACCATGAGCGTCAAGGAGAACAGAAGGAAGACGCACACGGCTGTGAACGTCATAATCACCAGTCGCGACCGCCGATTGGCGCGGTGCAGAGCGCCGATCTCTTGGGCGAGTGGATTCACAGGCCCCTCACCTTCTGGCGGCGGACCACCCAAATGAAGAAGGGCGCGCCGATAAGAGCGGTGACGATGCCGACCTGTACTTCTTGGGGGCGGGCAATGACTCGCCCAATCACGTCGGCCCCCAACAGTAAACAGGCCCCGACTACGGTCGAGAAGGGAACCAAAACGCGATGGTCAGGGCCAACAAGTAGGCGGCACAAATGGGGGACCACCAAACCGACGAAGCCGATTGGTCCTGCTACAGCAGTGGCCACCCCTGCTAAGATCACCGCCACCAAGGAAACTAGCAGGCGAGACTTCCACACCGTCTCTCCCAATCCGGCCGCCATTTCATCCCCCAGCGCGAGTGCGTTCATTTGCCTTGCCAAAGCAAACATGGCGACCATGGCAACGCCGAGCACCGGTGCAACGGAAGAGATTTTCGTCCACGTCGCCCCGCCAACCCCGCCGATCTGCCAAAACTGGTAGTTCTGGAGCAGGTCAACGCGCGGCAGCAACACGATATTGATCAGCGAGGCGACGGCTGCCGCGGTAGCAGCACCTGAAAGGGCCAGTTTTAGCGGGGACGCACCCCCGGGTCCCATTGACCCAACGGAGTAAACGAAAGCCGCCGTGACGCCGGCCCCAACCACGGCGAGGAACATCTGCAGGTACGGGTCAGAGGTGCCGAAGAAAACCATCCCCAGTACGACGGCTAGAGACGCCCCACCCGAGACACCAAATATTCCCGGGTCCGCCAAAGGATTGCGGGTAACCGCCTGCATACCCAGCCCCGCTAACGCCAGGGCTGCCCCCACCACTATGGCGAGAAAAGTGCGCGGAATCCGCTTGGCGACCGCCGCCTGAGCAATATTCTCATCATGACCCAAGAGCGCAGCCCAAAGATCACCAAAACCAATTGCGCGCGACCCGAATGAGATTGAAAGGACCACCAATACGCCAAGGGCAGCCAGTGCGAGCAGCACACTCAGCGTAGTTATCGCGCCTGTCTTGCGAAGTGTCACTCAGTTGCGATCAGTTCGCTGATTTAGTGGTTGAGTTCAGCAGGGCGAAGTAATCGGAAACACCCCACGAAATTGACAGGGGCGAGGGGTTTGCCGAGCTGGTCAACGGAGTGTTGTTAGTGAGCACCACGACGTGGCCGTTCTTCACCGCGGGGATCTTCGAAAGTAGCGGATCCCCGGTCACCAGAGCACGTCCCGCTTCCGGCGAATCGGCGTACACCACGAAAATATCGACGTCGTCAAACACATCTGCTTGCTCAGCGGAAATCGTGGTGAAGAAGTCTGGGCTGGCTTCGGTGGCCGCCACCACCTGCTCCGGCTGAGGCAACCCAAGGTCATAGAGGAAGCCAGGACGCGTGTCATGCAGCGTGTAGTACGTGATCTGGCTGGTGTCAGACGGATCAACTAGGGTGAAGAGAATCTTCTTGTCTTTGAGCTCTGGATTTTCATCCAGCGCCTGCATGGCGGTCGCGCGAAGTTCTTCCGCTAGTTCCGCCCCCGATGTAGACAGTCCGATCGCCTTTGAATTCATGCAAATCATGTCCCACATGGACGTTCCCCACGGCACGTCCGGGTATGCGATCGTGGGGGCGATCTTCGATAACGTCTGATAGTTCTCTGGCGAAAGACCCGAGTAAGCGGCCAAGATCACGTCTGGTTCGGTGGCTGCGATCGCTTCGAAGTCTGTCCCGTCGGTGTCATCGAAGAGGACGGGGGTTTGCGCGCCTAAGGCTTGCAGTTCTTCATCGACCCACGGCATGATGCCATCGCCGTCGTCATCGCCCCATGGGAAGGCAGTAATGCCAACCGGGGTCACCCCCAACGCAATGGGAACTTCATGGTTATACCAACCCACCGTGGCGATTCGCTCCGGCTCTTCCTCGATGGTGGTGGTGCCAAACGCGTGTTCGATTTCCACCGGGAACGTCCCATCAGGAACGACTGTGCATGGCGCGTCCCCATCGGCACTATCGACTGCCGCCTGAGATTGTTCGGCAGCGGACTCGCCCTGATCGTGCGTGGGCGCCGGTCCTGTCGAGCAGGCAGAAAGAGCAAAAACGGCTGCAAATGCAGGGGCTAACCAAGAAAAACGGCGGGTTGTCATCAATTTCCCTTCCCAGGCCGTGCTTGGAGGCGAATTAGGCAACGGTCCCATCAATTATTGTTCTGATGCCAGCCTAACGCGTCAATACTGAAGCAATGAGATTTGGTACCCCCGGCGCGACTCGAACGCGCAACCTACGGATTAGAAGGCCGTTGCTCTATCCATTGAGCTACGGGGGCAATGGACCTTAGGCCCGCACAAGACAATACTGCCCCGCGCGGCCTTGGGCTAGTGTGAAACGAGACAACCAATACATAGTAACCGGGTGGGAATAAGTATGAGCACAGCATTCATTACGGGAGCTAGCCGAGGAATCGGACGCTCGATCGCTCTCGCCCTCGCCGAAAACGGGTGGGATATCGGCATTTTGGCGACTAGTCGGGACAGGCTGGAAAAAGTGGCGGAAGAGGCCCGATCTATCGGAGGGGGGAGGGTCGCTCTCGCCCAATGCGATGTGCGCCAATACGACCAGGTCGAAGAAGCAGTTGAATCCCTGGTCGGTGAACTGGGGGCGCCTTGCCTACTGGTGAACAATGCGGGGCGAATCGACACGGAAGTCCCCGTGTGGCAGGCCGTTCCCGAAGAACTTGCCGCCGTGGTGGAAACGAACGTGCTCGGCACACTGTACTTAGAGCGCGCGGTCATCCCACATATGCTTACCGACGGGGGACGGGTGGTGAACCTAGTTTCCGGTGCCGGTGCGAACAGCTGGGGTTTAGCGACCGCTTACACGGCCAGTAAGGCAGCTCAGCTACGCAATGTGGGCGATGTAACCGCAGCGGGTGCGGAAAGTGGCATCTTGGCATTCGGGGTGGCACCGGGGGTGGTCCGCACGGATATGGTCGCCGGGATGGAACTGCACGCGAATCGCACTGAGTTCACCCCGGTTGAAGCCACCACAGAGTTAGTAGACGCAATCGGGAAGGGGCTCCTAGACGCCTGGGCGGGCCGTTATCTGCGCGCAGGTACCGACACGGCAGAATCATTGATAGCCGCAGAGGCAGCGCTGGAAGGGGCCCCTGCTGCCCGCGAATTTGTCGTCCTCCCCTGGGGAGAAACCGACCCTCTCACCTAAGAGGGTTCGACTTACTAAACCAGGAACCTCAGCAGCTCGGAATCGGAGTCGAGTTCGTCGATGCTCAGGTCGGAAGCCGCCATCCTTTCACGCAGTTCTTCCAACGCCGTTTCAGTGGCACTGTCGATGCCAACTAGGGCGGGCCCGGTTTCTCTTTCGTTTTTCTTCGTGTATTCGAAGTAGAGAATGTCGTCCTCGGGTCCAAGAACATCGTCGAGGAATTCGCGCAGCGCACCGGGCCTTTGCGGGAAGGAAACCAAGAAATAGTGGCGCAGATTTCGGTAAACCTGAGAGCGTTCCTGCACCTCGTTGTAGCGGGTCAAATCGTTATTACCGCCAGAGATAATTCCAACGGTCACCCCGTCCAGCGGTAGGCCGGGAAGTACGCCGGCTGCAGCCATAGCGATAGCGGTCGTCGTCAACGCGCCCGCTGGTTCGGCGATGATTCCGTCTAAATGGTAGAGGTCCAGCATTTCTGTGCAGACGGCGCCCTCTGGAATAACCAGTACTTCGTCGACTAGGTCCCGAACAATTTCGTATGTGCAAGACCCCGCTTTGCCAACCGCGGTGCCATCGACGAACATATCGACGCGCGGAATTTTTACCGGTTCACCCGCTTCAATAGCGGCCGTCGTCGAAGGGGCACCCTCAGATTCAACGCCGATGAGTCGCACGTCCGGCCGGTGTTCCTTAAGCCAAGCGGCCATCCCGGCGATCAGTCCGCCGCCGCCAACTGGAATAACTACGGTCGCTAGGTCTTTTCCGACCTCTTCAGCAATTTCCTTGCCGACGGATCCCTGGCCGGCGATGACTGCCGGATCATCGTAGGGGTGAATATACGTTTTCCAAGAGCGTTGCGCCGCGTTCAAAGCCACCGCTTGGGTGTCGTCGAACGTTCCGTCAACGAATTGCATGGAAATCCACGGGCCACCGATAGTGGCGATACGTTCCCTTTTTTGGCGGGGGGTGGAGGACGGAAGGTAGATCGTGCCATGAATACCCAACTCGGCACAGGCCAAGGCGACCCCCTGCGCGTGGTTGCCTGCGGAGGCACACACTACGCCCGCCTGTCTCTCAGATTCTGAAAGTTGGGCCATCCGGTTATAAGCACCACGAAGTTTGAAGGAGCGGACCGGCTGTTGGTCTTCACGTTTGACGAGGACGGGAACCCCGGCTGCTTCGCTGAGCCTACTAATGGGCTGTATGGGGGTTTTGGTGGCGACTGAACTTAGTCGCGCGGCAGCCTCATCAACGTCGTGAGCAGTCACCGCATGCACGGTAGTGCCTGCGTTCTTTCGTCCTCGGTCCACTCCGGGTGAACTATGCGCTGTTCTGATCACATCTTCCTTACTATCCACGCCGACAGTCTAGGGTCATGGGGCAGCCAGTCGATTCGTCCTCCGCATGCTAAGGCATAGAGTAGACCTGTGAATAATGAGACTGCCAAACAGGTAAAAGCCCCCATCGTGTGGATCGACTGTGAGATGACCGGGCTTGATCCCGCCGTCGATGAGATTGTCGAAATCGCCGCCATCGTAACTGACTCTGATTTGACGCCCTTGGCGCCGGGGATTGACATCATCGTCAAACCATCGGCGGCAGCCTTGAACCAAATGGGTGATTTCGTCACTCAGATGCACACTGAGTCAGGGCTGATAGAAGAGCTGGACTCTGGGGTGAGTGTCAAGCAGGCTGAGGAAGAAGTGCTGGCATATATTCGCCAGTACGTGCCCCAAGCCGGTATGGCGCCTCTGGCGGGCAACTCGGTGGGTCAGGACGCGCGTTTCCTGCGTGCCTATATGCCTTCTCTTATGGATTACCTGCATTACCGGATCATCGACGTCTCTACTATCAAGGAGCTCGCTAAGCGCTGGTATCCGCGCGTATATGCAAGTGCGCCCGATAAAGATGGGGGTCATCGCGCATTGGGGGATATCCAAGACTCAATCACCGAATTGCAGTACTACCGGCACGCATTGTTCCCCTCTGAGTTGGACCCAACGAAGGGGGTGTATCGCCAGATCGCCGAGGAAGTTGACGCCAGTCAGCGTCGTTTTTACGCGGATTCCTAGGACCGGCAAGTTATCCCCAACACCGTGCTTATCGCGTGTTCCCCACCATGAACGTGGCGGGCGTGTCTAGTTTTCAGATCGTTGTCAGGCTGAACTCCACGATCAGTAGGGCGTGGCCCGCAAACGTAAGGAGCAGCAATGAGTGTCAGCGATCTGATGGTGTTAAGAGGACGGGTGGGAACCGGGTTAACGTTGCGTAGACCCGAAGATGGTGGGCGAGCATTCGTTCGGTTTCGCATTGTCGCCCCTCGCCCTCGCCGAAAAGACAATGGGGAATGGGAAGAGGGCGAAGCGCAGTGGCACACGGTCCGGGCGTGGGGTCCTCTTGCCGAACACCTCGCAATTTCTTTTCACAAGGGACAGCCCATAATCGTTGTAGGTCGACCAGCTGCCCATGCGTGGATTAGCAATGAAGGGGAAGTGCGATCCGAAATATCGATAAATGCGTTCACCGCGGGCCACGACCTTGGCTACGGGGTTAGTCTCTATTCCCGCTTGGGATCATTTGCCCACAACCCGTTCGGGCAATCGCGCGATGATGCCCCGTCAACGGAAGCCTCATTGGAAGAAGACGGCTCTGATAAAGATGATGTCACCAGTGATAGTGGCGTGGCTGCGGGCGATGAAACCGAAACGGACCAGGAAAGGGTCGCCGAAGCAGCGTAACCGGCCCGGGGTGTGACGTTAGTCGTGTCGTTTTGACCGCCCCGCCAAGAGGCCTACCATGGCAACAGATAGTGTTCCGAACGGAGTGTTGTGGCTGAATATATTTACTCGATGGTCCGTGCTCGTAAAGCTCACGGAGATAAGGTCATCCTCGACGATGTGACGATGGCCTTCTTGCCGGGCGCCAAAATCGGGATGGTGGGCCCCAACGGGGCGGGCAAGTCTTCTATTCTGAAGATCATGGCCGGCATTGATGAGCCTTCCAATGGCGAAGCCCGGCTAACACCCGGATATACCGTCGGGATTCTCGAACAAGAACCGAAGTTGGATGAGGATAAGACCGTCCTCGAAAACGTGGAAATGGGCGTTGCTGGAACCATAGCCAAGCTCAAGCGGTATAACGAGATTTCTGAAGAGATGGCCAAGCCAGATGCTGACTTTGATGCGCTGCTGGCCGAAATGGGAGAGTTGCAGACCCAGATTGACGCCGCGGACGCGTGGGATTTGGACTCACAGCTAAGTCAAGCAATGGACGCGCTGCGGTGCCCGCCACCAGACACGCCAGTTTCTGTCCTGTCGGGTGGTGAACGTCGCCGCGTGGCGCTGTGCCGTCTTCTCCTTGAAGCGCCGGATCTGTTGCTACTTGATGAGCCGACCAACCACTTGGATGCGGAATCCGTCCTCTGGTTGGAACAGCACCTGAAGCAATATCCGGGTGCGGTCATTGCGATTACTCACGACCGTTACTTCCTTGACCACGTTGCCGAATGGATCGCAGAAGTGGATAGAGGCCACCTCTACCCATACGAAGGTAACTACACGACTTACTTGGAAGAGAAGCAGCGACGACTTCAGATTCAAGGCAAGAAGGATCAGAAGCTCGCGAAGCGGCTCAAGGATGAACTCGAATGGGTACGCACCAGTCCGAAGGGGCGCCAGGCGAAGCAGAAAGCACGTCTGGAACGCTACGAAGAGATGGCGACAGAAGCCGAGCGGACTCGGAAGCTTGACTTCGAAGAAATCCAGATCCCTCCAGGTCCCCGTTTGGGTAGCACGGTTATCGAAGCGAAGGACCTGAAGAAGGGCTTTGGCGACCGGGTTCTGATCAACGACCTGTCCTTCTCACTGCCACCCAACGGAATCGTCGGGGTAATCGGTCCCAACGGTGTCGGAAAGACGACCCTGTTTAAGACCATTGTTGGTTTGGAACCGCTTGATGACGGGGATTTGAAGATCGGGGAGACCGTCAAAATCTCCTACGTGGACCAGAATCGCGCGGGCATCGATCCTGACAAGCCCCTGTGGGAAGTTGTCTCCGACGGCTTGGACTACATCCAGGTTGGCAATGTCGAAATGCCCTCACGCGCATACGTATCCGCTTTCGGTTTCAAGGGTGCTGACCAGCAGAAGCCAGCAGGCGTACTTTCCGGTGGGGAGAGGAACCGCCTGAACTTGGCTCTCACTTTGAAACAGGGGGGTAACCTGCTGCTTCTCGATGAGCCAACCAACGACCTGGATGTTGAGACGCTCTCTTCTCTAGAGAATGCACTGGAACAGTTCCCCGGTTGCGCGGTGGTTGTGACTCACGACCGCTGGTTCCTAGACCGGGTTGCGACTCACATCTTGGCTTGGGAAGGCACGGAAGAAAACCCGGACAACTGGTACTGGTTTGAAGGTAACTTCGACGCTTATGAAAAGAACAAGGTTGAGCGTCTAGGCGTAGAGGCTGCCCGCCCGAAGGCAGTGACGCACCGCAAACTAACGCGAAACTAAGGCTCGACGGGAACGTCGAAAGACCAGCGAGAAGATGGGGTGTGTCCGGACGTTGGGATCCGGACCATCCCTTCTTGCGAAGCAGTCGCGATCAAGTCGCCACGGGGATTGAAGATATCCACACCCGCTTTTGCGCGGCCGCCACCGACCGCGTCAGCACGGCCAGCGAACAGTAGCCACTCATTGATGTCCACGTCCGCGTGGAACCACATGGCGTGATCCAACGATGCTAGAGATAGGCCAGGCGTAAGCCATGAAAGGCCCGTGGCGCGCAGGGCGGGCTCTAACATTACTTGGTCCACGACGTAGGCCAATAAGGCTCTTTGGATAACTTGGGCCGTGCCAGGAGCTATGGGGGAGCGTATCTTCATCCACAGTTCTTGGGTGTGACGCTGCTTGGGGTCCGGCCCCGTGTAAAGAGATCCTTGGACGTGACGCACATCGAATGCGGCGGTCTTACCGAGGAACTTCGCGACCGGATGGTCCAGGGTTCGAAATAATTCCAAGGCACTAGGCAGATCATGTGGGTCGGGCACCGTGGGCGGCGGTGGGGTTGATGACAGTCCGTCCTCGACAACTTGGAATGAGGTCGTCATCGACGAGATTTCGCGTCCATCTTGGATGGCGACACAGCGGCGATTAGAGAATGATCGGCCATCTCGAAGTCTGGCTACCTCTATGTCGAAGGGTAGTTCGGGGTCGCCTCCTCGCAGGAAGTAGGCGTGCAGAGAGTGGGGGAGCCGCTTTCGGTCCGGAACAGTGGCGGCCGCAGCTAATAACCCTTGAGCCAGGACTTGACCGCCGTAAACCCGCCGAACCTGAGGCAAGGACAGCGCAGTGAACCTGTCGTTTCCAAGGGGCGTCAACTGTAGTGTGCGCAAGACAGAAGCGACCGGTTCTTCATCCGTTAACGGGATACTCAAGGGTTCAGTCATGGGCCTATTGTCCCTCAAAACCGGGACGCCCCGAACGGCGTAACCCAGCCAGACATATTGGCGGGTTTCATCAAGTCGTCGCGTTACCCCCGTCGCTTGGTAAACGACTATTCTAAAGGTGTTGTCCACTCCCGATGCTTAAAGGGTTCCCATGAGCGAAGATGTCTTGGATGCCAGTAGCGGCACCGCAAATGAGGCCGGACACGTGTCCGGACCGCCGGACGCAGCTGCCGACCCACCTGTGAATCCCGATGTAGACCCAGATTTGGTGCGCCGCCTTGCCGACCTGAACGGGGTTGCCACTTTCTTTTGGACATGGGGAGGCGAGCAGCAACAAGTTGAGCCGGTCAACCTGCTTCGCACCCTACAGGCTCTTGGCGTTGCAGTTACGCCCGCCTCACACAATCAAGAAGTCATTGACGCGATTCGCGCAACGGAGGATCGTCCCTGGCTAGATACGTTGCCCCCTTGCACTGTTGTGCGTCAGGGTGACTGGCGGGACTTCCCGGTCCACGTGGTTCACGGGCAGCACATCAATGCCTGGTACGAACTTGAAAACGGTGGCGCCGACCCACTTCGCCAACTGGATCGTTATGTTCCACCCCGACTTGTCGAGGATGAGTGGCGCGGCAGAGCCACCTTCGAAATCCCTGGACACTTACCCTTGGGTTACCACCGTATTTTCGTGCAAATCGACGGTGGGGAAGCCGTCTCTGCGCCATTGATCGTGGTGCCGCAGCGGATTAACCCGTCGGTGCTGCAGGGCGACAGGCGTTTTTGGGGTGTCAACGCGCAGGCCTACTCCGTGCAATCACGCAGTTCCTGGGGGGTTGGAGACGCGCAGGATCTGGCCGATTTGGTCGCGGTAACCGCTCGTGAAGGGGCGCAGTTCCTGCTGGTGAATCCACTACATGCGGCCGAGCCGACCTCGCCGATTGAAAACTCGCCCTACTTGCCGGTCACAAGGCAATGGCTGAATGTTTCTTATATTCGCCCTGAAGCCGTCCCCGAATACGCGTTGCTACCCGATGGGGATCGCGATGATATTGAGGCACTCCGCAAATCCGCCATGGTCGAAGATGACGATTGGCTGTTAGATCGGGACACGTCTTGGGCCGCAAAACGTCAAGCATTACGACTGATTTGGCAGGCACCACGTTCCGTCAGCAGGGAAGCACTATTCGAGCAGTTCTGCTTCCTAGGCGGCCAAAGTCTAGAAGACTATGCCCTCTGGTCGGCGCTGGTCAACGCCCATGGGGCCGTGGAACTACCCGAAGAGCTCAGCTCTCCAGACAAACCGGCAGTACAAGAGTTCGCCGCGGCACATCAAGACGATATTGATTTTGAAAAGTGGCTGCAATGGGTGGCTTACGAGCAGCTCAGTGCCGCCAACCGGATCGCCCACGAACTGGGAATGGACATTGGCGTCATGGCTGACCTAGCGGTGGGAATCCACCCCGAAGGGTCAGACGTGTGGGCCAATCGGGGGGACTTTGCCCAGGGCATGTATGTGGGCGCGCCGCCAGACATGTACTCTCAGCAGGGTCAAAGCTGGAGTCAACCGCCCTACAATCCACGCAGCTTGGCCCAAGCGGGGTATGAACCCCTCCGAAACGTCATTCGCTGCACGCTGAAACTGTCAGGGGCGTTGCGTATCGACCACATTTTAGGCCTGTTCCGCCTGTGGTGGCTGCCCGAGGACGGTTCACCGGCTGACGGTACCTACGTCTACTACGATCACGAAGCGACCGTGGGTGTCCTACTCTTAGAGGCCCAACGCGCGAATGCCGTCCTGATCGGTGAAGATCTGGGAACAGTCGAGCCTTGGGTTCGTGAATACCTGGGCAGCCGGGGAATCCTGGGAACTTCGGTCCTCTGGTTTGAAAAAGAGAGTTCCGGCTGGCCACTTCATGCTGACCAGTACCGCCGTGACATTCTGGGAACCGTCAACACGCACGACCTACCGCCTACCCAGGGGTATATCGAGGGCGTTCAGACAACGCTGCGGGACAAACTGGGTCTGTTGGTCGAAGATGTCGAAGATGTGCGGGCTGCGGATGCGGTTGAACAGGAACAGATGGGTGTCCGCCTGCGCGAATACGGCCTCGTACCTGAAGATTGCAGCGACGAGGAGTTTCTGGATGGCCTGCACAAGTACATCTGCCGCACACCAGCGCGCCTAGTGGCTGCCGCCCTAGTTGATGCAGTGGGGGAGAAGCGCCCCCAAAACCTGCCGGGAACCAATGATCAATATCCGAACTGGCGTGTACCGTTAGCAGATGGTCAAGGGCGACGAGTTTGGTTAGAGGACTTGGCTGGAAGACGCGATAACCACCTGTTCGCTACCATGCGGGAGGCGATGGGAAGTTAGCGTTAGATCGGCTCTCTTATCCGTGTGCCACTTGCCGCGCAACCC
>CAYFWE010000030.1:0-15417 GCA_964346745.1 uncultured Actinomyces sp. | reverse complement strand
GGTGGCGGCAGATGTAGGGGCTTCGTGCTGGAACTTGGACAGGGACTGCACCAAGAGGCGTTTCAACGGTCTTTGCCCATTCGTTGGGGGTCGAGTTGAACAGGACTAGCAAGCTGTGGTCGCCCCGCCCTCGACCATCAATCCACATGGCGATAATCCCGGGGGCATCTGCATCGCCGCCGGCAGTTGGCAGGAAGGTAACTCTTCGGCGAATTTCTTCCGCTGAACCGAGTGTGAGAAGCGGTTCTTCTGCTCTCTGACGCAAGAGAGCCAGAGATTCTTCACGACACTGGGATATGGCTCTCGCGTCCGGACGCAGGTCATGGCGTTCCAAAAGTGGAGCCATTTGGGGCCAATGCTCCTGATTCCGTGCGGCGCTGGGCAGGCCGCGTCCAAAGTGGTTCCATCGGCCACTCCAGTCCAAGGCATTGAACCAATCGCCAGAATTGTACGAATCTCGGTCCAAGGACTTTGACCGCATGAGCTCCGTGCCTGCCGCCCAAAAAGCTACCCCCTGACTGAATGCGACGGTCGCATTTGCTAGGACCTGAACTTTCACCCGTTCTTCCATGGGCGTGTTGAGAGGCAGTTTCCACACAGCGCAGTCATACAGCGACTCGTTGTCATGAGCCTCTACGTAGTTGACACACTCACTGGGATGCCGTGCAAAAGCGGCACTCTGGCCGAAATAGTCAACATCTTGGGACAGGATCGGGCCGCTCCCATCGGAGCGTCGCAGGCGAAAATCCTTGATTCCGCCTACCAACGACACTTTCACCCAGTCCATGTACTGGTACATCTGCCGCAGACTTTCTCGGTCAGATTCACTCTGAACTTCATTGGGATCGACTAGCAATCCGGTGGCGAAACCTTGCCGTGCGCGATGGTCACCGTCAGCCGTGTTTCCCCCACGAACGGCATCTCGAAGTCGGTCATTGAACACGCCGATACCTGTGCCGGCAATATTCTTTTGAGTGGCCTGCACGAAATACGCATCGTTGGCGACTTCTCCGAAATTCCAACCTTCGCCGTACAGGTAGACCTGGGTACCATCCACCCCATCGTCCTCAACCGTCAGTTGATCTAGGGCTTCGCGGACGCGTTGCATGTTCTGCAGGGAATGATGTCCCATCAAGTCAAAGCGAAACCCGTCAATCTTGTAGTGGCGAACGGCGTCTACGAGTGCGTCAATCATCAGCTTTTCTGCCATGGCATGTTCGGTTGCGATGTTGGCGCAGCAGGTCGAAGTTTCGATTTTTCCTTGAGTCGACAGTCGGTGGTAGTACCCGGGAACAATCTTGTCGAGGACGGAGGTGCGCTCTTGGCCGGATGCGTACGTGTGGTTGAAAACCACATCTTGGACCACACGTAAGCCTAGATTGTGAAGCGCCTGCACCATTTGGCGGTACTGGTATGTGCGGTTTCCGCCGGTCTGCTTTCCGGCGGTTGCGTACGACCCTTCCGGCGTCATCCAATGTTGCGGGTCATAGCCCCAGTTGAATGCGTCTAGGTTTGCCACGCGGCCGATTGCTTCTTGCTGCAGAGGTGATGAGCGCGACCAGCCGTCCAGCTTTCGTAGCTCTTCCTCATTCTCTGGCAGCAGTGGGATCCCCTTGATCTCGGGAACTCTTTGCGCCTCTATTTGCTCGGGAATCACGTCGCTGGAGATGTCGTAGGTCGGCAATAGGTGCAAGGTGGTTATCCCGGCGTCTACCAGCTGCTTCAAAGCATGGATGCCCTTTGAGTCTGCCAAGGTGAATGCCTGGTATGTCCCGCGCAATACTCGCGGCACGGTGTGGTCCCAGGCAGAGAAGTCGCGAACATGCAGTTCATAGATTGACTGAGCAGACGGGTTATCGAGTGTGGGTGCTGTCGATTGAGCCCAACCGGGCGGCTCCCAGTGAGCTCTATTGACTATTACGGATCGGGTCGAGTTAACGGTCAGCCCCACGGAGTAGGGATCGGTCACCCGGTTCGTAACCATCGATCCCAATGAGGGAACGTACACGGACACTTCCCAGAGGTACTGCGCGTTTTCCCATTCTGGCGTGCCGCTGACAGTCCAAACACCGTCCGTGTTGCGCGTGCATTCGACGCGTATTGGTTCGGCGTTTTCTCCGTCTCTTTCTGGGTCCCCCAACCATAAAAGCAGTGAAACCGTGCGGGCGGTTGGCGCCCAGATGCGTAGCGTAGGGTCCGCTCCGCACCAAGTAATCCCAAGTGAAGCCTGCGTTGCACCTTCATAAAGAGTGTCTAAGAGCCGGGCGATCTGGATTCCACTGCGCTGAACTACTTGGCCGTCTTCTATCAGTTCAAGGCGCAGAGGTCCGCGCAGGATCTGCTTGGCTTCTTCGGCGGTGACCGCAGATCCATCAGTGTGTTTCAAGCGCAACGCTTGGTAAGAGAGGTCTCTGATGCGCGGGTCGATCTTGCGCTGCCGCCCGGTCAGATTCTCAATGACGCACTTGATTCCCGGGTGGCCTTGCAGACCGTAGATGACTCCAGACCGAGCTTTTGAGTCCGGTATCGCGATCAAATCAGGTTCAAGCCAGAGCGCCCATGCGCCGTCGCCACCACATCCGCAGTTCTTATCCACGTGCGTCAAGGCGCACCACCCCTACTAATAGACTCGCTAGCGGACTATGGCTGCATCCCGCGCCGGACCAACCCCGATGGTCGACACCTTGCACCCAACTTGGTCTTCGATGAACTCGACATATTCCTGAGCGGCCCCAGGCAGGTCTGCAAACCTGCGAATGTCTCCGATGTCCGTACCCCAGCCAGGTAATTTCTGGTAAACGGGGACTGCGCGTGCGAACTCACTCTGCAGGGCCGGCATTTCTGCGGTGCGTTCCCCGTCGACGTCGTAAGCAACTGCGACTGGGATTTCTTCATAGGTGTCGAGGACGTCCAACTTTGTCAATGTCAGGTCGGTGAGCCCGTTTACACGATTGGCGTACCGCAGGATCACCAGATCCAACCAGCCAACACGACGCGGCCGACCGGTGGTGACGCCGTACTCGCCGCCGAGCTCCCGCAAGTGCTCGCCCTCGTCCCCGTGTAGCTCTGTGGGGAAGGGGCCGGAACCTACGCGTGTGGTGTAAGCCTTGGACACGCCAATCACTCGGTCCACCTTGGTGGGCCCCACCCCTACGCTGGCCAAGGCCCCCGCAGCGATGGCTGTCGATGATGTCACGTACGGATAGGTGCCGTGGTCGATGTCTAGCATCGTTGCCTGGCCGGCTTCAAAAAGTACGGTTTGATCCGCATCCAAAGCTTGGTTGACCACCAATGATGTGTCCACCAACCGGGAACTCAGCCTTTGCCCGTACTCAAGGAGAGAATCGATGGTCTCCTCCACGTCTAACTCCGCCGCGAATGCAGCGAGATCTGCGTCATCGTTGAGCGCGCGCAACTTGGTTTGGATGTTTTTGGTGACTTTTGTCCGCACCACGTCCTCATCCAAAAGGTCCTGCGCCCGCAAACCAATCCGATTCATCTTGTCGGCATACGTCGGCCCTATACCCCGGCCGGTTGTCCCGATCAGACCTTTGCCCAGTGCGCTTTCATTCAGACGATCAAAAGCACGATTGTAGGGCGGAATAATGTGCGCATCCGCGGAGACCACTAGACGTGAGCAGTCAACGCCACGCGATTCCATGGCGTCTATTTCGGCGAAGAGTGCCTGTGGGTCAACAACTACACCCGCGGCGATCACCGGGGTCGCATTCGGTGACAGTATCCCCGCAGGGAGCAGGTGGAGGGCGTATGACTCTTCGCCAACAACCACTGTGTGACCCGCGTTGTTTCCGCCGTTGAACTTCACGACCATGTCAACTTCTGCGCCAAGTTGATCGGTTGCTTTGCCTTTACCTTCGTCACCCCACTGGGTGCCGACAACGATTATGCCCGGCATTAGCCCTGGTCCTTTGTCTAAGGGACTAGTTACGTCCAGATTGTAGGGCGCGGCGCGGCACGAGGATTTATCGGTCCACGACCAATACGTTTGCCGTTATCGCAGTTGGATTGCCGTAGCGATGATTGGTAATAGACACCGCTTGTTCGCGTAAGAAAGGCAGTGCTTCAACGCGGGCGGCAGCCGTGGCCGGTCCGTCCCAGACTGCTACCCGCAAGTCCCCGCCTAGCGCCGTTTGAATCTGTCCGCGAGTAGTCCCCAGTGCGCGAATTCGAACCTCGTCCTCCACCCCTGATTCTGCGATTCTGGCAATAAACTCGTCATTTGATTCCACTACTACGTCGAACCCGTACTCTTCGGCCCACTGAGCGAACTCGGCTGGGAAAGTACGCGATGTCGACAGGGTAATCAAGGGCGCTTCGGCAATGTAGTCGGCTGACTGTCCGGGGGCCACTCGCACTAGGCGATGCAGCTTCTTGTCTTCTTCGTATCGTCCCACTGCACAGGCGGCCGCAGCGATCATGAGAACATCGCGCAACGGGGTGCCGTCCTCGACCCGCAACGTTGAACGCGCGGGCAGGTAACGCAGTACATTCCGTTCGCTAATCAGACCGCTGGGGTCATTGAGCTGGTCGAAGTGGCTCATGGCAGCTTTTTCTGCGTTGTAGGCCGCCTTATACACTTCTTGGAGCTCTTGAGGGCCCACTATTTGTTCGGCCATGTTGAGCAGGTCGACAAGTTGTGGCTTAGTCAGGTGAGGCCCCACGTCGGTACGTTCTCCGCCGAGGGGTTCCACAGTATCGGCGGGCTCATCTATAGGGCGAAGCGTTCCGAACCCAAACAGGTAGTTCGGTCCACCGGCTTTCGTTGATGCCCCCACACTGGAAAGTTTCCACCCGCCGAAGGGTTGCCGCTGGACAATCGCCCCCGTAATACCACGGTTTACATAAACGTTGCCAGCCTCAACCCGGTCCAGCCAGTAGTTGATTTCGTTCGGGTCTAATGAATGCAGTCCTGCGGTTAACCCGTAGTCGGTGCCGTTTTGTACTTCGAGCGCTTCCTGGAGTGTCTTCACTCTGATTACGCCAAGGACGGGGCCAAAGTATTCGACCTGATGGAACTCACTGCCAGGCTCGACGCCGGATCGCAGTCCCGGGGACCATAAGCGGTTGGTGTGATCAAGCGGATACGGTTTTAAGACCCATGCTTGGCCCGGCTCTAATTCGGTCAGCCCGCGCCAAAGCTTTTCCCCGGGTGGGGTGGTCAGAGTGTCCATTTCTGCAGCCAGGTTGGACGGCCAATCCACGACGAGGGAAGCAGTCGCATCAACTAACTGGTCATGGATGCGCCGCGACGTACCCGCGGAACCCACCAGAATCAACAGCGAGGCGGCCGAGCATTTCTGTCCAGCATGCCCGTACGCGGATTTCACCACATCGCGGATTGCTAGGTCGAAGTCAGCCGAGGGCGTCACCACGATCGAGTTCTTCCCCGATGTTTCGCCCATCAAACCCAAAGAAGGCTTCCACTTTAGGAACATCTCTGCCGTCTGTGATGAGCCGGTGAGGACGACCCGTTCCACTCGATCGTCTTCTACCACAGCTCGAGCCACGTCTCGGTTCCCCGGAATCACCAGGGGTGCCAGGTCACGGGGCACACCCGCTTCCCACAGGCATTCCATCAAGACCGCCCCGCATCGCTGAGAGGCTCCCGCTGGTTTCAAAACCGCTGCGGAACCAGCCGCAAGCGCCGCAGTTACCCCTCCGAGTGGGATGGCGAGAGGAAAGTTCCAAGGGGGAATAACGGACGTGACGGACACCGGTTCGAAGTCAGCACCATGAATGCGATGGACTTCAATCCCCTGTTGGGCGTAGTAGTGCGCGAAATCGACTGCTTCAGAGACTTCTACATCCGATTCACCCAGGGCCTTGCCGACCTCGCTGCCCGCAACTTCAATCAGGTCTGCGCGACGTGCTGCCAGTTCAACACCGGCACGGTGAAGGATTTCTGCTCTTTCTACCGGATCCTTCTTTGCCCACTTCTTTTGCGCCCGCACAGCCTTGGTCAGGATTTTCTCGAGCTCTTCCACCGTGTTGACAGTATTTTTCTTGACGGTCTTGACACCGAGCTTCGATGAGTCCATTTTCTGCGCTATGTCTTCGGCCCAGGTCCGATTGGCGACAAGTGCCGGATCGGTATCCGGGGTGTTGTAGAAGTGCCAGCTGCCACCGGGGCCGCGCATCTGGGCTTCTAAAGACTTGGTGGTCTCCTTAGATCGGTCTTGGGTGCGGGCGGGATGGCAACGCTTATCGCCCTCGTCAATCATCTGTTTAACGGCACCTTCGAAACGGAGGCGTTCTTTTTCAAATGCGCCCTCATCGGTGGCTATGTCGAAGATGGAAGCCATGAAATTCTGTTCGGCCGCCCCTTCTTCAAGGCGCCGCACCAGGTAGGCAATCGCAACGTCGAACTCAGCCGGATTTACTACGGGAACATAGAGCAGGATGTCCCCAACGTCATCACGAACTGCCTGGGCTTGTGAGTCCGCCATCCCCACGAGCATCTCGATGTCCATACCGTCGGTCACACCCCGGATTTTGGCCAGTTCCCAAGCGGTGGCAAGACTGAACAGGTTGTGCCCAGCCACGCCGATTTTCACGTTCTTCGTTCGCTCTGGTGTCAAGGCCCAGTCGAGGATGCGCAGGTAGTTCGCATCCGTTGCGCGCTTCGATTCCCAGGTGGTTAGTGGCCAGCCGTGAATTTCCGCGTCGACCTCTTCCATTTCGAGGTTGGCCCCTTTTACGAGGCGCACTTTTATGGGTGCTCCCCCACGTTTGCGTCGGGCGGCAGCCCAGTTTTGTAGGCGTTCCATGGCTGGCAGAGCATCCGGCAAATACGCCTGAATTACGATGCCTGCCTCTAAACCAAGCAGCTCTTCACGGTCCAGCAGACGTTCAAACACGTCCAGAGTTACGTCTAGATCCTTGTACTCTTCCATGTCCAGGTTGATGAACTTTTCGCCCGGATGTTCCGCCGCGTACTGGTACAAAGGCAGCAGTTTCTCTACCGCAGTTTCCACCGCGCGCTCATGATCCCAAGGGCTGTGTGGTCCAATCACCGAAGACACTTTCAGGGATACGTAGTCCACGTCGTCGCGCTTCAAGAGCCGGAAGGTTTCGGCAAGACGTTTAGCACCTTCGCCTTCACCTAAAACAGCCTCTCCCAAGAGATTTAGGTTCAGGCGGGAGCCGTTCGCACGTTGTCTTTCTATGGCGGCGCCGAGCTTTTCATCGCGTGAGTCCAAGACGAGGCCGCGCACCATTTCCATAAAAACTCGGCGCGCAGCATTTGCCACAAACTCGGGGGCAAGCGCGGCTGCTTTACCGCCGAAACGTGCCGGCAAACGTAGCCAGGCGGGAAGAAATTTAGGGGATTCTTTCATCAGGTCGGCCAGGTTTTTGGCCGCAACTTTCGGATCCTCCGGGCGGATCACACGGTCAACAAATTCGACTGTGAAACCGAGTCCATCAGGGTCTTCAAGCACATCTGCTAACAGGCGCGCCGCATTTGCCGTCGGGTACTTGGTGGCGGCAGTTGCCCACCTGCGAGCCGTATCAGTCGCAAGCGCAGCCGCATCTTTCAGATCGGTGAAATCCGCTGCTACTGTCACTTCCTTATGCGCCATGACCATCCCCTATCGTGTCTCAGTCTTGATCTCACGATACCCGCGAAGAGGGCTCAAGATGCGGAAAGATCCGCCCTTGTGGAGTCAATTTCGTACAGGGCTACGGCAGTTGCTACCGACGCATTGAGGGACTCAACCTGAGAGGTCATAGGAATAGAAACTATGACGTCACAAGTATCCCGAACCAGTCGGGACAACCCTTCGCCCTCAGCCCCGGTCACTAGAACAATCGGTTGATCCAGAAGGTTGAGCCCGCGCAATACTGTGTCACTGTCACCGTCTAGGCCCACCACAAAGAAACCGGCCTCTTTCGCCTTTCGGAGTGCTTGGACCAGGTTTGTCACTCGAGAAGTCGGTATGCGAGCAGCAGCCCCGGCCGATACCTTCCAGGTCGTCACTCCGATGCCTGCGCTGCGGCGTTCCGGAATGATCATTCCGTTCGCACCAAATGCGGCGGCTGATCGAAGGATCGCGCCAACGTTGTGAGGATCGGTTATGTGGTCGAGGGCGACTAGAAGACCGGGTCGATACTGTTGCAGGGCGTCGACGATCACGTCGTCTAGGTCGGCGTAGTCATACTCTGCAACTTCAATGGCGATTCCCTGGTGGGAAGACCCGTCGCTCACTCGGTCCAAGTCACGGCGAGTAACTTCGATGAACGGTGCGCCGGTCTGTGCCAACAGTTCGAAGACTTCGCGCATCCTGCCCTGTTCAGGATCGGCGGCGATATATATTCTGTTGACTTTATTGCCCGCCTTGACAGCCTCTATCACCGGGTTGCGACCGATTACCAGTTCGTTGCCCCGATCCACTTTGACAGCGGTTTTAGACATTGACTTGGCGTGGGCTGCTTCCCGCTCAGCTTGAGCCTGTTTGGCCATTTTGTTCTTGTATGCCGGGTGCCAGGTGCGGTCTTCTGCCTTGGGCGTGGGGCCACGACCAGCCAGAGAGCGGCGGTGTTTACCACCGGACCCTTTTTTTGGACCGGCTTTCGATTGAGATTTCTTGGACACGGCCCCGCGTTGAGATTGATTTCCCTTTGCCATATCGGCCTCCTAAAGATCTATCCGTTTTAAGTATCTGTGGACAGGCGCCAGCTCGCCCCCTGCGGGGAGTCTTCCACCTGAATTCCTGCCGCCGCCAGGCGGTCCCGCAAGTCATCGGCGCGAGCCCAGTCCTTATCGGCTCGAGCTTGGGCACGTTCTGCTAAGACATCACCAATCAGGGTGTCGAGGGCGCCCTGTAGGCCACCGTCTGTTTCGTCTGCGTTTTCTTCGACAGCCCACTGCCTCGACCCGGGGTCGACTCCGAGTACGTCGAGCATGGACCGCACGAGCACCAACTCGTTAGCAACCGCGTCCTCGTTCCCCTCTAAAAGGGCTTTTCGTCCTGCCTTGACATGTTCATGCACCACCGCCAGCGCGACCGAGACGTTGAGGTCGTCATTCAAAGCGGCCGTGAATGCAGCCGGTAGATCGTCCGGGGGCAAGAACACGCTCTCTGGCGGGCCGACCGCCGCCGTTGCGTCACGGACAAACCCGGCTAACTTTTCCCAAGACTTTCCAGCCAGGGTCAGCGTGTCTTCTGACCATTCGATCATGGACCGGTGGTGCACCGATGACAGGGCGAAGCGGATCACCGCCGGGGGTGCCTGCGCTAGAAGGGATTCCAAATCCAGCGTGTTACCCACGGATTTCGACATTTTTTCGCCGGCCGTAGTGACCCAAGCGTTGTGAACCCACAGGTTCGCAAAATCGTAACCGGCAGCGTGGGACTGGGCTTGTTCATTTTCGTGGTGGGGGAAGCGCAGGTCGATGCCGCCCCCGTGAATGTCGAAAGACTCACCCAGGTAGCGGTGTGACATGGCCGAGCATTCTAGGTGCCAGCCGGGGCGCCCTCTTCCCCACGGTGAGGGCCAAGAAGCCGTGTCTGGTTCACCCTCTTTAGCGGCTTTCCACAACGCGAAGTCGCGGCGATCCCGTTTTCCAGCTGAGATTTCCGCTGTTTCTGCCTCACCCTCTGTGGTGCGCATCTGGTCAAGCGACTGGTGGGTCAACGAACCGTAGTCGGGTTGAGAGTGCACATCGAAATACACGTTTCCGCGTCCATCCCCATAGGCGTGACCGCGATCTATGAGTCGCTGTATCAGTTCGATCTGATCGGTTATATGGCCGGTCGCGCGCGGCTCAATTGTTGGCTGCACCAAACCTAGCGTCTGGTAGGCCTTTTGGAATTCCCGTTCGTATCGTTGCGCTATAGCCCACCATGGTTGGGAAGTTTCTTCCGCTCGGGCAAGGATTTTATCGTCGATATCGGTTACGTTACGCACATACGTGACGTCGAGGCCGTGCCGTTGCAACCAGCGAATCAGCACATCGAAGCTGGTCGCCGCCCGCAAGTGACCGATGTGGGGCATACCTTGAACTGTTGGTCCACACAGGTAAATCCCAACTTTCCCCTCTTCAATTGGCTCGAGGTTTTGCAGAGCAGCAGACTTAGTGTCGTACAGGCGCAGATCCATGTGCCTATCGTACTTGGAGTTCGGCGATACCCTTATCCCATGGCATTTGATATTCGAGTCGGTCAAGGCGTGGACGTCCATGCTTTCGTTGATGAAGCCGCTTGGCGTGCATCCAAATCCGCCAAGGCATCGACCAGAACCCTGTGGTTAGCCTGCCTTGAATGGCCTGACGAGCTTCCGTTGGAAGGCCATTCCGATGGCGACGTAGCGGCGCATGCGGCGTGCGATGCGCTGTTGAGTGCGGCGGGGATCGGCGAATTGGGCACGGTCTTTGGAACTTCCGATCCCGCTTGGGCGGGTGCTTCCGGGAAAGCCCTTTTGACAGAGACCTCTCGCCTAGTGGTCGCTAACGGATGGAACATCGGAAACGTTTCCGTACAGGTAATCGGTCAACGCCCTCGACTGGCACCTAGAAGAGAAGAGGGTGCGCTCGCGATGTCTGAAGCAATCGGTGGAGCACCGGTATCCCTAGGCGCCACCACAACGGACCACCTCGGCTTCTTGGGTCGGTCCGAGGGACTGGCGGCAATAGCGACCGCCCTCGTCCATCGCTAAGAAATCATTTTCGTTTCGTTCTTGACCGGCAGCATCAGGATGAGGCCGAGGGCGACGACGAAAACGATGCCTAAGATCCCCCAGTGCGTGGCATCCCCGTCTTTGCCGACGACCAGTTGACCAACTGAGATGGCCACCGCGTACATGAGTGGGGCTAAGAAAGACACGGCGCGCCCGGTAGTGGCATACAGCCCAAAGACTTCGCCTTCACGGCCGGGTGGAATGACGTTTGCCAAGAAAGTTCGGGAAGCGGACTGAACTGGACCAACGAAAATCGTCAGGCCCAATCCCAGAACCCAGAATGTCACTGCGCCAAGTCCGGTGAAGACAAACACGCCAATCCCCGCCACGATCATCAGGGACAAAGAGATCATGATGATGCGCCGCGAGCCCCACTTATCATCAAGCGGGCCGAAACTGATGGTGGAAATCCCAGCAACAACGTTGGCGACCACCGCGAAGATAATGACTTCACCAGGGGAAAATCCGAAGACTGACCCGGCGATCACCCCGCCAAATGTGAATACGCCGGCAAGTCCATCCCTAAATACGGCAGATGCGATCAGGAAGCGGAGAGTGTTACGAGAGTTCCTCCACAAGGAAGCAATCAGCGCGAACAGAAGCCGATAGGACTCAGCGATCGTTTCACGTGGAACATCGCGTCGCACCGGTTTCTTCGGGGGATTGACGAGGACGGGAATCGCAAACAGACCAAACCAGGCAGCCGCAAAAACCATGGCTACCCGGACGTCCAACCCGTCGGCCCCGGTTACGCCAAATAATCCCACTTCGGGATTGATGAATCCGAAATAGAGGAAAAGTAAGAGGACGATCCCGCCGATGTATCCCGACCCCCATCCCAAACCTGAGATAGCCCCGCGGTTCTTAGGGGTGGAAAGGTCGTTGAGCATCGCGTTGTAGTTGACGGAGGCAAACTCAAAGAAGACGCTGCCCACGCCAAGCAGTGCTATACCTAACCAAAGGGCGCCGATCGGGCCAAGGGGTGAGGTCGGGGTGACGAAGAACATGAACGCTAGCGAGAGAAACACTAGGAACGAAAACAGGCCGAGCATTTGCACGCCCCGTCCCGCGCGGTCCGCTCTTTGGCCTGTGATCGGGGCAAGCAGAGCGATCACCACACCGGCAACCGTCATGCCCCACGACAAATACTGGTTGGCTGTGAACCGGTCCGTAAACATGCCATCGGACGTTAGATAAACGGTGAAAACAAAGGAAGTTGCCACCGCATTAAACGCAGCGGACCCCCAGTCCCATGCAGCCCAAGAAATTATCTTGGACTTCTTTACCGGTGACAGACTGGCTAAATCTGCCTGCGCCAACTGCCCCAAGTCATCGCTCATCACTGCCCCCGTTGTGTAGCGCCATGTCGAGTCTCCCCAAATCTTCAGGGGTGGTGATTTTGAAGGCAAGGGCGGATCCGGCCACCATCGTTACCGTCCCGCCGTGGTCTTCAACTAGGGCAGCGTCATCGGTGGCGGCACTGGATTCCGTATCTCCACGATCGACGCTGAGCTCATGGGCATTCCACAACGTTTCCCATTGGAACGCTTGCGGAGTCTGCGCTATTCGCAGGTTTTCACGTTTCGGCGTAGCTACCACGATTTCCACGCCGTCAGAATCAATCGACACTTGCTTGATCGTGTCGGTGACCGGCATTCCAGGAACCACTGCTTGCGCGCCGCCCCGAACAGTGGACACTAGGTGATCCATCAATGATGAGGGCGCTAGACAACGAGCCGCATCGTGCACCAGAACGACGGCATCTTCTTCTTTGACGTTGGGAGCAATCGTGTCCAGCCCGGCCTTTACAGAAGCCTGACGGCTAGGACCACCTTCTACAGCCAGTACTGAGATTGCCCCACCAGCGTTTGCGTGCGGACCTGTCCGGTCCGGCTTAGCGGCACACTGCTGAGCAATTTTGCCGAAGGTGTCGACATAGTCAGCCGGGCATGTTATTACTATCCCGCTGATTCCGTCAACGCGCAGCAGGCGCTCTAAAGCGTATTCCAGTAGGGTTTTTCCGTCATGGCGTACTAGGGCTTTAGGCACATCAGCGCCGAGTCGGCTGCCAGATCCAGCCGCTGTTAGTACGGCCCAGATGGGGCCCGACACGCTCACGGCATGTCCCTTACTTCTTCTTGCCCTTTGGCGGGTTCTTCGCTTCTAGTTCTGCCACTGCGTCCATGCCTTCTTGCAGTACATCGTCTAGGAGCAGCCCTGCATCTTCTTCATCAATCTTGCGTGCCAAGGCCAGTTCTGAGGTCAAAATCTGGCGCGCCTTCGTCAGCATGCGTTTTTCCCCGGCTGAAAGACCTTTGTTGGCGTCGCGACGAGACAGGTCGCGTACAACCTCAGAAACGCGAACTATGTCGCCGTTTGAGATTTTTTCTTGATTCGCTTTGAATCGGCGTGACCAGTTGGATGGTTCTTCCACCTCGGCTTCGCGTAGCACGTCCAGCACTTCTTCCACGCCGGCATCGTCGACAACGTCCCGCACGCCCACGTCCTCAACATTGGCCGCAGGAACTTGGATCATCAGGTCACCTTGGTTTACGCGTAAGACAAGGTATTCCGTGTCTTCACCCTTTATCTTGCGCGTGACAATCTCTTCAATAGTTGCGGCGCCGTGATGAGGATAGACGACGGTTTCACCGACTTTGAAAGGCATTCAGCTGCTCTCCTGCTAAGGCTTAGGCGGTCTTCGTGAGGACGCGCGAGTTTGAAGGCGATAATGGCCCACCCATCAGTCTAACAGGTGAGCCACTACCGCCTCAGAAGTGTTCGCTACTTACCTTGGTTCGCTACGGCGTCAATCTTCGCCTGAGCCTCAGGATCCAAGTAGGTGCCGCCCTTCTTGACGGGCTTCATGGTCTCTTCGTCCAGTTCGTAGACCAACGGGATCCCAGTGGGGATGTTCAGGCCGGCGATGTCCTCATCTGAAATGTCATCAAGATGTTTGACGATCGCGCGCAGAGAGTTTCCGTGGGCCGCGACCAGCACCGTCTTTCCGGTCTGAAGTGCAGGCACGATACTGTCATCCCAGTACGGAAGCATGCGTTCCAGAACGTCCTTCAGACATTCGGTTTCCGGCACAGGATCACCCGCGTAGCGAGGATCCCCCGCCTGGGAGAATTCCGAACCTGGCTCAATTGGTGGGGGTGGCGTGTCGTAAGAGCGACGCCAGAGCATGAACTGCTCATCCCCGTACTTTTCGCGAGTTTCGGCCTTGTTGAGTCCCTGTAGAGCGCCGTAGTGACGTTCATTCAGTCGCCAGTTTCGCTCTACCGGAATCCATGACCGGTCAGCTGAATCCAAGGCAAGATTGGCCGTGGTGATCGCGCGCTTTAGCATCGACGTGAACACTAGGTCCGGCAGTACACCCGCTTCCTTAAGCAGGACCCCGGCGTGCTTGGCTTCATCAACACCCTTCTCCGAAAGGGGTACGTCCACCCAGCCGGTGAACAGGTTCTTCTTGTTCCAGTCGCTTTCGCCATGGCGCATAAGGACAAGTGTGTAGGTCATATGACGCTCTTCCTTCATTTGTGGGCATCGGCGGACTCGCGATAGCAAAGTCCGACAACTCCAATTTAGTACGTCCGCGAATATTTCGGCTCACTGCCAAGTTAACGGGCACGCGGAGGACTAACGCAGGCTAGCTGCCAGAGATCAAGAAAAAGAGTCGGTATATCGTGAAGGCGGCCAAAGGGAAGGTCGACAGAATAGTGAAAGCCACAGTCCAACGTGAATGCGCAGCCAGGATCGCGATAAATTCGCGCAGCTTCGCACTAGCCCAAAAGTAACGAACAGAGTGAGCCCCAACAGCGTTGCCGGGAATTCCTTGGACGCTGAGCAGCATGGCTGCTCGAAAGCTGTGGAAGTCGCTGGTCACCGCCATCCATGGTCCCGTTAGTCCACGCTCGTCAATCAACACTCGGGTGAAGGCAAGATTCTGTTCAGTTGAAACTGATTTGTCTTCGAGAATTACCTCCGGCAACGCGCCTTCAACTTGCGGGAGTCCCTGGCTTTCCACATAGCGGCTCATCCCTTCCGCCTCGGAAATCTGTTCGTCGTGCCCTTTTCCGCCCGAAACGACAAGGACGGGTGCGGGCCAAACCAAAAGAGAGCGCGCATACATGGCCAAACCTAGGTCCAGACGGCGAGCCAACAAAGGTGGAACCTTATCGCCGATTAGACCCGACCCAAGGACGACAACGACCTCACCTGCAGGCGCCCAGCGCTTAGCCCATGCGCCGTATAGCCCCGAATACAGAAGATAGGAAAATAGTGCGAATCCGAAGGTCAGTATCGGCATACCTAGGAACAGCAGAAACATCACGACGACGAAATTGTCACTTATGGCCGATACGAAACCCGCCGCCATGTAACCGAATAAGCCCAAACCCAACGCCAAAGACAGCGAGTGGGACACGCTGGCACCTTCACGAACTACAAGCACCACACCCGCCCAAACCAAGAAGAGGGCAACGCCGACGACAAGCAGGAATGCTAGAAGCAGTATGGCAAGTAGAACCCAAGGCATCGCATCTGGGACCATGGTGTGCAGCCAAGAAAACAGCAGCGGTTGGGCTGATCCGTAGAGCGACAGCAGGGTGAGTCCCAAGAAGATGGCGCACCGCATACGGCGCGGATCCCGCCAAATCATCACCGCGGTTGTCGTGGCCAAGATTATGGTTGGCAGCCAATAGAGCAGATGAACGA
>CAYFWE010000029.1:0-15904 GCA_964346745.1 uncultured Actinomyces sp. | reverse complement strand
CATTGGTTTTCGAGTCTGCCTCCACGGCACCATAAATCGTACGGGCTGGCTATCTTCAGCGATCCGAGCAAGGATCCAGAGAGTGACTGGAATGCCTAAGACCCGCACTACCGTAATGACGGCGGGCGAACTCATCGTCGTATCCCTTGTCTGAGCACAGTAGCAGGACGAGACATTCAGATTGGCGCATTGAAATGTCACGTATGAAGCTCTTCAGCGTCTACAACGACAACACTGAGTCACCGAACATTTGGTAGACATCGGCTGTGCCATAGTGTATCTGCTCAGGTTTACGACGACTCAGCGGAACCGCATGTCAGCGCACCGCATTCTACAGAATCACTCGGCGCTGCAATTGCATCGTCGCCACGGCCACCACATTGCGGCCTAAGAAAGCCGGAGGAACGATAGTACGCCAACTACCGGCCACGACCCTGTAAAGTAGAATGGCACGCTCACAGAGGGCCACTAACCAGCGAGGTCAGCATGAATCGGGTTTCCCCAGCCGTTCAAATGGTCATACCTGTGCATTCAGCTACCCGACCAATTCGCCGTGCCGTGGAATCGGTCTTGCAGAGCCCCGAAGCTGGAGTGATTGTAGTTGCGCACGGCCTGGCGGCTGCCGACTTGGACCTTCCCAACGACGAGCGAGTGACTGTCGTTCATAAGGAAGACGGTTTGGGTTTCCCAGGCGTGGCCTTCAATGCTGGACTAGCTGCCACCACAGCACCATGGGTGGGAATAATGGGGTCAGACGATTGGTATGAGCCGGGTGCAATCGAGGCCATGCTGTATCGTGCAGACGCTGCGAATGCTGATGTCGTGCTTGCTCCTTTACGCCATGCGCATTCCAAGAGGAACTCTTTGAATCCACTGACCTGGCGAAGGAATAAGTTGAGCGCACAACGAGATGGCCTCTTCTTCCGCACAGCCCCCCTTGGCATCTTCCGTCGAGGTATATTCGAAGATGCGAAATTTCATTTTCGAGAAGATGTGATCGCTGGGATCGACCATGAGACCAGCGCACGACTCTATACTGCCGGATTCAGCATAAGCCATTACCCATCGGACCCAGCATACGTAATTGGTGACGAGGCTAAAGACCGAGTAACTACGATCCGCAACAGTCTCTCTGTACATAATGCGGCGTGGAAAGAGATGTGGGAATCGAATGCGATTCTCGCGCTCAAACCGAAAGACCGAAGAGCGTTAGCGCAGAAGTTCCTGTTGGCACATGTTCTAGCAACGGCGTCGACTCGAAGTAGTTCGGAGTCATGGGATGACGACGACTTCGCTTGGCTCGTGTCCTTGAGCCGGCACGTTAAGGAGCTCGAACCGAAAGCCGACGTCGGCCTAGTCCGCGCTCGAGCGCGGGTGCTAGATGCACTACTAGCGGGAAGTCTGGACGACATGCTGAGAGCCCTCGAGACGGCCTCCTACATGGATTGGCGCAGACCGGCCACGTGGTGGGAATGTCTGGCTCAAGAGTCGTGGCTCCGCCGCGCAGCGCGTGGGTGGGCTTCTAGAGTTCGCGACCGACTTGAAAAAAGACCTCCATCAATAGAGCGTAGTCACACGAAATGACGATCGAAGCTGTGAGACGTGTAGCCGTCCAAGAACTCCGTTCTTAAGATCTCAGCACCGGAGTGGTTGGCGACCTTAGCTGCCACCTCGATTCTCGTATTCAGCCCTACTACAGACCAAGAATCTCTTCGACCCGAGAAGCAAAGAAAGGTGCGACAGACTGCGAATATTGCTTCGTAACGTGGTTGGAATCCAAGTAAACGTTGATGTTTCCAATGATCGTCGGGCACACACCATCGGTGCAATAGGCATCTGTCATGTCAACTACATGCACACCTGGGACACTTCTAAGCGGATCGAGCAGGTCATCGTGCCCGAAGAACTTATCTTCTTCTAGCAGACATCCGCCAAAAGGCCCGTCAGCAGGTCTCTCGTTAGAGCATTCCGCGAGATTACTCTCAGAACGCAGATTGTCCCGCAAGGCAACTACCTCCATGCCGTTAGCAGTAAGCTCCTCGACGAGTGGGACAACTCCTGGAATCAGAATTTCGTCTGTTGAATCCGGTGCTGTTCGAGTGGCTATCAAGAATACGTAATCTGGCTCATACTGATAGACACGCTCGAGCACCTTCGTGTTGTGCTCAACGCACTCGCCTTCATAAGCATCGGGGATGCCCCATGCGCACGCGCCTCGCAAGACTGCTTCGCCAGCCCAGTCGTACCGCGCCATCAATAGTTCTACAGCCGGAATCAACAGCTGTTGTGCGTGGCTGTTCCCTGCAATAAAGACCCTGCGAGATACGTCCTCCGGATCTCCGTATTGACGGCAAGAAGAGTTTTTTCCTGATCCAAATTCATCCTTGACATCTTGGGGGCACTGGTCTGGGAACGTCGCGTACGCGTGCGGAAGGAGCTCGTTGGGTATCGGATCCTCTGTGAAATTCGAGGGCGCGTCACCGAGGATAACCCATGCCCCTGGATACTCGGCGGAGCCGGGACCGGATGCGGGCTGTGTCAGATCGTCACCGCCCTCAGGCACAACATATTCGGCCTCCCCTTGAAGCTGATTGATCTTCACCGTAAGCCACCCGTAGACACCAGCAACTGGGATGATCCCAATGAGGAGCCACAGTACCACCATCAGGTACTTGTTCTTCGTTGACTGGTTCGCCCAAGGTAGGTGGCGCAGCGGGTCATCTACTGCCTTTGTCAGCAATGCCGCCACAACGATCGACACGGCTATGAGCAGGATGCCCGACCCTATTCCGAGCCGTTCTTGTCCCCGGTAAGCCAGAAAGAGGACGAAGATGGGCCAATGCACCAAGTAGACGGCATAGGAAATGTCACCCAGAGCCACTAACGGGCGCGCCTGCAAGATAGCTGCCACCGGATGAGCACCTCCGGTTGGACCTGATGCAAAAGGAAGGTACAGCAGCAACGCACTGACGGAAATCATCGGGATGAACGCCATCGGACCCGGATATTCACCAATAGAAACCAGGCAAAACAGCAGCAAGACCGCAAAGGCAACAAGAGCAAGTATGTCGGCGGCTTTGCCCTTGATCCGCAGCCACGGTGCTAGGGCTGCGATGGTCGAGCCGAAGGCAAATTCCCAGATCCGGGCACGGGTGTCAAAATAAACGGAACCATCCGAAGGGGCTAGAAACAATAGCCACAGCAACGAACCAACCGTAAGCAGGGCGAACGCAACAGCTACCAGCTGGCGGATGTTCGCCTTCAACGTCCGCGCGACAACTACGCAAACCGTCATTAGCACCGGCCACAACAAGAAAACTTGGCCCTGCATCGACATAGACCACAGATGCTGCAGTGGACTGGAAAGGGCGTGGTCGTTGGCGTAATAGTCCGCAGCAACCTCGACCAAACGCCAGTTTTCCCAGTACGTAAGAGAAGCAAAAGACTGGATGGTCGTTTCCATCCAGCGGTCCGGCGGCAATATCCACAAGGATGCACCCAAGGTTGCCAAGACAACAATCACCAAGGGCGGAAGCAGTCGCTTGAAAGTGTGACCCCAGCGCTCAATGAAGAACGGCATTCGACCAGCTTCGCTCCGCCTGATGAACGAGGACGTCATCAGGTAGGCGGAAATCATGATGAACGCGTCGACGCCAATCGGAGAGCCCACACTCCACGCATGAAACAGCAGGACTTGGGCCATCAAAATGGCGCGCAGTCCCTGAATGTCGCTGCGGTGACCGGACTTTTTAGTCGTTGGCGTCGGCGTGTCGGTGATCAGAGAAGCACCCACGGATACCTTAGGAAATGCGGACGCTATCGCCCGTCTTAGCAGACTCAAGGATCGCTTCGGTGACTTTCAGTGCCTGAAGGCCCTCTGTCATCGTTACGTGCGCGTCCCCCACACCGTTAATCGCATCGCGGAAGTTCTCTTGCTCAACCGCCAGAGGTTCACGTTTCTGCAGGGCATACCGGGTCATCTGCCCCTCGGAAACTCCTCGGAAAGCAGCCACTTGATCCCACTGGACGGGGAATGACCCATTTTCGTAGAACGTTAAGTCACCTAGGGCAGTGTCGGCGACGAGGGCGCCGTGCTCTCCGGTTACGATCGTGACCCGCTCTTTGAAAGGGGTCAGCCAGTTCACCAAGTTAGATACAAGGACGCCATTCTCGAAACGGCCAGACACGGTCACCATGTCTTCATCTTCACGCCCGCTCTGGTGGGCAGTTTGCGCGAAAACAAGTTCGTAGGGCGAACCGGCTATCCAGGCGGCTAAGTCAACGTCGTGGGTTGCTAGGTCTTTTACTACGCCAACGTCGCTAATACGGGCTGGGAACGGAGACTGCCGCCGAGTGACGACTTGGTACACGCGGCCCAATTGGCCTTCTTGGATTCGTCGGCGCATGTCCAGCAAAGCGGGGTTGCAGCGTTCGACGTAGCCGACGGCACCAACTAGGCCCGCATCCTTGAATGCTTCAGCGATTTTCTCGCCCGATTCCACCGAAGCTGACAGAGGCTTCTCAATCATGGTGTGAACGCCGGCAGCCGCTAGTTTCAGCGCCGCGTCCTCATGATAAATAGTGGGCACGGCGACGATCGCCGCATCTATCCCCGCATCGATCAGCGCATCGACATCCGGCAGCACATCAAGATTCCCTGATACTCCGAATTTGTCGCCTGATGGGTCAGCAATCGCCACCAGTTCGAATCCGTCTAGAGCACGAGCGTTGCGAACGTGGTGGCGCCCCATGGAGCCGATTCCAAGAACACCAACGCGAATGGGATCCTGTCGCACAGATTTTTCCTGCTCACTCATCGTCTTACGCCCCTGCCTTAGCAGTAGCATTCACGGCCTCGACAATCCGATCCAAATCATTTGCGGTCAAGGACGGGTGCACGGGCAGCGAAATTACTTCGGCCGCGGCTTCTTCCGTCACTGGTAAGTCCAGTCCGGGCGCGTACTTCGCCAAAGAGACCAGTCGATGATTTGGAATTGGGTAGTAGACACCAGAGCCTACGTTGTACTGGTCGCGCAGGTTGGCCACGAACGCATCGCGCTCTTCCTTGGGAACGCGGATCGTGTACTGGTGGTACACGTGCGTTGCTTCAGGCGCCACCTTTGGCGTGACTACCCCTTCGATGTTTTCGGTCAAGAACGCGGCGTTCTCTTGGCGCTGCTTCGTCCATCCGGGTAGTTTCCCGAGCTGCACGCGGCCAATAGAAGCATGAATGTCGGTCATCCTATTGTTCAGCCCGACTAGTTCGTTCGCGTATTGCTTGGCCATTCCCTGGTTGCGCAGAATTCGCGCTCGACGCGCAACTTCTTCGCTTCCCGTGGTGATCATCCCGCCCTCACCCGAAGTCATGTTCTTGGTGGGGTAGAGGGAGAAGGCGGCGCCCAGCCCGAAAGTACCTACCTTGCGGCCATTCAGGGTGGCGCCGTGGGCTTGAGCGGCGTCCTCGAACAACGCCAAACCATGCTTGTCGGCGATGGCTTCGAATTTGTCCATCGCTGCTGGATGACCGTAGAGGTGCACGGGCATGATCCCGCGGGTCTTGTCGGTTATGGCCGCTTCGGCGGCGGCGGGGTCCATGCAGAAGTAATCGGCTTCGATGTCCACGAACACAGGGGTCGCCCCTGTGATGGCTACGGAGTTCGCGGTTGCTGCAAATGTGAAGGAGGGAACTATAACCTCATCCCCCGGGCCGATGCCGGCCGCAAGCAACGCTAGGTGCAGTGCGGAAGTACCCGAGTTGACTGCGACAGAAAACGCCCCGTCAACCAGCGCCTCGGAGAATTCTTCCTCAAAAGCCGCGACCTGTGGGCCTTGAGCCATCATGCCGGAGCGCAGGACGCCCGTTACCGCCTCGATCTCTTCTTCGCCGACAATTGGCTTAGCGGGTGGAATGAAATCCTGGACCATTGCGTCGTTACTCATTGGAGCACCTCTTTGCTGACTGGGGTTATGGTTCGTATTTTTACAGATTTGTTCAGACGGCTTCGGAGAGGAATCCGTCCTCGTCTTCTAGGTAAGTAACCCCGGTTTTCGGGCATCGGAACGTTCCGGGTGAGTTGTCCACTGGTTCAAGCACTTCTCCGGAGCGGCCGACCCAGCCCCGCTGCTTTGCAGGCACACCCATGACGAGAGCGAAGGGTTTCACGTCTTTGGTGACCACGGCCCCGGCGGCCACGGTAGCCCAGCGGCCGATCGTTACCGGTGCCACGCAAACGGCGCGGGCCCCGATTGCGGCCCCTTCTTCAATCGTGACCCCGACCGGCTCCCAGTCTGAGGCGTCTTTCACGGTTCCGTCCGGGTTCACTGCCCGGGGGTTGTGGTCGTTGGTCAGGACCACTGCCGGCCCGATGAACACTCCGTGACCCAAGTCGGCGGGCTCGTATACGAGCGCGTAATTTTGTACTTTGCAGTTGTCACCCAGGTGTACCCCGGTGCCGATGTATGCGCCACGGCCGATGACGCAGTTGTCACCTATTACCGCGTCTTCCCTAACCTGGGCTAGATGCCAGACGCTGGAGCCTTCACCAATCTGGGCACTGGCAGCCACATCCGCGCTGTCGACTATGCGAGCCATAGCTCTCCTCAAACTCGGGTGGCTCCATCGTAGCTGGCTTGAAGTGAACCTCGGCAAAGACTCGACCTAGAATTGGCGCTTGTGTGAGGAATGCGGCGTCCGCAGCACAGCTTCATAGGCCCTGTGAACTCAGTCAATGACACAATAGGGTCATGTCCGCACCTTCTGAGCGCTACGACGACACCTGGCTGGTGGTGCCTCTCTACAACGAGGCAACGGTTATTGGTGAGGTCATCGACGACGCCATCGGGACGTTTCCGAACATCGTCTGTGTGGATGACGGGTCTAGTGATGGGTCGGCAGCCATCGCACGCCAGCATGGCGCCACGGTGATTTCGCACCCTTTCAATCTTGGTCAAGGGGCGGCACTGCAGACTGGAATCGAATACGTACGGCGCCGAACGGACGCGCCCTACCTGGTGACATTCGATGCCGATGGTCAGCATTCGGTTGAGGACGCCAAGGCCATGGTGGATCGCGCGAAAAGCGACGGTCTAGCCATCGTTTTTGGCTCTCGGTTCCTAGATAACAAGACTCAAGTTGGCTGGTCAAAAAAACTTGTGCTGAAGACGGCCGCGCAAGTCACAAAGCACAAGACGGGATTAGATTTAACCGATGCACACAACGGTCTGCGGCTGCTGCGCCGCGACGCCATGAACGCGGTCAATATCCGCCAGGATGGCATGGCGCACGCATCTGAAATCGTCTCTCAACTGGCGCGTACAGGGCTGCCTTGGGCTGAGATGCCCGTACACATCGCATATACCGATTACTCGAAGTCGAAGGGTCAATCTCTATTGAATTCGGTGAACATTCTGGTCGACTTGGTGATGAGGTAGTCAATGAGCAGTTATTGGTTGATCAAGTCTCTGCTGATTGTCGGGCTGATTCTTATCACGTATGTTCTGGTCCGACCCACCCGGTCCGCCTCAAGCTTGGCGGTGCGACGTATCGGAATGCTGCTGGTGCTAGCCGGGGCGGTCTTCGCCATCCTATTCCCCAGCCTCTTCAATGACTTTGCCCGCCTGGTCGGTGTCACCAACGGGACCAACCTGCTGGTTTATTTGCTCACTATCGCCCTATTCGCTCAAATGGCGACATCATATCGCCGCGATGCCGCACTCGATCAAAAGCTGACGGCTTTGGCTCGGGAAGTAGCCCTTACCCGGGCAGAAGAGGAAGAATAGGCGATATTCCGCGATTTTCACCACTAGTGCCCTAAACGGGAATGACGCAAGGATTACACTCAAAGTCAATGAGCTCTGAAGTCGAAACATACGCGGCGTCATCCACGCCCGCACACTCATCCACGCCGATCCGGTCGTGGATGTGGCTATCCGTGCTACTCGCCTCCCTCTTAGGGGTCGTCGTCTTCGCTGGAACAGCCGGCGCGATCCTATACAACAGCTTGAGCGAGCAAGTATCCGAATCGGTGCTAGACACGTCGCATTTACAGGCCACTCCGCCGACCGATGATGAGCCTGCTGTCCCCGGTGATCGCTTCGCCGGTCGCCCCGTGAATATCCTGCTCATGGGAATCGATTCTCGACAAGATCAGGACGAGTCGATCATTAATCCTGAGGACGATGACCCGACGATCCGTTCCGACACGACGTTGATGCTGAATATTTCGGCTGACCGGCAACACGTAAACGTGGTGTCCATCCCACGCGACATGTGGGTTTATCTGCCCGAATGTAAACGCACTGACGGTTCGGTAAGTCCCGCTCAGTGGGGTCAATACAACTGGGCCTTTTCCTTCGGCGCTGTGGAAGACGACCTCGCCGCAGGCGTGAACTGCACGCAGCAGATGACTACAGACTTGACTGGGATTGAACCCGACGGTTTTGCGGTGATCGACTTCAATGGCTTCAGCCGCATGATTGAAGCCTTAGGTGGCGTGGAAGTCTGTCTGGAAGAAGAGATTGACGATCCTCTCTACCTAGACTTGGTGTTGCCTGCAGGATGCCAGAAGCTGGATCCGATTACCGCAACCCAATTGGCCCGTGTTCGCTATACGGGTGACGGCTCAGATATGGGTCGTATACAACGCCAACACCTGTTGCTGGGTGCGATGGTCCAAGAAGCAATGGACCAAAATATTCTGACTGACACTCCGCGACTCTATGCCTTCATCAGCACGGCCTTGGATGCGCTGCGTTTGTCACCTTCACTGTCAAACTTGCGTGTTGACGCGGGGCTCGCCAACTCTTTGAAAGCCACGCCTCCGGAAAATTTCCGTTTCATGTCGATGCCGGTAGTGACCGCGGATTTCAATGCCAACCGGCTTCTACCTCGTCAGCCAGAGAACAGGTTGTTCTGGGCCGCCATCAAGAACGGTACAGATTTGCCAGAAGGCACAGTATTTTCCGACCTCGAAGGTAACTACTTCACGGTCGGGAAGGACGGCGAAATCGAAGAAGGCGGGGACCCGCGCACGGACAATGAAGTTGGGATCTTCAACTACGACACCAACTATTATTCGCTGAGCACCGACGGCGACGAAGAGTAGCAGGCCGGGTCTTCCATGCCCAGCAACGATACTCCGCCACCCTCTTTCACCCCATCGGGCTCACGCCGACGCTCGGACCCGCAGAACACTCCTCCCCCTTCTTTCGAGCCCTCACAGAGCCGCCCTCGCTCTACACCAGAGCCCGGCCGGCCAGAGAGGGATGAAAGTCCGCCGCCACCGGTCGAACCAACATTGGTCGAGCAGCAGATGCCAGCAGCATTCGCTCCGCAGCGGCGCTCGATCATGTCTTCCGGCGCGCAGGGCCCCGCGCCGACACGTCCTCGCCCTCAGCAGCAGGCACCGTCTGCCTCGCCGGCTTGGAGAGACGTCTCCCCACCCGCTCCTGCCAGCCCGAAGCAGGTAAAGCCACGCAAGACCAGACGCAGGCGACGGCGGCGACCCCGACTAAAGTCCGTCCTCGTCATCTTGTTGGTCGCTTTGATCGCGTGGCCTTCTTGGCTGCTTTGGCATATGAACGCCAGCATGAACCGCGTTGATGCGACTTCTACATCGCGTGACACGCGCGGTGTTACGTACCTGTTTGCAGGTTCCGACTCTCGGGACGGATGGAATCCTGACGACCCAACGGAAGGGCAGCGGTCTGATTCAACCGTGCTGGTTCATCGCGCGCCAAACGGACAGGCGTCCATGGTGTCTTTACCTCGCGACTCTTACCTGGAAATCCCCGGGTTTGGAATGAACAAACTCAACGCTGCGTTCGCATTTGGGGGGCCGCCTCTCCTCATTCAAACTGTCGAACAAGCGACCGGCCTGCATGTCGACCACTACGTTGAGATCGGGATGGCCGGGGTAACGAATATCGTCGATTCACTAGGTAGCATTCCCCTGTGCTGGGACGCAGATGTGCATGATGAACTCTCCGGCATGGAATGGCAGGCGGGCTGCCACCGGGTAAACGGTGAAGAGGCGCTGGCTTTCTCCCGAATGCGTTATGCGGATCCAACTGGGGATATTGGCCGGCAATTGCGGCAAAGACAGGTCCTGGATTCAGTTACTTCGGAAGTTATGAACCCGGTTGTTCTCTTAAACCCTGTCAAGCAATACCAGATCAGCACTGCCGCTGGACGGGCGCTTACCGTTGGGAAGCACACCAATGTGTTCAATATTGGCCGGCTGATGCTCACCATGCGTAAAGCCACGAGCAGCGGATTGGTCGGAACGCCGCCCCTAGCATCCGTGACTGCTATGAACGAGGTCGGAGCTGTTGTCCTGTGGGACGACGCGCGTACCGCCAACTTCTTCGACAGAATGCAAAGCGGGACGCTTCGCACCTCTGACTTCGAACTTATTCAGTGATCCGGGTTCATCCACTCTAGTTTTCCGGCACCTGCACCGGGTGTGCGCTGCCCTGATTTGCGTCCCACGCGGATTGCAGGATCTGGGCCAAATCAAACTGAGCCTGGAATCCCAAGTCCTCTTTGATCCGAGATGCGTCCGCCACCAAGTAAGCCGGGTCGCCTTCGCGTCGAGCAGCAATCTCTTGTCCGAAGTCCCACCCCGATATTTTGCGGATCCCGTCCAGCACCTCGAATACTGAACTGCCCTGCCCGGTACCCACATTGTAAGCACTGTGCTTGGCGGAGCCGTCCTGGAGCGAATCTAAGGCGAGAAGGTGGGCTTGGGCTAGGTCCATCACGTGGATATAGTCGCGCACGCAAGTTCCGTCCGCGGTGTCATAGTCATCGCCGAACACCACCGGGTCATTCCCCCGGCGCAGTTTGTTCAACACGATCGGAATCAAGTTCAACGCCGCTGGATCTTCTAGGTCATTCCAGCCCGCGCCAGCCGCATTGAAATACCGCAGGGCCACTGACCGCAGACCCCAAGCAACCCGACAATCTTCGAGCATCCATTCGCCGATGAGTTTTGTTTGCCCGTAGGGGTTTATAGGAGCTTTAGTCACCCCTTCAGGCACCATGTCCACATCTGGTAGTCCGTAGACGGCGGCTGAGGAAGAGAAGATCATTTCCCGCACGCCAGCGTCGTACATGGCCCGCAGCAGGTTTGCCAACCCCCCGACGTTCTGGCGGTAATAGGTGGCGGGTCGCTGGACGGATTCACCAACTTGCTTCTTCGCCGCGAAGTGGATCACCGCATCGACATCTGCGTCGATCATCGTGTCCGTCAAGATCTGATATGCCCCGTCGGTGGCCAGATCAACCTGAACTAGTTTCGCATCGCCAATCCGGTCGGCTGATCCGGTCGACAGGTCATCCACTACGATGACTTCTTCGCCACGCTGCTGCAGCAAGCGCACCACGTGAGCGCCAATATAGCCGGCGCCTCCAGTTACCAAAATGCTCATGATCAAAGCCTATCTTTCTGGGTGTCAAAACCTACGGGTACGACGGCTGACCGAGACAATCGGCGCCATCGGCATCACCAGGTTGGGATCAAAATTGGTGGGAATCGCTGATAGAGACAGAGTGAAGACGGCTGGCTGGCGAGAAGATAACTCAAGCCGTGCTCCCATGGATTCGGCCAGATCTTTCGCCAAGGGCAGCCCAATGCCTGACGAGCCATGCCCGGAGAAGCCCATGTCGAACACTTCGGCGGCGATGTCATCAGCAATGCCGGGACCCTCATCTTCAACGTCGACAAGGACCCCCCGGGACGAGGACGCTTTCCTAGCCCTAACCGTGGTTGTTCCCTCCCCATATCTCAATGAGTTTTCGATCAAAATGGCGAGAATTTGGGATAGTTTTCCTTCTTCTGCAAGGACAAGTTGAGCCGCTTCATCCGTGAAGACAAGTTTGCGTCCCGCATTGTTGAACTGCGTTTCCCATTCCTCTAGTTCGGTGTTGAACACTTCCAGTATCTGCACCACCTCCGTGTTGGAGGCGCTGCGGCGAGTGTTGTCCAGAAGGTCGTTGACAACTGTGGTCAGCCGTTCAACTTGGCCTAGCCCCGCTTCGGCTTCCTCTTGAACCTCTTCTTCACTGGAAATCATTTGGATTTCTTCCAGCCGCATCGATAGCGCTGTCAGCGGAGTGCGCAACTGGTGGGAAGCGTCTGCGGACCGCTGGCGCTCAGCTGCCAGGCGCCGAGCCATCTTTTCACCAGTGCGTGCAAGTTCTTCTTGGACGAGGTCGATTTCTTCAATCCCGGAGGGTTTCACTTGGGCGCGTACTTGTCCCGATCCAATCTGCTCAGCCTGTGCAGCCAGGTAAATCAGCGGGGCAGACAGTCGGCGAGCCATCACATTCGCCAAATACCAGGCAAGAGCAAGCGATGCGACTACGCCCGCTAAGAAGACTAGCTCGACAATAACCACTTGGCGGATAGCCCGGTTAGCGCCGATCTCCATTTCGACACGAACCCCTTGAGAGGTTGTGTAGTGGACGTTCATTGTGGGACCGGTGCGCGGCTCACCCGAAACTACCCGGTATCGGCCCGGAAGTGTCACCACGGTGTACGCACTTCCTTGGCCATCAGAGGGACCCGACCACGCTGCTACCAACGCCTGCGTCACGAATTCATCTTCACCGGTGCGACGATCCACTGCGCGCGCTACCGTCTGCGCCCTAGCGTCGAGTGCCATCTGGTTTGAATTCCACACCAGAATCCCACCCATAATCGCCGCGGGCACGCCGAGGACAAGGACGACCGTGAGTACGGCCGTCATAATCATATTTGTCGCCCTGCGTCGCATCGTCGTCCTGCCTCCCTTACACGGCCCGGCGGCAGCTACCGACCCTTACTGTTCGAAGCGGAAACCCAAACCTCTAACGGTAGTGATGTAGTGGGGATCAGTAACGTTGTCGCCCAGTTTGCGTCGGAGCCAAGAGATATGCATGTCCAGGGTTTTTGTTGATCCCTGTGGATCTTGCGCCCATACGTCCCGCATTAGGTCTTCACGTGGAACCATGTTGCCCGCATCTTTGACCAATACGCGCAGCAGATCGAACTCGCGTGCGGTCAGTGATAGCTCCCGGTCACCCACATAGGCGCGATGCGCGGGAATGTCGATGCGCACATCTTGGGCTGAAAGTTCAGTTTCTGCCCCGTCCCCAGCCCCGCGTCGCAGCAACGCACGCACCCTAGCCAAAAGTTCAGCCAGACGGAACGGCTTGGTGACGTAGTCGTCCGCACCTGCATCCAGGCCAATCACCATATCCGCTTCGTCTGTGCGCGCCGTAAGGATCAAGATGGGAGTGTCTAAGCCGCGGCTACGAATTTCCCGAGCGACATCTAACCCATCCATGTCTGGCAGCCCAAGGTCCAGCACCACCAGGTCTGCCTCTTCGACTTCTGACAGGCCCCCACTGGCAGTACCGTGAGAGCGCACATCGTACCCTTCCCGCCCGAAAGCACGAGCGAGAGGTTCTGAGATCGCCGGATCATCTTCGATAAGAAGTACAGTTGTCATGACACTGAGCCTAACCCTCTTTAAGCTTCCTTGCACGTTTCTTTACTCGCGTTGCGGTGTTTTAGTCTAACTCCCGGCTCCTGGGCCACGCGTGCGAATATCCCTCTTCCCTGGATCGAGGCGTTTCAAGCCCGCACCCGGGCGCGTCTTGGGAGCGTGGTCCGATCTTCCATCAACTGGAACAATCACTTCCTGCGCTGCATCCACACCGCCGGCCATGACCTGCGCATCCGGTGACAAATTTCGTTTGACGAGGGCGAGGGCGATGGGTCCCATTTCCCAGTGCCGACCGACAGAAGTAATCACACCGACCTGCCGCCCTTGGTAGGTCACCGCATCGCCGTGTTGGGGCAGGTTCTCCGCTGAACCATCTAACTGGAGGAACACGAGCCTACGCGGAGGTTTACCCAAGTTTACGATGCGAGCAACCGACTCTTGACCCCGATAACAACCTTTTTCCAAGTGGACCGCGGTCCGCAACCAATCCAATTCTGCCGGTAGGGTGCGCTCGTCTACTTCCATACTGCGCAATGGACGCCACGCCGCAACCCGAGTCGCTTCAGCAGCTAGCAATCCGACCGCCTGCAGGGGCTCTTCGTCCTCGCCCGCTGGTTTAGACGTCAACATGAACTCAACGAATGCGTCGACATCTGCCTTGGGACAAACATAAAGGCGGAAACGTGTGCGGTGCCCGGGGTGTTCGCCTTGGAAATACTGAGCTCCCCCAGTGACGACCGTCGGCCACGGGTCACGCCACGCTTGGCCACCCACATTTTGAAGCCATTGCGTCAAATGTTCAGCCGACGCCTCGCTCTGATTAGCAGTTAAGAAGCCCAGATAGTCTTGCGACACATTGCGCACTTCGACTCGCAACATGAACTGCATCGACTGCAGGAAATCTGCCAGTTCGCTCGCATACATTCGCTCGGTAAACAACCAGGTCGTCTCACCGTCGTCCAACGCGGCCATCTGGAAGATAACCCTGCCTTGAGCATCCAGCAGGAGCGATTCGATACAGTCTCCCGGTTTCAGATCTGCAAAGGTCTGGCTCGACAACGTGGTGAGCCAGCTCAGCCGATCTGGGCCCGTGACAGTAACGACGCCGATCTCACCCAAATACGCAAATCCGCGGCCGCCCTCAAACACATCCTGTTCATCAGCTGGCCAACCGTAATGTAAAGGCAACCCTTCTCGATGCCCATCTGGGGCAACGACAGGTCGTGTTGCTTGCAGCAAAGAGGCAGGCAAAACCCGCGCAGGCTGCTCGTTATTACTCATCATTCACCTCATTGGCACTAGCCACTCGACGCAAACGTCCGGTGGTCTCAACCTCAAATTCTCCCCCAGAGGGCATCGACTCAGAAGCCCAGAAGAGTTCCCCACCAACCAGGCCAAACATCCGGCTGAAATGGTCGCCGGACTGCACATTCGGGGCGCGCACAACCGCATCGGACGCCAACTGGATGCGTGGGCCCATAGCAACGCCCGCCCACAGTACAGCCAAGCCGGCGGTGGAGGATCCCACGACCCTAACTTCACGCTGTTCATCTGGCCCAGCGGGCACCACCGCCAAGGGGGTGTCTACCTCCCAATACGTGGTCTCTTCAGAGACGAGGTCACCGGGCTTGATCCGATCTAATCCTTCGTCAGCACTCCACATCGGGTCGAAGTCCCCATCGAGCTCCCCGTCATAGGTGCGGAGGGTCATCTTCATTTTTTCGCCGACAACCACGGCGGTTGCTTCTTGTATAACCGCCTTGAACTTCGCTTCCTCGCCAGTGTCGGCCTGTCCGGCGCCAGAATCAGCGATCGCGACGGTACCCCATCCTTGCCACCGACCGAGCATCCAGGCCAAAGCGCTCAACTTGAGCGGTAAATCAATAGGAATCTCAAACATGTTCCCAGGCTACCGGCTGTAGGGCACTGTGAGTAGCGTTGCTACATAGCCTCCCTACCAAACTACAGGAGATGTCATGTCCTTCCTCTCTGAAGAGCTACTTGCTCAAATACACGAAAGAGCCGCCGAATACGACGCTGAGAACGTCTTCCCATACGAAGACTACGAAGATCTGCGCGACGCTGGCTACTACGCCGCTTTCGTACCGAAGGATTTTGGTGGAGCCGGACTGTCGCTTGCAGAGATCGTTTCCGAACAGACAAGGCTGGCTAAGGCAGCTCCTGCGACCGCTCTCGGCATCAACATGCACCAAATCATCGTCGGGCTGGGCAGAACCCTGGTGGCTGCCGGCCGACCCGAAGGCGAACAGATTCTCCGGGACGCCGCCGCTGGTGAACTATTCGGCTTCGGTATCTCAGAGCCGGGAAACGACCTGGTGTTATTCGGGTCCATCTCGGATGCTCTTCCGGATGAGGACGGGGGCGGATATTCCTTCACCGGAACTAAAGTCTT
>CAYFWE010000028.1:1426-18224 GCA_964346745.1 uncultured Actinomyces sp. | reverse complement strand
GCGGGCCAGTACGCCCCCGGGTTCGTGGCAAGAACTGAAACCGCCCGCCGGCTACCTAGCGTCCGCCCCCAAACGGTTCTTTAACCTACCGTTTTTGACCCTGTTGGCCTTAGGTGTGGCAGGCGTCCTTTACTTGAGTTCGCTGCTCGCACTCTTGGTTTACATCCAGCAAGACCAAAGTTTCATGTCCCGACTGATGGTGGCGCAGACCGGGTACAACATTCTGTTCACCATCTCGATTGTCACTTTGGCGATGCTCGTGGCATCTGGCTTGGGTGGTTTCGCGACGTGGTTCTTAGCGCTGCCAGTACGGCCCGACTACAAGGGGGCGTTTACTTCCCTCTTAAACCTCAGTGCGGCCGGAACTGCTTTAGGAGCTTTAGCCGCGGCATTGAGCCCCATACTCATGGCGGCTTTGGGCATGAAGCCCGTGTTTAGTGGTGGCTCGACGATCTTGGTCGGGCCGTCAGTGCTGTTGGAAATGTCCGCGTTGGGAGGGATCGGCGGTTACGCCGTTGGGCTTATCACCGCGCTCTTGCGCCTGGGGCACGGCTTCAAGAACGGTGTGTACCGGTGCTTCTTTTATCCGGCCCTATTCGGCATTATCTTCACCCTTCTGCTCTTGACAGGCGTAACCCCCAGAGGCTTGGAAAGCCGCGTATTTGGGGAAGAACCAGCAGTTGTCGAAGCCCTTTCAACCGAGTGTCTAGAAGTAGTAAACGAGGGGCTCAGCGCCGAAAACCCGTGCAAGGAAGCCGACCTAATCCAAGAGCTGGAAGATGCCGGCCTGCTCTCACCAGAGTGCTTGGCAGAAATCCGCAACCCAGAGCAGCACGGAAACGTGTGTGCCCCAGCCGACCTAGTGACTATCTCTCGTCTAGATGGCAACAGTGCCCTCATCAATGAGTGGGTACTTGGTGTGGCGGTGAACCTGAGTGTTGCTTTAGCGGCTCTCGGTTGCCTCGTGAGGTACGCGGTACGTCACAAGCCGTCGTCCTCGAACGCGGGTTCGTCCTCGCCCCCATCGTCGACCAGGGGCACTTCGTCAACGGCCGCACCGTAGCGTCGTTCCCGCTCTTGATAGGCGAGCAGACGCTTCCACAGTTGCTCGCGAGTGAAGTCGGGCCACGGATCAGGCACGAAATCCAGTTCCGCATAGGCAACCTGCCAGAGCAGAAAGTTAGATATGCGCTGTTCGCCCGAGGTTCGGATCAGCAAGTCTACGTCCGGAATATCGGGTGCATAGAGACGATCCGCCAAGTCGGATTGCTTGATCGAGGACGCCTTTCGCTTCCCAGCCGCCACTTCTTCGGCGAGGGCGCGCGCGGCGTCGGTGATTTCGGCCCGCCCGCCATAGTTGACGCAGATGAGCAGTTCCATCTTCGTGTTGTGTTTAGTTTTTGCTTCTGCAGATCGCAGTTCGGCGAGGACGGATTTCCACAGTCGCGGCTTGCGACCCACCCACCGAACCTTGACTCCCCACTCAACTAAGTGGTCGGTGTAGTCGCGGATCACGTCGCGCGAATACCCCATTAGGAAGCGAACTTCAGCTGGGGATCGGCGCCAGTTTTCTGTCGAAAACGCGTACACAGACAGGTATTTCACGCCTGCTTCAACCGCGCCAGCGACAGCATCCATCAAAGATAGACCGCCAACCCGGTGCCCTTCCGTGCGGGGCAGGCCGCGCGAATTCGCCCAGCGCCCGTTCCCATCCATGATGAGGGCGACATGGGTGGGGGCATGACCCACTAACTCTGTGGGGACCCGGCTGCGTCCCTGGCCAGGGGGAAGCAGCTGCCACGGTTCAGAGTTACTCATCATGCCACCTGTGCCTATCGCTGTGCGTATCGAATTGTGCTAGTTGTCAGAGCGGTGAAACCCGTTGCGCATCCCGTTGCTCGCGGTGAACAGGATGCTCGATAACAGTTCGTCAGTCGCGGCTTTCACTGCTGCCGCATGGCTCTCGTTACTTTCTTCTAAGAGCCGCTTCGTCTGCTCCCTTGCGCTTTCGGGTCCGCCTTCGCCCGATTCTTGCAGGTCACCCGCTGCTTGGTCAGTACGACGAATATTGGCGTGTCCCAACGACAGGGTTTTCTCTTGATATCGCTCGATTTCTGGGAGTGCATCGAAATAGTGGGCGTCCGCCAACGCGGCAATGATCCGGCTAGCCCAATAAAAGTTTTCCGACGTGACGCGTTCGGTGGTGCTGGCCAGGTATTCCGGGGTCTTTTCGACGTTTGTGTACAGCGGAACCAGAGTGTTGAACGGGTTCGCCGCATAGGCCATCCACTGGATCGACTGCCAGTCTTTCGGCTTATAAGGCCGGATCTGCAAGATTGCCAGTTGGCTGTGCCGGTTGATCCCGATCGGGCGGAATATTCCCCGCTGATCTTCCCCGCCCGCGCCATAAGGGTCGTAGGGCGTGCCTTGAAAGTGACGGCTCAGAGCGTATTTCACGTCTTCAATCGTGACTTTGCGCGGCGGGATCAATGACCATTCGAGAGTGTCTGACAGGGGGCCGAAGGTGGGGTCCTGAACCGTTTCTGGGTTCAGGAAACGCTGCATATCCCAAACGCGCGGCGTGTTGTACACGTGATCCGCATCGGAGTGTGACCCGAAAGCATCCCGCGCATTGAAGGACCCGTCCAGCGTCAAATCCAAGTGATTGTCCGCAATAAAATCAGCCAAGTCGGCGCTGGCCAAGTGGTCGCGCCCATGTTCCAGAGCGTCCTGCATGTCGAAATCATCGATGCTGAACTGATTTGCGACCGCAACGTAAGCATTGTCGGGTACGCGTTTGGCTATCCAGTGGTGGCCGCCAATAGTTTCCATCCACCAGATTTCGTCCTCGTCCGAAAAGGCGATCCCATTCATTTCGTAGGTGCCATATTTTTCGAGAAGGGCACCCAAACGCAATACGCCTTCACGGGCAGAGCGAACGTACGGCAGGACGACGGTTAGCAAATCTTCCTCGCCAAGGCCGCCAGGCTGCTCGTCCGTGGCAACCACCAGCGGGTCCGCACCCAAGACCCGCTCATTGCTGGTGAGTGTTTCGGTGGCGCTCATCGCCACGTTCGCTGCATTTACCCCTGCCGATGCCCACAGTCCTTCATGGTCGAGGGCGTTTGGCACGGCCGTGTATCGAAGTGGATTATCAGGCAGGTCCACTTCTACCCGGGAAAGCACACTGGTGTATTTGCGCGGTTGATCTTCGGGAAGGACGACCACCGTCTTCTTCGGGGCGTATTGGCCGTTGGGGGAATCCTCATTGCGCGCAATGATCGTGGATCCGTCGTAGGACGCGTCCTTGCCTACCAGTATCGTTGTGCAACCCACTTCAGGTCCTTTCCATCGTTGCGGCAAACGGTAAAGACCGCAGGCGCTGCTCAACTTGCCATTGCACCCACAGTCCCGCCAAGTCCATTGCTTCCCCCCAATACTGGGAAGAGTGGCTGGCGACTTGCGCCCAGTTTCCTGCCAGTAAGTCTTCCATTAGGACCAGCACTTCGGTGGGAACTTCCGCGGCGTCGGGGCTGGCACAGTCATCACACATGCTCCCCCCAGAAGAGAGCGAGAAGTGGGGGTGGGACCCGGGCGTCTCGCAGTGTGCGCAGAAGGTCAGGGTTGGTTGCCAGCCTTCCAGCGCGGCCATGCGCAGCAGGTAGGACGCGGTGATCAGCGGGCCTGGTTTGGACCGAGACGCCAGAGCGTGCAACGCCCCGTGTAACAGAGCGAACTGTTCTTGGGAACCAAGGTCGTGGCCCTCGGTGGAGCGTTGGACGGCTTCTACCATCAGTTTCGCATTGGTGAACGCCGCGTAGTCTGCGGCGATTTTTGACGAGTAGGCGCTCAGCGTGTGGGCTTGGGTGATTGTGTGCAGGTCTTGGCGCCCCCGGTAGCATTGGACGTCCACTATGTTGAACGGCTGTAGGCGCGCCCCAAACTTCGATGTGGTGCGTCGGATCCCTTTGGCAACGGCGCGAAACTGCCCGCTCTGTTCGCCAAGCAGAACTAGGATTCGGTCGGCCTCACCCAGTTTGTAGGTGCGCAAGACGATGGCCCGCTCCCGAAATGTCCTGCTCATGGGTATATTGTCTCATTGCGGGGGCGGGCTAAAGCGGCGCTTGGCCGTCAGCGCAATGCGCGATTCAGCGCGGAAATAATCGCCTTGTACGATGCTCGAGCAATTGAAGCGTCGATCCCCACGCCCCACACCGTTTGCCCATCAACGGAGGCTTCGATGTACGAGGCAGCATCCGCCCCCCGCCCTGCACTCATCGCGTGTTCGGCGTAGTCGAGAATCTTCAGATCGTGGCCGGCATCTTTCAATCCTTGGACGAACGCGTCAACCGGCCCGTTGCCGTGGGCGGAGATGACAATCTGTTCCCCGTTGTCAAAGATCTCGGCCTGCAGGTCGGCACCTGAATCATCTGCTGTTTCGGATGTGCGTCCGAGGACGAACCGACCCCACGGATCCAAACCGTCCGCAGAATCGTTCGGCAGGTATGCGTCCGCAAAAATGCGCCACATGGCATCTGCGTCAACTTCCCCGCCTTCGCTTTCAGTCGCGGCCTGCACGATCCTGGAGAATTCGATTTGGAGGCGCCTGGGCAGTTCCAAAGAGTGTGCGCTGGCCATCAGGAACGCTACCCCTCCCTTACCGGACTGGGAGTTCACGCGCACAACTGCTTCGTAAGAGCGTCCCAAGTCGTGAGGGTCGATGGGCAGGTACGGGATTTGCCAGAGGACGTCCTCTTCCCGCTCTGCTTCCCTGACAGCTTTTTCCCGGACTGCAAATCCTTTTCGGATCGCGTCTTGGTGTGATCCGGAGAAGGACGTGTAAACCAGGTCACCCGCGTAGGGAGCGCGTTCTGGCACGCCCATGCCCGTGCAGTATTCGACCGTTCGGCGCACATCGTCGATGTCAGAAATGTCCACCTGGGGGTTGATTCCCTGCGTGTAGAGGTTGAGTGCGAGCGTAACCAGGTCGACGTTACCCGTGCGCTCGCCATGTCCGAACAGGCAGCCTTCCACCCGGTCCGCGCCCGCAAGCATCGCCAGTTCCGCGGCTGCCACCGCGGTCCCCCGGTCGTTGTGGGGGTGGACTGAGAGGGTGATGAATTCGCGGCGAGAGAGGTTTCGCGACATCCATTCCACTTGGTCGGCGTACACGTTGGGGGTGGACCGTTCAATGGTGGCCGGCAGGTTCAAGATGATTTCCCGATCCGGGCCCGGCTGCCACACGTCCATAACTGCTTCGCACACTGCCAAGGCAAAGTCCGGTTCCGTGTCAATGAAAATTTCCGGGGAGTACTCGAAGCCAAAGACAGTGTCATTGCCAAGGATTCGCTCTGCTTCAGCCATGACGTGCTTGGTGCCCTCAACAGCCAAGGCGATCGTCCGGTCTTTATCGTTCCGGAATACGACCTCGCGGAACAGAGGGGACGTGGCGTTGTACAGGTGGACGGTGGCGCGTTTGAATCCGATTAGAGATTCAATGGTCCGCGTGATGATTTCCGGGCGAGATTGGGTGAGGACGGAAACCGTCACGTCGTCGGGGACGGCGTCGGATTCAACCAGAGAGCGCACAAAATCAAAATCTGTTTGTGACGCGGCTGGGAAGCCAATTTCGATTTCCTTGTAGCCCATCCGCACCAGCAGGTCGAACATGAGGCGTTTACGGGCCGGGTCCATCGGTTCAACCAGGGACTGGTTTCCGTCCCGCAGGTCGGTTGTGAGCCACCGAGGGGCCTTAACGATGCGCTTATCAGGCCACTGCCGGTCAATGAGGTGGGGAGGATTGGTGTCCAGGAACGGCCGGTACTTAGCAACCGGCATCGGGGAATCTTGCTGCGAATTCGCGGGACCATTGGTGATCATTTGTCTGCCTTTTCAACGTGCGTTCGACGGCCGACCGGAACGGCGGGACTCCGCGACGTGCTTTCCGATCTGGTCAGGCCACGTCGCGGCAGATAAGCAGCAGTTCTAATGCGATCACCCCTGCAATCTAGCTCCGAGACGCGCGTCACGCAAACTCAGCGTTCCGACCCTCGGTCTTTAGAAGCCGAATCGCTCCAAGATCTTCGGATCCGTCTGCCAGTTTTTTGCGACCGTTACGTGCAGGTGTAGATACACTTTTCGGCCTAGGAGCTCTTCGATCTGACTGCGCGCTTCGCTACCGATTTGTTTCAGTCGTTCGCCACCCTTACCGATGATGATGGCTTTCTGGCTGTCGCGTTCCACAAAGATGGTCACGTAAACATCTAGAAGTGGCTGGCGTTTACCTTTGGCTTCCCGCTCAATAATCTCTGTGACCTGCACCGCAACCGAGTGCGGCAGTTCGTGGTGGACGCCCTCTAACGCGGCTTCGCGCACAAATTCGGCGATCAGCGTTTCTTCAGTTTCTTCGGTGATCTCATCCTCAGGATAAAGAGGCGGTGATACGGGCATCGTTTCGATCAAGACCTGGACCAGGCGGTCTAAGTTTTCCCCGGTCTTGGCGCTGACGGGAACGACGGCTTCCCAAGAGGCCAGGTCGTCCACTTCGAGCAGGTGCTCCGCGAGGCGCCCTTTACCGACCTGATCAATCTTGGTTACCACCGCTATCCTAGGGGTCCCTGAATGCGCTGATTCGTTGGTGATGAAACGATCCCCCGGGCCGACTTTCTGGTCTGCCGGAAAACAGACCACCACCGCGTCGACCGCTACGAGTGCCTCTTGGACCATCTCGTTTAGCCGTTTTCCAAGTAGTGTTCGAGGGCGGTGAAAGCCGGGCGTGTCAACCACGACAAGTTGCCCATCGGGGCGTTGCACGATCCCGCGAATATTGTGTCGGGTTGTTTCTGGTCGGCGAGAGGTGATCGCCACTTTGTGTCCGACCATCGCGTTGGTCAGCGTCGATTTCCCAACGTTGGGGCGACCTACGATCGCAACAAACCCAGCTCTGAACTGCTCTTCTTCAATCTGGGTCACGACTGTCCCTTCCTCCGTTGGTTTAGCGCCAAGGTTACTAGAGATCAGGGGTGCAGACGCTGCACAGTTACGCTCAGTACTCTCTTGCGACGCCCAGTAGACTGTCCGGCCTGAACGATCAGGTCACCGACTTGAGCCCGGTCCCCCGGCAGCGGCACCCGGCCGATCGCTTTGGTGAGCAGGCCACCCACCGAGTACACATCGTCCTCGTCCACCTTCATATCGAGAAGATCTTCCAGGTCATCCAAGTGGTAGGACGTAGGGACCTGCCACACTCCGGGGGATAGTTCTTCGACGACAGCGACGTCAACGTCGTGTTCATCGACCAGTTCCCCAACCAGTTCTTCGAGGATGTCTTCGATGGTCACCAACCCGGCTATACCCCCGTATTCGTCGACGACGAGGGCGAGGTGAGTGTTGGTCGCCTGCATCACGCGCAGCTCGTCATCTGCCAGTTTCATTTCGGGAACGAATGAGGCCGCGCGCGCTAAGTCTTGGACCCGAATGTCTAGGGCTGTAGGGCCAAGCAAAGAGCGGCGCACCACGTCTTTGAGGTATAAGACCCCCTGGATGTCATCCAGTGATTTCCCGACGACCGGCAGCCGCGAATAGCCGGAAGTCACAAAAAGGTCGAGGCCAGCGTGGGCGTCCTCGTCCCCCCGGACGGTGATCATTTCACTGCGCGGAACCATGAGTTCCCCGACCCGCATTTGCCCCAGTTCAAATACGGAGCGCAGGATCTTTCGGTCTTCTTCTTCCAGGGGCGCGGCGTTGCCGTCCTCGGACACTTCATCGAGGAGTTCCCGCAGATCATCGGCGACAGCTAGGCGAGCTTCGGCGAGCTGTCCCCCATCCGTTTCCGTGCGGCCCAGCGGCTGACGGGCCCGCTGCCGGCGGACGCGACCCAAAGCGCGAACAGCGGTGCGTGCCCCGAGCAGCGCAACAGTCACATAGCGCGAACCCGCATTCAACCGATTTGAAATGGCTAGCGCCACCAGTTGCACGACTGCGACGAGCGCCATTGTGGCTAGGAGAGTCCCCCACCACCGCCACCCCATGTGCCAGAACTGGGTCGACAAGGTGACCGCTAGGGTAACGATCCCAACGGTCGTCGCCAACACTCGGGCGGGGGCAAGCGAACCGCCAAACTCTTTCCGACCCGCCACCGCTTCAAGCAGGGCCGTGCCCCCGCGTCGTCCCTGTTCAACCAGGTCTTCCGCATATGCCAGGGTCATCCGTGAAAGGGCCGTTTCGACCGTGGAGAACCATGCGCCCAAGAACATCATGGCCACCCCAAAAAGGGCGAGGGCGTACGCGGTGCTCGGCGCTAGGAGCAGCTGTGGATCGCTCACTTTTGGGACAGGAACATCAAGAGCAGCTTCCGCTGCAGCGCAAACATCACTTCTTCGTCTTCGGGCTCAGCATGGTCATAACCCAGTAAGTGGAGGATCCCGTGGGTTTCCAGCAGGAGCATTTCTTCAACCATGGAATGCCCCGCCACCTGGGCTTGCCGCTGTGCGACCGCCGGGCAAATGCAAATATCACCCAAGGTTCCTTCGGGCGTGACGGCATCGGGTCGTCCCGGCTTAAGTTCATCCATGGGAAAGCTCATCACATCCGTGGGGCCTTCCAAGTCCAGCCACCGCACATGCAAGTCAGCCATCGGCTCTTCTTCAATGAATATGACGGAAAGTTCTGAATCGGTGGACACGTGCATTTGGGTGAGCACGAAATCTGCCAGTTCCGCAAACTCCGCCAAATCAATGTCGAACTCAGTTTCGTTGATCACCTCAACGGCCATAGTGCCCCTCCGATCGACCTTGTCTGCGCCCACCCGCTGGACGCCCACCTTCTTGATGGGGGTGGCGTGCATCCCATTCTTCGTATGCGTCTACGATATCGGCGACTATTCGGGTCCGCACCACGTCCGCACTGGTCAAATAGACAAATGAGATGCCCTGCACGTCGCGCAGAACCTCTTCCGCATGGGTTAGTCCTGACCGTTGCCCGGTAGCCAAATCCACCTGTGTCACGTCCCCGGTGACCGCCAGTTTGGAGCCGTGCCCCAAACGGGTGAGCAGCATTTTCATCTGCGCCACCGTCGTGTTTTGCGCTTCGTCCAAAATTATGAACGAGTCATTCAAGGTTCGCCCGCGCATATAGGCCAGGGGCGCGACTTCGATTGCGCCGGCCTCCATTAGACGGGGCAGGGCCCCGTCCTCTAACAAATCTTGCAGCGCATCGTAGAGGGGACGCAGGTACGGGTTGATCTTTTCCGACAGTGACCCGGGTAAGAACCCCAGGTTTTCCCCCGCTTCTACGGCCGGGCGGGTGAGGACGAGCCGCCGCACCTTTCCTGCTAGCAGCGCTTCCACAGCTTTGGCCATCGCCAGGTAGGTCTTCCCTGTTCCCGCCGGCCCAATCCCAAACGTGACCTGGTGGTCTTCTAGGGCGTCCAAATATTTCTGTTGGCCTGGCGTTTTTGCCCGCACGTATCGGCCGGTCACCCCCAGCGCTGGGCGGGGCCGGCTCGATTGCGGCGACTGCAAGATTGCCACGGCACTGGCCACGGTTTCTGCATCCAGGGGGCTGCCCGCTTCGGCGGAGCTAATCATTTCGGTAATAACGCCTGCTGCCAGAGCGGTCTCTGCTTCCGGTCCGGCTAGATGAACCTTTTGTCCGGCGACACTGAAAGTAGTGTTGGGGAAGCCTTTTTCGAGGACGCGCAGACACTGGTCGGCCACCCCCATAATGCTCAGGTGGTTAACCCCGGCCGGTATGCGCAGGGTCTTGCGGGTGTATCCGAGTGCGTCGGTGGAAGCCATGACGCTCACCATCTCCCCAAAATGTAATTCAATGCTGCCAGTAGAGCCGGCCCGGCGGTGGAAGAACGCATGACAACGCTTCCCAAGGTCACGACAGTGCCGCCGGCCTCAATCAGATCCTGTAGCTCATCGTCGGAAATGCCGCCCTCGGGACCAATAATCACCGTGACCGAAGGTGCTTGCAAGAGGGTGGGTTCCATTTCGGCGACCATCTCGGTCAACGAAGGGGAGCCACTTTCATGCGCTATCAGAACGACGCCGCCATCCTGTACGGTCTCGGCGACCTGTTCGACCAGTTGCTTGCCGGTGTGAAGGTTGCTCACTTCCGGTATGCGGGCCCGCCGTGACTGCTTCGCCGCGGCAGTTGCGACGCGCTGCCACCGGTCCCGTCCGCTTTGCTTCTTTTTTGCGTCCCACCGAACAATGGACCGGCTGGCCGCCCAGGGAATGACTCGGTCAACGCCCATTTCAGTGGCGGTTTCGACAGCCTGTTCATCGCGCCCCCCTTTTGCCAAGGCTTGAACGAGGACGAAGGCGGGCCGGGGCTCTTCTTCACAAAGTACGGCCAGCACTTCCACGGTCAGCACTTCCCGAGGTCCGGACGCCACTTTGGCGGTGACCCGCGTTCCTTGGCCATCGACTAGGTCGAGTATCTCCCCTTCGCGTAAACGCTGTGCTTTTTGGGCGTGGCGCGCTTCGTCGCCCTCAACGCAAACGTGGTCGCCGACGCTCACGCGGGGTAGGGGCAGTGAGCGCTGGGCCGCTTGCACTGTGGGGGCTACAAAGACCGGGTTCGTCACCGAGTTAGCGTTTCCCGCGGAATTTGCCAAACAGCCCGCCCGGCCGGCTACCCGCTGGTTCCACCCTGTTTTCGCCGCGCGTGCGGGCCAGTTCTTCTAAGAGTGCTCGAGAGTCGGCGTCCAGCTTCTTGGGAATCTCAACTTCTACGTGTACGTATAGGTCACCGCGTCCGCTGCCGCGCAGGTGGTTCACCCCCAGGCCCTTGAGTGTGATGCGCTCCCCCGGTTGAGTGCCCGGGTGGATTTCTACTTCTCTTTCCCCGTCGAGGGTTTTGAGGGTGAATACGGTGCCGAGGGCGGCGGTCGTCATAGGAACGGTGATGGAGGTGTTCAAGTCCCAACCGCGGCGGGAGAACATCGGATCGGGCAGCTCCCGGATTTCTACAAGTAGGTCACCGGCTGGGGCGCCCTTGGTTCCCGCTTGGCCTTCGCCCCGTAGGCGAATTCGAGTCCCGGATTCGACGCCGGCCGGAATGTCAACGGAAACCGTGCGACTGGCTTGGACCCGCCCTTCACCATGACACGCGGAACAGGGGTTCGGAATGGTTTGCCCATGTCCTTGACACTTCGCGCAAGGAGCTGCCACCCGCATCTGTCCAAGCAGGGTGTTTTGGATGCGTTGCACGCTTCCACTGCCCCCGCAGTCCGAACAGGTGACCGGACTGGTCCCCGGGGCCGCGCCGTCACCACCGCAAGTGGTGCACTGCATCGCCGAATCAACGATGACTTCTTTCGTGGTGCCAAAGACAACGTCTTTCAAACTGACTTCCACGGCGACCAAAATGTCTTGTCCTGGCCGACCGCGTTGCGGTGTGCCGCTGGGGCCACCGAAACCACCCATGGAGGTGAACATGGTTTCGAAGATGTCTTGGAACCCAAAGCCACTACCTTGGAAGCCGCCGTAGCCAGTGGATCCATTGCCCATTCCAGGCCCGCCACCCAGGTCGTAGCGCTCACGTTTTTGGGGGTCGGACAGCACTTCGTACGCCATGGATACGTTCTTGAAGTCTTCTTCAGAAGCAGCCCCGGCTGTGTCGGGGTGCAGTTCGCGTGCTTTCTTCCGGTAGGCACGCCGAATTTCTTCGGTAGTCGCGTCACGACTGACGCCTAGTAACTCGTAGTAGTCGGTCACTCGGATTCTTCCCCAGCTTCCTGCCGTTCTTCAGGCACCTCAAGATCGGCACCAGACTGCCTCAACAGTAGTCGTGACAAATAGCCTGACACAGCCTCTACCGCCGCCAGCGAACGACCATAATCCATGCGGGTGGGGCCTATCACACCCACGTGACTACCCCCGGCGGATGCGTCGGCATCTGCTGGGGTCGGAACCGGCGTGTAGGTGGCGGATATGAGGGATGCTTCGGCCAGTGCTTCGTGGGTGTTCTCCGCACCAATTGAGATGGTTAGCGGGTCCATCTGCGCGGCGCGGAATACTTGGAGCAGCGCGGCGGGGTCTTCTAACACCTCTAACACGCGGGCTACATCTGAAAAGTCGATTCCCGCCCGAGCCAGGTTGGCCGCTCCGGCTGTCACCACGCGCGTCGTTTGTAGTGCCTGGGTGCTCTCTCGAACCGCTTGGCAAACAGCGGCGCACAGTTCTAGCTGTGCGGGCGGTAGTGAGTCACAAACATCACTCAGCGCGCCACCGATTTTGCTGGCCTCTACCCCCGCCAGGACGCTGTTTATGTGATCCCGCACGTTGTCGAGCATTTTGGCTGAGGGCGCCCGGCCACCGGGAAAGAGGACGATCTGTTCCAAAACTTTGCCCGTTACTGTCACTACGATCGCCAAGAGGCGGCGGCCGTCTAAGTCGATGAGTTCTACCCGCCGCAGTTTTTCAGATAGAACATCGGGGTATTCCAAGATGGCGGCCTGTCCCGTGATACCCGCAAGCGCCCGCACGGTGGAATCGATGGCGTCCTCAACCGAATCGATATGGACCAATCTCTTCGCGAGTTGCTTCGCCAATTCGGCACGGCTGGCAGCCAACTGGGTGGCAGAAGGATCCAGCCGGTCAACAAAGACGCGATAGCCCGCTTCGGTGGGAACCCGCCCCGCGGATGTGTGCGGCTGGCGGATCAGACCCGCTTCTTCCAGGACGCTCATATCATTGCGGATCGTTGCCGACGATACGCCCATCACGTACGACTGGGCCACGGCGCGGGATGCGACCGGCTCATTGGTGTTCACATATTCGATCACGATCGCGCGGAGGACGTCCAAGCGTCGACCTGCCGTTGACACTGTCCCACCCCCAAAGAAATTTAGTGCTCTTCCAGCTTACTTGGCGGCTTGTACCTATTCCCAACCGAGTAAAACGCGCGTCACATAGTCTGCCAAGAGACGTCCCGACAAGGTGAGTACCGCGTGTTGCATAGCGTCAACTACCAGCAGGTTTTCGGTTTGAAGTCGCGCGAGGGCAAGTGGGTCTAACCTCGCTGTTGGCAGGCCGTCACTGGTGCGGATCCCCAGCATCACTTTTTCGACTCGGCGATCTTCGTCGTCAAGCTGTTCCCCGGCGTAAGCGGGTGAGTGTCCCTGGGTGAGTTTCCCCGCGTAGGCAAGGGGGTGTTTGACGTTCCACCAGCGCTGACCCGCTAGGTGGGAGTGGGCACCCGGTCCGTATCCCCACCAATCCCAGTCGCGCCAATAGGCAAGATTGTGTGTCGATCTGGTCTCCGGTGAGCGAGAGAAGTTGGAGATTTCGTACCAGTTATATCCGGCCTCACCCAAAAGCTGATCGGCCATTTCGTACTTTTGTGCGTCTTCGTCGGGGTCGGATGGGGGGATCAAGCCGGCCTTGAGGTCGCGCCCCATTTTCGTGCCCTCTTCGATGATCAACGAGTACGCACTTATATGGTCTGGTTCCATACCGATTGCGGCCTGCAAAGAGGTTTCCCAGTCGGCCGTACTTTCGCCGGGCGCCCCGTAAATAAGATCGACGGAAACTTGGCAGCCCGCATTCTTCGCCGCCGCCACAGCCTTGGGCACATTCTCAGGATTATGGATGCGGTCGAGGACGGACAGCACGCGGGGTACTGCTGATTGCATGCCAATCGAAAAGCGGTTGATACCCCACTTTTGGAATTCTTTGGCCCGCTGATCATTCAGGTTCTCTGGATTTGCTTCTAAAGTGACTTCGGCGTTGTCCCCGATCCCAATACTGTGGTCGAGGGCGTCCAGGATTTTCCCAATCGCTGCCGGCTCCATTAGCGAGGGCGTGCCACCTCCGAAGAAGATGGACTCCACGGGCCGAACCGGCCAGCCAGCCCGGTCCAGTGTGCGTTTGGAAAACTCTATTTCAGCTATGACGGAGTCGGCGTAAGTGGCTAAGTCCGCTCCTGCACCGAATCCTTTTGTGTAAGTGTTGAAGTCGCAGTAGCCGCAACGCACGGTGCAAAACGGCACGTGTATATACGTGGCAAAAGGGGCGAGACTGCCGCCTGGGGGCGGGGTCAACGCCCCTTCTTGGGGCCAGGGAATCCCTTCCGGTTGGGCAGGCATGACTACAAGCCCGACTGGTTTGCGTCAGATTGGGCGCGGGGCAGTCTCACTGCCGCTAAGTCCCAAACTGGGCGCCCCTCGTCGGCTGCGCGTTGCTCGAAGTGGGTGGTAATTCGCCCCGCAAACCGAGAAGAGAAAGTGGGCTGCCCGTCCTCGTCCTCATCCGGCAACGCGAACTGGGGGCAGGCAGCCACAACCGCCAGCATTTGTTGCGCGTAGTCTTCCCAGTCGGTCGCCATTCGCCAGATGCCCCCGTCTTTAAGTAGGTCGGCAACCATCTGGGCGAACGCGGCGGAGACAAGACGGCGCTTGTGGTGGCGGGATTTGCGCCACGGGTCGGGGAAGAAAGACCACAGTTCGAGCGCGGTGTCAGGACCGAGTAGGACGGGAAGGGCCTGTTGGGCATCAGCCTCAATAACCCGAATATTCGTCAGCCCGGCCCGACCGGCTGCCACTGCTAGACGCGCGATGCCCGGGGTCCACACCTCGAACGCTAAAAAGTTCCACTCTGGGTGAGCGGCGGCGAAGGAAACGATTTGTTCACCCCGCCCCGATCCGACCTCAACCACCAAGGGGGCATCACGCCCGAACAGGTCGATCACATCGAGTTTGGCGTCCGCAGCCACCGTCGTATAGCCCAAGCCGCGGGCCACGTTCACCACATACTGTTCACGCACCTGCTCGTATTGGCGCTCCAGTGAAGGCGGCAGGTCACGAGCGCGGCGCGCAAACGATTTGGTGCGAGCCAAGAAGACCGGGTCGGTCACTTCTTCGCTGCCGGCGCGTCTGAGGTGAGGGCAGCAATGAACGCTTCTTGCGGTACTTCCACCCGCCCGATCGCCTTCATGCGCTTCTTGCCTTCCTTCTGCTTTTCCAAGAGTTTGCGCTTGCGCGAAATATCGCCGCCGTAGCACTTGGCAAGCATGTCTTTACGCAATGCCTTGATGGTTTCGCGGCTGATGACGCGCGAGCCGATGGCCGCTTGAACCGGGATTTCGAACTGCTGGCGCGGGATTAGATCCTTGAGACGCTTCGTCATCCGCACGCCGTAGGGGTAGGCGTTGTCCTTGTGGACAATGGCGCTGAAGGCATCGACTTTTTCGGCGTTCAACAGGACATCGACCTTGACCAAGTCCGCCACCGCATCCCCGTCCTCGTGATAATCGAGGGAAGCGTAGCCGCGCGTGCGGGACTTTAGGTTGTCAAAGAAGTCGAAAACGATTTCTGCCAGGGGCAGGCGGTACCGCAGTTCGACGCGCTCGGTCGACAGGTAGTCCATGCCCAGCATGGTGCCCCGCCGCTCTTGGCAAAGCTCCATCACCGCGCCCACAAAGTCCGTGGGAGTCAGGATTGTCGCCGCCACCATCGGCTCGCGCACATCGGAAATCTTGCCGTCGGGGAACTCGGAAGGATTGTCGACGCGGATCTGGGTTCCGTCCTCGGCCGTAACTTCATAGACGACGTTGGGGGCGGTCGCGATCAGATCAAGACCAAACTCGCGTTCCAAACGTTCACGCACGATCTCTAAGTGGAGCAGACCCAGGAACCCGCAGCGGAACCCAAAGCCGAGGGCCACGGAAGTCTCCGGCTCAAACGTGAGGGCCGCATCGTTCAACTGCAGTTTTGTGAGCGCTTCCCGCAAATCGGGAAAGTCTGACCCATCAACCGGGTATACGCCCGAGAAAACCATGGGCTGAGGGTTGCGATATCCAGGAAGAGGTTCTTCCGCCGACTTAATCGCCGTGGTGATGGTGTCACCAACCCGAGACTTACGTACGTCCTTGACCCCGGTGATCAGGTACCCAACCTCACCCGCGCCCAAACCGTCCGTGGGGGTGGGCTCTGGGGACATGACACCCAGTTCCAGCAGTTCGTATGTGTCGCCGGTCGACATCATCTTGACGCGTTCACGAGTGCCTAAGTGGCCGTCCACCACGCGCACATACGTGACCACTCCCCGATATGAGTCGTACACGGAGTCAAAAATTTCTGCCCGCGTAGCACCCTCTGGATCACCGTCAGGAGCGGGAATCTCTTGCACGATCCGATCCAACAATTCCGGGACCCCCACGCCGGTCTTGCCCGAAACTAGGAGCACTTCTTCCGGCTCCACACCAATCAGGTCCGCCAGTTCTTGGGCATACTTTTCCGGCTGCGCCCCGGGCAGGTCGATTTTGTTAAGGACTGGAATGATGACGAGGTCGTTTTCCATCGCCAGGTACAGGTTCGCGAGCGTCTGGGCTTCGATCCCTTGCGCTGCGTCGACCAGCAGCACAGCACCTTCGCAGGCCGCCAAAGATCGGGATACCTCATACGTGAAGTCAACGTGGCCGGGCGTGTCAATCATGTTGATCGCATACGTGGTGTCGTCAACGGTCCACGGCAGGCGAACCGCTTGACTCTTGATGGTGATGCCACGCTCACGCTCAATATCCATGCGGTCCAGGTACTGGGCGCGCATTTCCCGGGAATCAACGCTTCCCGTTAGCTGCAGCATCCGATCGGCCAAGGTTGATTTACCGTGGTCAATGTGGGCGATGATAGAGAAGTTCCGGATACGCGGCTGCGGCGTCGCGCCGGGAACATTGCTACCAAACTTCTCATCGGCCACTAGGGGGACTCCTCAATCTTTTAGATACTGCCTTTTAGATACTGCAATCCGTGTTGCTGCGGTCGTTGGCGTGAAGGCCAAGCACC
>CAYFWE010000028.1:0-1326 GCA_964346745.1 uncultured Actinomyces sp. | reverse complement strand
CTTTTAGATACTGCAATCCGTGTTGCTGCGGTCGTTGGCGTGAAGGCCAAGCACCCTAAAGCTTGCCATGGTCTGGGCCGCAACTCGACAGCCAGCACTGTGATAGGGGTTGCCCCCACCTGGGAAACCCCGTTAACTGGACTAAAGAGTGCTGAGTCTACAAGTTTACGGCCGGCCAGTGGGAAAGGGATACCGCAGATGAAAGATGACTACCAAGACTTCATCTTGGATCCCCTGCCCCCGCAGAGCCGGGCAACCCCGTACGGCCGGGCGATGTTGAGCATGGCGACTTTCGCTGGCCGAGCACTCAGTGCCACCGGGTTCCTCCTGCTGATGCTGGCTGGGGCCACGAACCTGGGGGCGACTTTGATGGCGGTCTTACTGAATCGAGCTGCCCCTGGTAAAGGCGTACCTTTCCTGTGGATCGTCGGCGTTGCGTGGTTGTTTTGGCTACTACTTGCCTTCTTGCGTTGGCGGATTAACACTGCGCCACCGGGCCCACCGGGCGGGCAAACCTGGGGTGTAGCCAACGCGGAAACCACCTCGGTCACTGCCCCTGAACGAACCAGTGCGGAAGTCGCCCTTGAAGCAAGCGAACGGGCGAAGCGGGCGGCAGCGGAGTTCTATATTCGACGCTCCACACCATTCCCAAGGGTTGAGGCCGTGCAGCGCAGCGTCCGAGTCCTAGTCGGTGGCGAAGAACAACCCGCCTGGGTACGGTTCGATTTGCGTCCTCTAGTGGTGACTTTCATGGGGGTGGCAGTATCGATCCCCGTGGTGATGGTCAGCGCAGTTATTTCACTGATCGGACTTCTGGCCGCAACCGCACCGTTCTAGGGATGCCGCGTTGGTGACCAGTTCCACCAGTTGTACCGCACCGGGCAGGTGGAGTCGCCCCCACAGACTGGTAAAGTAATCGCTTGGACTCCACGCGTGGTCGAGCGTGGGACCAGGCTACTGCCGATCGCGGGTGTCCCCACGCCTAGCCCACGGTTCAGCCTCACCCCTCATCGACTGGAACTACGAACCGCCTTTTTGAGGAGAGTCTACGAAGTGGCAAACATCAAGCAGCAGAAGAAGCGCGTCGGCACGAACGAGAAGCGCCGTGTACGCAACCAGGGTTACAAGTCTGAACTGAAGACCTACGTCCGCAAGACGCGTGAAGCAGTAGAGGCTGGCGACAAGGAACTCGCCGAAGCCAACCTGCGGGCCACCTGCCGCAAGCTCGACATCGCTGTGTCCAAGGGCGTGATCCATCGCAACCAAGCCGCTCAGCGTAAGTCGAAGCTAGCCAAGCGTGTAAATGAGATGGAAGCGGCCTAACTG
>CAYFWE010000027.1:0-19089 GCA_964346745.1 uncultured Actinomyces sp. | reverse complement strand
TTAAGACAACCCCTTTGACAGTTCATCCAAAACGGCTAAATCTTGCGGGGTTAGCTGGATTGTGACGCCTTCCATCATAGGGCCGACCTGACTGGATCGGCTGGCTGAAGCAACAGGGGCCGTCACCGTCGGGTTTTCGAGTATCCAGGCAATTGCCACCGCGGCCGGATCTACGTTGTGATCCGCAGCAATCGCCTTGACCGCCGCTACGACCTCAAACGCTTGACGGGAAGCATGATCAGTGACCGTCCGGGCCCTGTCCCCCCGGATCTCTTCTGTGTCCGAGTATTTTCCGGTTAGTAGTCCCCCGGCTAGGGACCAGTACGTCATCACCCCTAGATTGAATTCTTCGGCAATTGGTTGCCACTTCGTCTCATAGGGCACGCGTCGAACCAAGTTGTAAGGGGGTTGAAGTGCGACGGGACGGGGTACACCCTGGTCGTCAGCAGCGGCCATCCACTCGCGGATTTGCTCCGGACTCATGTTCGACAGGCCGATCTCACGAATCTTCCCCGCTGCCTGCACTTGAGCGAACGCGGCAACGGATTCTTCAATAGGGGTAGCCGGGTCGAACTTATGCGCATAGTAAAGGTCGATGTAATCAGTTTCGAGGCGCGTCAAGGACCCATCCAGGGCTTCCCGAACCCGTTTCTTGGAGAGGTCACCCTCCGGATTCACATAGCCAACCTTGCTGGCCAGTACTATCTCTTCCCGAGGACGCGCCGACAGCCACGGCCCGATCATCGCCTCTGATTCGCCACCCACATTGCCCTTCTTATGGCGGCCATAAACGTCGGCAGTATCGATGAAGTTCCCACCGTTGTCCGCGTACTCATCAAGAATCGCGTGAGCCGTTTCAAGATCAGCAGTCCAACCGAATGAGTTAGTCCCCAAAGATAGCGGGTACACATCCAAGGCTGAATTTCCTATCAAGGTCATAGTTGGTTACTCCTTCAGAAACGCGACTCTCCATATTGTGGCAGGTGCCGGGACAACCCAGTCGGCCACCACTGTGGGACAATCACGCGTATGAGTGGCGCCGCTGTTTACGATTCCATCCCTGAAGGCCAATCCGTTGACGTCCCTGCCGATGTTCTGCAAGCTTTGCGAGCAGTGATCGAGGTCGATGACACGCTGCGACGTCGCGTTGAGTATTCTTCAGATGCTTCTAACTACCGTGTGCAGCCCGCTGCCGTCCTCTTCCCCCGTTCTAAGGACGAGGTCGAAGCCGCTCTGCGCATCGCGCGAGAAGCCCGCATTCCAGTCACGTCGCGTGGCGCGGGGACTTCGGTCGCCGGGAACGCGATCGGTCCGGGAATCGTTTTCGACTTTTCCCGCTATATGAACCGGATTCTTGAAATTGATCCAGTCGCCCGCACGGCTACTGTGCAACCCGGCGTCATCATGTCTGATCTGCAGGACGCGGCAGCGCCTTTTGGCCTGTGGTTCGGCCCCGACCCCTCCACGAAGAATCGGGCGACACTGGGCGGAATGATTGGCAATAACGCTTGCGGACCCCACGCTTTGGCATATGGACGCACCGTTGATAACACGCTGTCTCTGGAAGTGATTGACGGCCGAGGGCGTCGGTTCACGGCTGCCGCCGGGGAGGGGGAACTGAAGAAAGTACCCGGCCTAGACGCCCTCGTCTCATCAAATCTGGCTCTGCTGCGCACTGAACTGGGCCGCTTTACTCGGCAGGAATCCGGCTATTCCTTAGAGCACCTGCTGCCAGAAAAAGGCAGTGATCTAGCCAAAGCACTGGTGGGTACCGAAGGTACGTGTGTGACGATCCTGGAAGCGACCGTGCAGCTCAAGCCGGTCCCAAAAGAGCCGATTTTGGTCGTCCTCGGCTATCCGTCAATGGTCGCCGCGGCCGGCGATGTCGTGAACCTGCTGCCAGAGAATCCGCTGGCAATAGAGGGAATGGATTCGCGTTTGGTCGACGTGGTGCGCCGCTCGGTGGGCTCGGTGCCTGCTTTGCCAGAGGGCGAAGGCTGGCTCTTTTGCGAAGTTAGCCAAACAGATGGTGATCCTAGAACCGCGGAACGCAAGGCAGCCGATCTTGTGGAGGCATCTGGCTCGGTGGACCACCGAATCGTGACCACTGTGCAAGAGGCGGCCGCTCTCTGGCGAATTCGTGCCGATGGTGTGGGACTGGCGGGTCGGACGCCGGCTGGGAACCAGGCTTGGCCTGGGTGGGAAGATGCCGCCGTTCCCCCGGCGAAACTGGGTCCTTATTTGACGGACTTTGAAGCGTTGATGGATAAGTACGGCATCGAGGGATTGCCGTACGGGCACTTTGGCGACGGATGCATCCACGTCCGAATGGATGTTCCGCTTAACGAAGAGTCGGATGTGCCCGTCTTCAAAGCATTCATGGAAGAAGCCGCCGCACTGGTTGGCCGATATGGGGGTTCAATATCGGGCGAACACGGGGACGGACGCGCCCGTGGGGCGCTGCTGCCGCACATGTATTCGGATGAAGCGATCAAAGTATTCGAACAATTCAAGGGTTTGTTCGATCCCGCGAATCTGCTGAATCCGGGAATCTTGGTAGAGCCCGCCCCGATAACCTCGGCACTGCGCCGCCCACACGCAAAGCCGATCGCTGGTCAGGGTTTCGCCTTCCCGCACGACCACGGTGATTTCACTGCGGCCGTTCACCGCTGCGTAGGTGTGGGAAAGTGTCGGGCCAATAACTTCCCGGTTGGCGGCTTCATGTGTCCGTCGTATCAGGCAACCAAGGATGAGAAGGACGTGACGCGGGGCAGAGCCAGAGTCCTTCAAGATCTAACGCGTGGCGACTTGCCGGGCGGGTGGGATTCACCCGCGGTAGAGGACGCCCTTGACCTGTGTCTGTCGTGTAAGGCCTGCGGACGTGACTGCCCAGCCGGCGTGGATATGGCGATGTACAAGTCGGAAGTCACCTACCGAAAGTACAAGGGACGGCTACGTCCGATGAATCATTACGTCTTGGGGTGGCTGCCTCGTTGGGCGGAAATAGCCACTGCGCTACCCCCGGTGGCTTATGTAACCAATAAGGTGCTTTCATTCGCCCCCTTGCGTAAGGCTGTCTTCACAGTGGCTGGTCTTGACCCTCGGCGTGAGATGACCTCGTTCACCACCCAGCGTTTCTCAAGATGGTTCAAGCGCAATGATCCAAAGGCATCGACACAGAATGCCTCTTCGACGAAGGACGTAATTCTCTGGGCCGACTCATTCAGTGAATACCTTGACCCAGCCGCGGCCGAAGCTATGGTCGAGGTACTACAAGACGCTGGTTATACGGTGCGGATTCCGTCCTCGCACGCATGCTGCGGCTTGACCTGGATTTCTACCGGTCAGCTCGACGGCGCAAAACAGCGGCTGAAGAGTTTGCTAGATATTCTTGGGCCCGCCGCAGAAAAAGGGGTTCCGATCATTGGGGTAGAGCCGTCCTGTACCGCGGTTCTTCGGTCCGACTTGGTGGAACTGTTGCCCGATGACCCTCGGTCGTATGCGGTGAAAGACATGACGATGACCTTGGCTGAACTGCTCTATCACCCCAGCTTGGGCCCGGATGACTCCTGGTTTGATCAGTATTCGCTCGAGGATGTCAACATTGTTGCGCAGCCGCATTGTCACCAGCACTCCGTGATGGGATATCAGAAGGATTTTGATCTCTTGAAGAGATTGGGAGCGGACGTGACCGCGGTTGCGGGGTGCTGCGGCTTGGCCGGGAACTTCGGTATGGAAAAGGGTCACTACGACGTTTCCGTTGCCGTTGCCGGCAATGAACTTCTCCCTGCGCTAAGCCAAGCTAAACCTGGAAGCATCTACTTGGCCGACGGTTACTCTTGCCGCACACAGGCAGAGCAGCTCGCGCAAGTCAGCGGAGTGGCTCTTCCCACACTGCTGCGGAATGCAAAGTCAAGACTGGCATGAACTGCCCGCACCTGCGGTTGCGTGCTCTTTGTCTTTAATTTCGAGAACAGACGTGCAACAAGTGAACGCTAACACTGCGGTAGGCTGAACTGCGGGCGCGTAGTCAACGCTGACCTGACGACCGCTTGTTTAGGTACGCCGGTCCCCCGGACGTGGCCAGCAGGCGAACTTTTATGAAGAAAAAAGGGGGGAACTACTCAATGAAGTTTATGCAAAGACTTGGCAAATCAATGATGTTGCCAGTCTCTGTCTTGCCGATCGCCGCGATCCTTATGGGCATCTCATACTGGATCGCCACTGCTGGCGGCAACGATAACATCGCATCGGTGTTCCTGGGGGCCGCAGGCGGCGCCCTGTTGGACAATATGCCGATCCTATTCGCCATTGGTGTGGCAATCGGGATGGCTAATAAATCAGATGGAACATCCGCTCTGGCGGGCCTCGTTTCGTGGCTGACTATCACGACATTGCTGAACCCAGTCGCGGTGGCTGGATTCAAGGGAATCGAAGTCGACGCCGTCAATCCAGCGTACGGCAAGGTTCAAAACGTCTTCGTCGGTATCATCGCCGGTCTGATCGGTGCTTGGGCATATGACAAGTTCAAGGGCACAAAGCTGCCTGATGCACTGTCCTTCTTCTCAGGCCGACGCTCCGTATCGATCGTCGCAGCGGGTGTGTCGCTGGTCGTTGCAATCGTTCTTTACTTCATTTGGCCTGTAGTTTACGGCGGCCTTGTCGCCTTTGGTGAAGGGATCGTCTCGCTGGGGCCGATCGGTGCCGGTATTTACGGCTTCTTCAACCGACTACTTATTCCGCTCGGGCTACACCACGCGCTAAACTCGGTGTTCTGGTTCGATGTTGCGGGCATTAACGACCTCAACAACTTCCTCTCTGGCGAAGGTACCTTCGGTGTAACCGGCCAGTTCATGGCGGGCTTCTTCCCAGTCATGATGTTCGGTCTGCCCGGCGCTGCGCTTGCCATGTACGTGACCGCAAAGCCAAGCCGGAAGCAGGCGGCCTACGGTATTCTGCTGGCTGCCGCTGTGTCGTCCTTCTTCGTCGGCGTTACCGAGCCTCTCGAGTTCTCCTTCATGTTCGTGGCGCCGCTGCTCTACGTGATCCACGCGCTGTTCATGGGTATCTCTCTGGCAATAACCGCTTGGCTGCCAGTGCGTATGGGCTTCGGATTCTCCGGTGGCTTCATCGACTTGATCCTGAACTGGACCAACCCAATGGCGCAGAATCCCTGGGCTATCCCGCTGATGGGTCTGGGCTGGTTCGCCATCTACTTCCTGGTCTTCCGCTTCGCAATCACCCGTTGGGATATGAAGACCCCGGGCCGCGAACCCGAAGATGTGGAAGAATTTACCAGCGGTTCTGCACCTGCCTCTAACACTGATGAAGGCTATCTACTCACCGCAAGCCGTTTCCTGAAAGGGCTGGGCGGTAAGGAAAACATCAGCGACATGGACAACTGCATGACGCGCCTGCGCCTGAAGGTCATTGACAACAGCCTGGTTGATGAAGCTGCTCTCAAGGCAGCCGGTGCACAGGGTGTCATCAAGCCTGGCGCGCACAGTGTTCAGGTCATTTACGGGCTAAACGTACAGTTCGTGAAAGACGCAATGGAAACCATTATTGACACTGGGATTGAAGTCGCAGACACACCGGCTCAAGCAGAGCAGGCAGCACAGGCAGGCCGTCTAGTTGACAGTGACGTAATGGTCGCCGCACCCGCGGATGTGACGGTCAAGTTACGTCAGCCGGTCCCCGGCAAGGTCGTCCCCTTGAACACGGTTCCCGATAAGACCTTCGCGGATGGGATTCTTGGTGCAGGTGTTGCTATCGAGCCGTCTGCTGGCACGGTAGTGGCCCCGGCAGATGCGACTGTAGCCATGGTGTTCAAGACCGGTCACGCAGTGGCGCTGGTTCTAGACAGTGGTGAAGAAGTGCTGATCCACGTCGGACTGGACACGGTAGAGATGAAGGGCGAAGGCTTCACCGCCCTCGTCGAGAAGGGTGCCCACGTAACCGCTGGCACACCTCTGCTCAACTTCGACATACCGAAGATCCAAGCCGCGGGCTACTCCACTGTCACCCCGGTGGTCATCACCAATGACAAGAACGCAACCATCGAGTTCATCTAAGAACTAGATCGGTTAGCTCTCCGTTAGCAATGCCGGGACCCGCAACATGCTGGTCCCGGCATTATTTTGCCTTCAGCACGTCTTTACAATCAGATGGATACCAAGACGAGCGCCAGACGAGGCCAGGAGAAACCAGATACCCTGCCCGGTATATGGTTTGATATGACCCTTCGAGGAGGAAGATGTATGACTCAAGCAGCAACCGCACCGAAACCCGCCGCTAAGTTTCAACTCCAAGCAATGGCCCCCGGTTGGGGGGCGGTGGTTATGGGGACTTCTGTCATATCCACTTTCTTTGCCGAGCTTGTGAACGCCGGGATTTTCCCGCGGACCTCAGTCGTGCTGCGTTTTGTCTTCTTAGGGATCGCTCTCCTTCTGGGGATTGTTGTCGTCGCGGGGCTAACGACCCGTTTCGTCCTCTACCCCAAGATCGCGTTGGCTGATCTGGAGAATCCAGTAAAAGGTGGGATGGCTGCAACCTACGCGGGTGTCTTCTTGACTCTCGCCGTATCGATCGGCAGGACTGGTGGTGGCAAGGTTTTTGGCCCGGCTACCGAGGCCATCGTAGGGATCTTTGGAACTATTGGCGGGGCTTTGGCCCTAGTAACGGGTTGGCTTTATTTGGCCGGCCTCTTCACAAAGGGGAATGTAAATCCACGGATGATTACCGGGGCGATGCTTATTCCCCCGGTCGTGACCGTGATAACTCCGGTCGCTTTAGCGCCCCTGATTCAGCCCGGTCAAGAACACTCTCTAGAGCTACTTCTGATCTCGTGGCTGATGCTCGGTATCGGGACCGTTCTGTACCTGCTGATCTCCGCCGTCCTCGTCTATCGATCCTTGACGGTAGAGTTGCCGCCGCCTCCCCTTGCACCAAGCCTGTTTATCGGCGTGGGACCGGCAGGACTGATCGCGTTAGACATCATGGCTTTGACTAAGGCCGCAAGTCGTCTGGGACTGGTGGACGAAGCAACCGCAATGCTCAGCGGTTTCGTTGCTATCGGCATGTGGGGTTTTGGCTTAGCGTGGTTGGTCATGTCGCTAATGACCATTGCCCGTGGGTATGAAAAAGTCCCTTTCGGGCTGCCCATGTGGGCATTCACGTTCCCCCTGGGAGCGTGGTCGGTCGGGGGCATAGTCTTGGGGACCAGCCTGGGGTCAGCTGCGGTGCTCATCATCGGGATCTTAGGGGGCATGGCCCTACTCGTCACTTGGCTGGTCTTCTTTGTCAGAACCATCAAGGGTGTCCTGACTGGAACAATATTCGTGGAATAAACGCCGCCAGATCCATCAGTAAGAACAAAGAGACCCCCGCCTGACAATCAAACGGGGGTCTCTTTAGACTATGTGGTGTCCTAGCGGGGCACTACGCGTCCAGATCTTGGGCGATCAGATCTGCGATTTCATCAACCGCTGCGGCGTTATCGGATTCGACCGTGACTTCTGTACCGTTTTCCGCGCCAAGCGTCATGATCATCATGGAAGAGGACGCGTCCACGGGATCGTCCCCGTCAACGCTCAACAGAATCTCGTCATCGTATTTCCCAGCTGCTTCTGCTACCAAAGCAGCAGGACGGGCATGCAGGCCGACTTTCGAGCCGACAGCGACTGTGCGTTTAGCCATGAGCTTCTCCTTGAAACTGTTAGTCGATGTGATCGGATCACATCTAGTAACCCCAGCAAACCGGGCTATCATCCGATCATTGTAATCATGTTCCACATCACACACATCTTGATCAACATTTTGGACTATGGCCCCGTTTGTGCCCAGAGTGCTCGACCTTTTGTCTAGATAGCGGAACGAGAGGCAGATCACGTAGGGTTGTCTTTGGACAAACTTGAGGTTCACTGTCAACGAAGAGAAGGACTGCGAGGGGACAACGTGGCCACACGTAAGGCAAGAACAGAAGAAACAGTGCTACACGGCACACCGGTAGTTGACGGGGTCGCTTACGCGCCCGCAGCGTGGACGCTTCGCCCTCCACTTCCCCCGAAAACAGCACCTGATTTGCCCGAGGATGAACGCGAAGCGGCAGTCGCCGCCTTTGAAGCGGCTGCGAATGAAGTCGCAAACGGGCTAAAGCAAAGGGCCGAAAACGCTTCTGGCAGTGCCAAAGAAGTTCTGGAAATGACGGCCGGACTGGCAACTGACCGCGGGTATATCCGCATGGTAAAGAAGGCCATTATGGGTGGCACGCCGCCGGTACAGGCAACGATGGCGACGACTGAAAAGTTCGCAGACATGTTCGAAAAGGCCGGCCCACTCATGGCTGAGCGGACCACGGACTTGCGGGATGTCCGTGACAGAATCATCGCGCGCCTGCAAGGTCAGCCAGAACCGGGAATCCCCCACCTGCCTTACCCCGTCGTCGTCCTCGCAGACGACCTCGCTCCCGCTGATACAGCTGGCATGAATGCCACCGACTACGTGGCGATTGTTACCCAGGGTGGCGGCCCGACTTCCCACACTTCGATTATCGCTCGCCAGTTGGGAATTCCCTGTATCGTGGCTGCGCGCAAGCTCGATGAAGTGCCCAATGGCGTGAACATTCTGGTTGATGCTACTGCTGGCACAGTAACGATGGGGGTCGACGAACAAGAGGGTGAACAGCTCGTAGCGGCTGACCGCGAACGACTCGAACTGATTCGAGCTTGGCGTGGCCCCGCTAAGACTAAAGACGGCGTCCCCGTCCAGCTGCTTTCGAATGTTCAAGATGCGGCAACCGCGCGTAAAGCCGCCGAAAGCCAGGCGCAAGGGGTCGGCTTATTCCGCACGGAGCTCCTCTTCCTCGACACTCCTACCGAGCCGACTGTTGAAGAACAAAGGAAAGACTACCTGGCGGTCTTCGAAGCGTTCCCTGAAGAAAAGGTAGTGGTACGCACACTGGATGCCGGATCAGACAAGCCCGTCCCGTTTGCAACTCTCCTAGAGGAATTCAACCCTGCGCTGGGGGTGCGCGGCATCCGCGTCACCGGGCAGCACACCGAGTTGCTACCCAATCAGCTGGATGCGATTGCCGAGGCTGCGGCAGAGTCACCGGGTACGGACGTTTGGGTCATGGCCCCGATGATTTCTACTATTTCCGAAGCCGAATGGTTCGCCAGCATGTGCAGGGACCGGGGACTGAAGCCAGGCATCATGATCGAGGTGCCCGCCACCGTTATCTTGATTCGGAAGTTCTTGAGTGTTATCGACTTCGTGTCCATCGGCACGAACGACTTGACGCAGTACACCATGGCTGCAGATCGGATGTCGCCGCACCTGGCTGAATACACTGACCCCTGGCAGCCTGCCGTCCTCGAACTGATCGCTCAGACCGCGGAAGCCGGCGCTGATCAGGCAAAGCCGACCGGCGTATGCGGTGAGGCCGCCGCCGACCCAACGTTGGCGTGTGTGCTGATCGGCATGGGAATCACATCACTGTCCATGGCAACCAGCGCGATTTCTTCAGTCGGGGCGCAGCTGTCCCAAGTCACGATGGCTCAGTGTCGCGGGGCGGCCTCGGCAGTGCGCAGTGCGCGCGACGCCAAGGAAGCACGTTCCCTGGCTCGCAGTGCGCTTGGCATCGCCTGATACTTAATTGTCTCCCAGGCAGGTGCGGGCTCAGCGTCCGCACTTGTCTGCGAGCCACTTCTTAGCCGACTGACTATCGCCAGCGAGGACCGGGCCGAGTTCGTCCTCGTTATTTTTGGCAACCGGTAGGCCCGCCACCGCCTCTATTTCCGGGAAGCTTTCCAACTGTTCGCGGGCAGTTTGGCGAGCGGCTTCGTCGTTGTTTTCGGTTGCGGTCACGTATTCTTCAGCCCAGTCGCAACGCCAATACAGCGCTTCTAGAACCGACACATCCCCACGGCGATACACGGCGTAGGTCATTACGTCGGGATCTTCTTCTGAGTCCACGTAGTTAGCCGGGTATTCCAGCGTGACGGAAGTCGAGTCGGCGGAAACCAGCTGCGACCCTTTTACCTGTGGTAGCAATACCTCCAAGCCAGGTGGTTCCATCCCACTTGGGTAGGGGCGCCCCAGGGTACCCAAATCGCTGCTAAACCACTCTTCAACCTCGGCTGGAACGGGACCGTGCGGAGTGGCCACTTTTGAATCACTGGTGGATGAGGGCGTTGCTGAATTCCATCCGAAGATCTCCCCCAGCATCGCCCACGTACCACCGATGAGGGCAATCGCAAGTCCTGCCGCAACCACGATCCAGATGCTGCGCTTGGTTTCTCCAGAAAACTTTATGGCCAACGGATGCCCCCTTTTTTGGGTCAGCGATCCCAACCCCTAATCGATACGGTAGTGGGATTGCGCCTCTGCTCTCAATATGAACTTAACGGCCAGCCCAACACACATCTAGACGATCGTATTGGTAGCGTTATCGCGTATCTGTGCCAATCCCAAACACCGTGGAGTCGGAATCAATGACGTCTACTAGCTCGCTGGTGTCCAGCCCGGCTACTCCACGCCCTCCACGGCCACGCATTATTGGCTTAGAGGGTATCCGCGCGCTTGCTGCGGCGCTTGTCTTGGCCTACCACCTTGTTCCTGGGTGGCGCGGGGTTGGCTTCGTCGGCGTCGATATGTTCTTTGTCCTTTCCGGCTTCCTCATCACCTCTTTGCTGTTGCGCGAAGGGGAGTTAAAAGGCCGGATCGACTTCAAGAACTTTTGGGTCCGCCGGATTCGTCGCCTGATGCCGGCGGTCGTGTTTGCGACTTTCGGCGCCCTGGCCATCGCTCGCATAGCTGGCGGCGACTCTCTGGTGCAGTTGCGTTGGCAGACACTGGGCACGTTGACGTCGACTTACAACTGGCTAGAAATCGCTAACGGCGCGTCATATTTCGACCAGCGCTCACCTCTTCTCTTGACGAACTTCTGGTCTCTAGCAGTAGAGATGCAGTTCTACATTCTGTGGCCGCTACTGCTCCTGCTGGTTCTGTATTTCGTTCCCCGCAAGTTTGCTCCCTACGCGATTCTCGGCCTAGCGGCATTGTCCGCGGGGTGGAGCGCCATCGTGGTGAGTGGGCTGGGCGACGTTACACGCGCTTACGTCGGGACGGACACCCACGCATTCGGCTTGATGATTGGCGCGTCGATCGCAGTTTGGACGCCGCGCATCATGGTGGGTGACCAGCCGCAACTGCCGGCTCAACAGCGGCACGTGTGGAGCGTTTTGGCGTATGTGGGGCTATTTGGAGCTCTGGGTATTGGCACATTTGTTACCGCGGGTAAGTGGATGTACCCGTGGGGGATGCTCTTGGTTTCTGCCCTTACGGGGCTAACGATCCGGGGTCTGCTTCCCGATGCACTCAACGGCTTCTCCGGTGGCTTAGCACGCTTGCTATCCACGAAACCCATGATGTGGTTCGGCGAGCGTTCTTACAGTATTTACCTCTGGCACTGGCCCCTGTACGTGATCGCGTTTTTCACTTTCCGGTGGTCAGGCTGGGTTACCGCTGCCGTCGTGTTCACGCTGACCATCGTCCTAGCTGAAGTTTCCTACCGCTATGTCGAGACACCAATCCGAACCCAGGGGTTGAAAGTGTGGCTGCAGGGGTGGGCCAACGTATCAGCCGTGAAGCGTACCGCAGCGTTGGCAAGTGCAATCATCGTGTTAGTCCTAGCGTCTTGGGCTCTTGTTTCTTCGCACGCCACCTCGACAACGCAGCAGTTGTTTGAGGGCGCGGACGCCGCACCCCTACCCCAGTCGGCACCGCAGTCAGAACCTCAGTCAGCACCGGTGGTCGAAGCTGCCCCAGAAGAGCCCGAACCCGAGCCGGTTGAAAAACCAAAGCCTCCGGTTCAAGGGGATCAAGTCACCATAATTGGCGACTCCGTTGCTTACGTGGCAGTCCCGCAACTGGAGGAAGCCTTGCCCGGCGTTTATGTGAACTCCGAAGTGTCGCGCCCGATGCTGAACCTGCCTCATGTTGTCGAAGAGGTTCGAGCCCAAGGGCTGATGCGCGAGTATGTCGTCGTCCAGTTAGCCACCAATGGTTTCGTTCGTGATCAAGAAATCGAAGCAATGTTTAACGCGATCGGTCCCGATCACAAGATTGTGCTTGTCACCGGCTACGGACCAGAGGACGAATACTGGATTTTCGAGGCAAACGATAAAATCGCCGAGGTGGCTCAGACTCATAAGGATCAGGTCAGAGTCGCCGACTGGGCCCCGATAGCGGCCGCCAACTTGGACCTCTTGGCTGGGGATCGAACCCACCCCGGCCCCGGTGGCTCGGCGTTATTTGCGGAAGTGATCGTAGAGGCGCTGAACAGCTTCGACTAGCTGCGGTCCGCCCTCGCCCTCAGCAAAGAAATAGCGGCTTCAACGTCAACGCCCAGTGCTTCTGCCCGACAGATCAACTGGTCCACGGCGGTGACCAGTCCTTCAAATGAATTGGCTTGAGAGGTAACGACGGCGCCGCGCCCTCGACGAAGCTCGACCAATCCTTCATCACGTAAAGCCTGGTAGGCCTTCAACACGGTGTGCAGGTTGACGTCAAGCTGCTTCGCTAAGTCTCTGGCAGCGGGTAGGCGAGTTCCAGCGGGTGCTGCTCCAACAGCTATTTCGCGGCGGATTCCCTGGGCAATTTGCACGAAGAGCGGCTCTTCTGCATTGGGGTTCACTTGTATCAACATTGGTCAACCAAGGCAGTGAGGGTTGCCGCCCCAAGAGCGGCATCTGGGACAGTCACGACAACAATCCTTCCGTCCTTACGTAGGACCTGCAATCCAGGTCCTGAGTGCATCACCACTGCGACACCTCCGGGACGGTAGCGAAACCCCCACCCACCCCATTCTTGAAAAGGCTCCACATTCACGACGGTGGCTGCTTGGATGTCTTGCAAAGGTACATGCAAGTTGGGCCAGCCCAGACGTGAACGTACCCGTAGGCCCGCTTGCCCCGCTGAAACACGGAACGACCCCATCATCATGATCAAAAGGATCAAGAGTGCGGGTATTCCCAATAGGTAGTACGCCCGCGTAAAGACACTGAAGACTAGACACACCACGAAGGCACCAAGGACGGGAACAGTGATCCACGCGCTTGCGTTCACTTCTGAAGTCCAAACGACTCTTGTCCCAGTTTCAACGGGTAATGGGGCCACTGGCGTGCCGAGCTGCTTTGAAGCCCTTGGAGTCTTCGGCAGTATACGATAGGCGATAAGTCCGACAAGGCTGGCAATCAGTAGGGAGACGAGCACTGCTGGCAAAATGCTATTAGCCATCGCCGCGCTGCTCAGACCACGCTGCACATAGACGCCTCCGAAAAGGATCCCTCCCATGAAAACGCTCAGCCACACCGAGGTTGCCACTATGAAACGAGTAGTCACTCCGTACCCAACTGAACGGGGAAACAGTGCTAACAGCGTCATACCTACCGGCAAGAGCCAGGTAACGACGAAGACTAGCGCCGGGTAGACCACTGGGGGGCCGAACCCATCTGGAATCCCATCAATCCCCCAATGGACAGCCACAGGATTGGGCAAGAGCGGTAGCCACACGGTCACCACCACACCGACCCCTATAGCGACCAGGGTCGGAAACAAGATGCCGAAGAGCAAAGCACGAGAGCGCGCTGCAGCAAGAGTTACGGCCGATTGAGAAGCATTCATAGTTCTAGTTGTACTAGAACTATTGCGCTCTGGCAACCCTGGCAGCGAACGGTCCTTGCCACTCAAGGAAGGCTCACGGAAGATTACTTAGAACTGTTGTCTGTTTTGAGAGGTCTTCATGACACTTGAAATCCCCGGTTACGTTGCCGGCACTTGGGTACTCGATCCTGTCCACAGTGAAGTGGGCTTTAGCGTCCGCCACATGATGATCAGTAAGGTCAAAGGGACGTTCCAAAACTTTGAAGGAACGATCATCACCGCGGAAAAGCCGCTTGACTCGTCTGTAGTCGCGACCATTGAAGCGGCTTCTATCAACACCAAGAACAAGCAGCGTGATGAGCATATCCGCAGCGGGGACTTCCTCTTGGTCGATGAGTTCCCAGAGATCACCTTCAAGTCCACCTCCGTCCGTTTCGACGATGGCGACTTCTTCATCGATGGGGATCTGACTATTCGTGGAGTTACCAAGCCGGTCACTCTCGACTTCGATTTGGGTGGTTTCGCAGAAGGCCCCGGCGGTAAGAAGCTAGGCGGTAGTGCGACCACAACCATCAACCGCCAGGACTTCGGGGTGGCTTTCAACGCAGCCCTCGAAACCGGTGGAGTCATGCTTTCCGACGAAGTCAATGTAACCATCGAGGTGCAAGCCACCTTGACGGACGAATAAGAACGGAAGTTGTAGATGACGCCCTCGACCACCGCCAATTTGACCGTTGTCGAGGGCGATATCACGCTCCAAGACTGCGACGTAATCGTCAACGCTGCTAACACCCGCATGCGTGGGGGCGGGGGCGTTGACGGCGCAATCCACGCCGCAGCAGGGCCCGAATTGCTGGCCGAATGTATAGCAAAGTTCCCCAACGGACTGCCCACGGGCGAAGCAGGTTGGACGCCTGGCTTCGACCTGGGGGCCAAATATATTGTCCACACGCCCGGACCTAACTTTTCTGCCGGGCAAAGAGATCCGCAGTTGTTGTCATCCTCGTACAAGCAGAGTCTTCTACTCGCGGATACCTTAGGGGCAAAGTCCGTGGCTTTCCCACTGATAAGTGCCGGGATTTTCGGTTGGCCACTTCAAGATGCGGTGGACATAGCCGTCCAAACACTGCTTGAAACCAAGACTGATCTTGAGCAGATCCGCATTGTCACTCCCGATCCGAATATCGCCAATGCCGTCCGAGCAGCCATAGAAAAATGGGATAGATAAGACCGTTCAGCGGCGTTATTCTTTGACTACTAACACACCACCACCGGTCGTCAAAGAGGGGGTAGACGGTGACGGAAGCAGCCTCCAGCCAGACAGGACTGGCGACCCGTCTTCCTGATGCCCACTTAGCACTGGTCCCTGGAAGCAAGGCGGCGCGGGTCGATTACTGGTGGAACCTTGCCGCCGCCATAATCCTCTCTTTAGCAACCCTTGCATCCGCTTGGTGTGGATATCAGGCATCGGAATGGTCGGGAATCTACGCGCAAGAATCCCAACGCGCCAATGGGGAAAGATTCGTGGCTGCTCGCCAAGCAGAAATCGCCGACCGACACCTGACCATTGACCTAATGGCATTTTCCGACTGGTCTCAAGCCACACTCTCTGGCAACGAAGTCCTCGCCACCGAAATGGAAGCCCGCTTTGTACCTCGATTTCGCCGCGCTTTTGAAGCGTGGATGGACCAGCCAATTGCTAAAGGATCGGTCCTGCCGGCGGGTACCCCATTCGATAAAGCCGAATATGTATCCCCCGCCCAGACCGAATTGGATGCGGCAAATGCTCGGGTGACTGAGGCGCTCGATATCGCTGACTACGCCAGTGGGATTAGCAGCAGGTACGTGCTGACGTCGGTCCTGTTCGCTTCCGTACTGTTCCTTGCTGGTATCGCTTCTAAGCTTTCCCATCGCCACCTAGGTCACGCCGTGATTGGCGTCGCGGGTGTTTCACTTCTTATTGCCATCGGCTTGATGTTCACTGTCCCAATCGCAGTGTGATGGGAATCCACGCCGCCTTTGTTACGAGCGCTGCAACTGTCAGAGATAACGTTTAGCGAGGGCGTCTAAGAACGTTGCTGATAAGTCCGCCAGATGTCGCCCCACCATGTCCACCCGGCGCAAGATTTCACGTCGCTTGAGTGTGCTCATGGTCAACTCTTGCGAAAACACCAGGTTGAGACGCTCTTGATAAACCTGGCGCAGCTTGGTCGCATGCTGGTGCGCGTCGCGAAAATGGCGGGAAATCTGAACGTACTCTTCGCTGCCCACCCCTTCTCGAAATTCTTTCAGTGCACTAACCGCCTGGGGGGAGGGCATCTTTGGACCATTCACCCGGTTTAACACCCCACAGACTCATCTCTTTGACTATGTCGCGCGCGTCCGAGGTCACAACTACGAGATACTGCGTTACCCGGTACAAATCTTCCCGCTCGAGAGGGACCGTGAAAGCCGCGGACATTTCATCAACTAGCGCGTCACCGATCGCGCGAACTTCTTTGCGCACCCCCCTAATCGGATCAACAAGAGATTCTGGGTCCTGTTTTGGCATGAGCGCCCGATCAGCCATTTCAACAGCTTCAATAGCCAAGTCAATCTGTTGCAAGAGCAGGTCGGTCACCGGATGTGCTCTGCCTCTGGCAAATAAGTTTCGGATAGTGTCCATCACTCGCATGCTGTCCCCTTCATTCCGGTTCAAGTTGTAATTGCTGCGGCGCCAAGCGTCAGCAGATACGAAATTAAGGCAGCTACCGGCAGTGTCCACAGCCAAGTCAAGGCAATGGTTCGCAACCCTCCCCAGCAAACCGACCGGCTCGAAAGTGCTAAACCAGTTCCGGTAAGTCCACCCGCAATCGATTGGGTCATCGACAGTGGGGCGCCCATCAAAGAGCCCCCAATGACGGCAAACGACGCGGTGTATTCCGTAATGGCAAGGGCGCCTGCTGTCGGCCTCGAAATGCCGAGTCGGATAAACCGTCCGGAAGCGACTGCACCCGCTAACGCCCCGATCGTGAAGATAAGTGAGGCCCCAAGTATCCACCACGGGTTTGCCATGACTTGTGAAACCGTGAGCCCAAGGGCGACTGAAGTCGCAAAGATAACTTTTTGGCCGTCGTTGGTGGCGTAAGCACCGAGCAGTAAGAAGTAACCGAACCGAAGGCCAATCCGCCTGCGTGGTTTCCAGCGGCGAAATGCAAGCCGCAACGTGATGCTGCGTAAGAGGTAGGCCAACAGCGCAGATACGATCGGCGCGAGTAATCCGAGCAGAAGGACTTTACCCAAATCGGCCCAAGGGACTTCGCCGCCGGTTCCTAGAGCCACCCCGGCTAGCGATCCGAGTAGCGCTAGGGTTATTGACGTAGGGGCATTTAAGAATGTCGAAATAGCCAGCGTAACGAGAACAGACACGAGCAGGATAAGCATGGCGTAGGTTCGCTCAGAGGCGCTGGTCAGCAGGCTCTCTAGGTTGAGGGCGACTTGGCTTAGCCCCAATGCCGTAACTACCGGCAGACAAAGGTAGAGAAATATTACGGGTGCCCAAACGTACTTGCTCTGGAACTGCAGTGGAAGGGCAAGTAAGGGACCGCCGTCGTTTCGCCCAGAAAGGAAGACGAACACGACGGCGGCCACGGCAATAGCTATCTGCATGGCGCCCTCCGTTTGCAGTGGCGCCAAGTCTAAGGTGCAAAGCCGATAGAAGTACTCCCGTTGACGGGTCTGTTGCTAATGGGCTAGTGCTGCGACGTCCGTGTCACCGGCCTTATCACGTGGCAAGAAGTAGAGGGCGAGCGACGCTAGGGCAAGGACAATCCCAGAGAACAGCCAGACGTTCAAGTACCCACTTAAGCGAGCGAAATCCAAGCCGGCAGCGGTGGCAGCCCCAAGAACTGCCGCGAAAATGGCCCCAGACAAAGAGCCGCCGAGCGTGCGCAAGGAGTTGTACACTCCCGTGGCGATCCCGGTCGCATTAGAAGGTGCGAGTTCAGCCAGTCTGGCTGGAAGACCGCCGAGGAGGAATCCGTAACCAACCCCCTGTAGCAGGGCGGAGAGGAAGAACCCCCACAAATGTCCATTCACTACTAGTAGAAGCAGGTTGCCGACAGCGGCTGAGCCAGCCCCAAGCATCAAGAGAGGTCGGATACCCACGGCACGCGCTACCTTCGTAAACATGGCTGCACCCAGAGTTGCCAGCACCATGACGAGGCCAAGCACGCCCGAAATCAGTCCGGGAGTGGCATGGAAGCCGTAGCCGGTTACGGCCGGATCAGAGCCGAGGAACGTGGTTATCGGAGCCTGACCCCCAAACATGACCATGCCGAAAAACAGGCCGGCAATGTAGATCGGCCCCATACTGCGTGACGTAATGAGCCGGACGTCCACCGCTGGGGCATCTTGACGCAGCTCCCAAAACACCCAAAGAACGAGGGTAACAACGCCGATAAGGAGTGGAATGAGTGCCCCAGGCGATGCCAAACCTTCTTCTTCAGCACCACGCAGGCCCAGCAGCAGCGCGATCATGAACACTGCTATTCCGAGGAAGCCAATGTAGTCGACGCGAGTTGGGGCACGCTTATCCGAGTCTGGAACTTTGAAGAACACCGCATACACAGCGCCCAACACCAGCACGGTAGGCGTCAGCATGACGACCACCATGTTCGGGACGAGGGTGGCGATCACCCCGGAGACCATCGTCCCGAGAATCGCGCCGCCGGTCAGCATAGAGACCAACAGACCAACCGCTTTACGAGCATCATCGCCCGTAATGCGCCCGTGAATGAGGGCGATTTCCAGTGGCAGCCAGACGGCCAAGGGGCCGACAAGAACGCGCCCGGCAAGAACTATGTAGTAGTTCGGCACAACCGCGGTGATGATCGTCCCGATTAACACGGAAACAATCGCTATCCGCAGAAGGCGACGGTGGCCAAACAAGTCGCCCAACTTGGACAGCAGGGGCACACTGACCGCGGCGGCAAGGGTCTGGACGCTGAGGAACCAGATCACATTGGCATCGGTAATGTTGAGATACTCGGCAAAATCCTTCAAGAGCGGTGGATAGAATCCCTGCGTGAAACCACTGGCGAGTTCACAGAAAACAAGGAAACCCACGACACTTCGGATACTAGTTTTACCTAGGGGTCCGGTTGCGGGTTCTGGTTCGTTCATCGTCTTGCCCTTCGCTTTCTTACACCGGCGTTCGACCGCGCAGCAGACAAATCAGTATCCGTGGATCCGCTTCGATCTCACTTACTAGATTCAGTGGTATGCCTGCGTTATTGCTAACAATCAGAGTGCCACTTCCTTACGCTACCCAGACTGGATCGAGTGTTTTCGCCACCTCCACACCGAGGAAGAACGAAGTGAAACAGTCCCGTTAAAGTTCCATTGCAGTCTAGTCAACACTGCAGATTGCTGCCATCGGAAAAA
>CAYFWE010000026.1:0-20204 GCA_964346745.1 uncultured Actinomyces sp. | reverse complement strand
GCGGAGGGCAAGGGATTTGAACCCTTGGTGCCATTGCTGACACATTGGTTTTCAAGACCAACACCTTCGGCCACTCGGTCAGCCCTCCAGTGCGACTATTCTAGCCGGCCACAGACGGCGGTGCGACACAGTGTTTGTGATTCTTACCCCGCCTGGGGCTCGAACCAGCGTGTGTCAGGTCAATGGCGCTGATTATGGGTGGGGCCCCACGACAGGAAAGGACGCGAATCGTAGCCAACCCGGTTGCGTCTGCCCCGCCGGCGGCTGGGAACACCTTGGGGCTTATCCAAAAGTCCCTGCGCCAAGGCTGCCCCGATGGGCGGCCACAGCGGGACACGACCAATCAGAACCGCTTGAATCGTGTGGTAAACGTCGGGCCGCGCGGAAATGGTGCCTTCCATGGGCTCATTGTCGGCACTGAGCTGGCGGGCAATCACGCCCGGCTCCAGCATCATGTAGTCGTTCAGATAGTCGATCCAAGAGTGGTAGCAATGCTCGTAAACTTCGACTTCCCCCATGGAAGCCCCGTCGTCCAACGCTGCCCGGCGCAGCGCCACCGTGGCGCAAATCCCCTCTGACAACACCCACTGCAAGCGTTCGGAAAGGACGGGAACCCCATCAAAATCGGTGGTGTAAAGGAAGCCGGGTTTACCGTTGCGCCGCCATCCGTCCTTACGGGCGCGTTCAAACAGCTCTATAGAACCTGGTCCTAGGAACGCGGGCTCTCTTATGCCTTCTTCCCGCAGGGCAGCACGCAGCTGCACACCTAGTCGTGCCAGTTCCATGCCATGACCAACCACGTATCCGTACGGGTAGTGGGGGGTGTTCGGAGCGTCAATGTTGTAGTCAAGCAAGGGACGCCAGTTCTCATCATGATGTTCGGGCACGCGCCAGTCGTAGTGGCTGGCTTCGTGGTAGGCGAACTCCAGCATGCGCCCCGCACGCTGGATCCATTCCACGTCCTGGATCGCTTCAGCGGCCGCTAAATACGCTTCTGCCGCGTGCATTAGTGAGTTCATACCGCGGTACGGTTCACACGCGGACCAATCCCGGTTATACCGGTCGGCAGTGAGCCCCGTTTCTTCGTCGTACCAGTGAACCAACTGATCTTTCAACGCTTCGTTGAGTAGTTCGAGGGCGCCTGGCCGGCTCGCATTCGCTGCGGTTGCCGCGGCCAAGATTAGAAAGGCGTGGGCATACTGCCATTTGGAGTCGCCCTCGTCGGCCCAGGGTTTGCCGTGCCCGTCCTCATCCGGGTCGTGCTCGATAGCGGTAAACCAGCCGCCGTGTTCGCGGTCACGAAAATAGGTCTGCAGGCAGCGAATCCCATGGTCCGCATAGCGACGGCTACCCGGTATCCCCAACAAGACGCCCAGCGAAAAAGCGAAGGTCATCCGCGCGGTGATCGCCAGGTCTATGGGGCGGTGCGTATCTAAACTGCCGTCGGGGCTGAAGTAGCCGTACCCGGTGGGGGCCCAAGCAGCATGCCCGTGCACCAGCAGATCTTGCAGTTGCCGAGATAGCCAGCGGTTATGTTCGATGGACTCTAGCCACCCCATTTGCGTCACCTACATCCAAAATATGTGTTCGCCCAATTCAGCTTAGGCGCTGGTCCTGTCGCGAGGTTCAATACCTCTCTAGAAGCGCCTCTATCACCGCGGCAGCCCCGTCGTGATCGACCGCTCCGGTTGTGGCATTGGCCGCCGCGGCCACTTCGGGTTCGGCGACTCCCATCGCTACCCCGTGAGCGGCCCATTTCAGCATCGCAATGTCGTTTGTCCCATCGCCAATTGCGATAGTTCCCTGGGGCGAGACACCGAGTTCGCTGGCTAAAGCATCCAGTCCGCGCGCCTTTGTTGTTCCCGGGCCGGTAATGTCTGCCCACGATGTCCAGCCGACGGCGCATTCCACTTCCGACAGGTCAGCTTGGGCGAGGGCGGATGCAAACTCTTCCCGTTCCATCCAGGGTGCGCGGGCCACCATCCGAATCGTGGGAGAGCCGAGCAGGACCGATAAATCGTGCTGCTCTTCTGCTGCAGCCAGTTCGCCGACTGGGAAGAATTGACTCACTCGCATTCGCTCTTGACCGTCGTCAACCGCGATTAGTGAGCCGGGAACAGCTTTCAAGATCTCTTCGGCGGCTTTGCGAGGGTCGAAGAACACTTCGCTGATGCGCTCATAAACGTGGCGCCCATCTTGAGCTCTGGTCCACCGAACGGTCTGGGCCCCATTTGAAGAAATGGAGAAGCCCGACTCTAGGTCTAACTCCGAGAAGACCGGCCTGGTAGCAGTCAGACCCCGGCCAGTCGCGATGACTACGTTGAGACCGGCCTCAATTGCTTCGGCCACGTTGCGTTTCACATTCTCACTGGCACCCGCGGCGGTCAGCAGGGTGCCATCCACGTCGAGGGCGATCATCACTTCGCGTGGATTGGCTGGCAGCTCAGTTGGCAGTGTGGCACGCGCATGGTCGACCAACTCCGCATAAGGCAGCGCCGGCCCCGAATAAGGCGGCGGCACGACCAGCGTGGATTGATCCACTTGCGCTGGTGGAGTTACTGGAACATGTTCCACGGTTCTATGCCTGTTTGGGGGTCATGACTTCCAGACCACCCAGGTAAGGACGCAGCGCTTTGGGAACATTCACCGAGCCGTCAGCATTCTGGTGGTTTTCCAGCATTGCCACCAGCCACCTGGTGGTTGCGAGTGTCCCATTCAAGGTCGCGACCGGTCCGATGCCGTCCTCAGTCCGGTGACGAACCGAGAGGCGGCGAGACTGATAAGTGGTGCAGTTCGAGGTCGAAGTGACTTCCATCCACCGTTCTTGAGTGGGCAACCATGCCTCACAGTCGAACTTTCTGGCGGCCGATGCGCCAAGATCCCCCGTCGCGGTGTCGATGACTCGGTAAGGCAGTTCCACCTTGGCGAGCATCTCTTCTTCCATAGCCAGGAGCTTCTGGTGTTCTTCACGCGCATCTTCGGGACGGCAATAAGAGAACATTTCGACTTTGTTGAACTGGTGAACGCGGATGATCCCGCGGGTGTCGCGTCCGGCCGCCCCGGCTTCGCGGCGATAACAGGTAGACCAGCCGGCATACCTGATTGGGCCCTTCGTCAAGTCCAGTATTTCGCCCTCATGAAAACCGGCGAGGGCGACTTCCGATGTACCCACCAGGTACAGGTCATCCGTGGGCAGATAGTAGATTTCATCGGCGTGATCACCTAGGAACCCGGTGCCCCGCATGATTTCTGGCTTGACCAGAGTCGGTGTCATTTGCAGCTCAAAACCAGCTTCGGTGGCTTGGTCGACAGCCATCGACAAAAGAGCCAACTCAAGGCGGGCTCCAATACCGCTGAGGTAATAGAAGCGGGGACCGGAAACTTTCGCGCCACGCTTCATATCGATCGCGCCCAAACCTTCACCAAGTTCAAGGTGATCGCGCGGCTCAAAACCTTCGCCTGCGAAATCGCGTGGGCTGGGGCCCTCTTCACGTAGGACAACGTAGTCGTCGGCTCCCCCAACCGGGGCGTCGTCCTCAACCAAGTTCGAAAGAGCCAGGTTCAGCGCACTTGCCTGAGCATCAGCTTCGTCCGCTTTCGCTTTAGCCTCTTGCACGCGGGCTGACAGTTCACGAGCCTGAGCCATGGCTGCCTGACGATCTTCCGGGGCAGCTTTACCGATATTCCGCGAGACGATTTTCTGCTCCGCCCGCAAAGATTCATATTCCTGCAAAGATGAGCGCCGCTGTTCATCTGCTGTTAGAAGCTCGTCAACCAGGCCGGGATCCTCACCCCGTGCTTCTTGAGAGGCACGGACGGTCGCTGGATCTTCGCGTAGAAACCGCATATCAATCATGTCCCCCATCGTAGCTGGATCACACGCCACCCAGATCCCGCCTGGTCGCGATACTCTGGACACATGGCTAATGTTGATCTGATTTGGGCGGTTGTTGCCTTGGCGGTTATCGCCGCCACGCTGGTGATTGCAGCCGCCGTGCTGATCAGACAGCGCCGGCTAAACGCTACGCGTGAACATTCCTCCCCTTATGCAGAGTTTGTGGCAGGTCCCGTACAAGATGGGGAAGTGTGGGTGGTTGCCAACCCGGTGAAGCCCCCCAACTTTGAAAAGTTCAAATCCCAGATCGACAAAGAGGTAGCCCGCGCCACTGGCCGGCCTGCCCGCTGGATTGAAACAACGGTGGCAGACCCTGGGACCGGTCAAGCGGTTGAGGCTCTGCGCCATCGGCCCGCCCTCGTCCTAGCCGCTGGTGGTGATGGAACTGTCCGGGCTGTGGCAGCCGGAATGGCGCATTCTCGCGTTCCGATGGGCCTGCTACCGATGGGGACTGGCAACCTGTTGGCTCGTAATTTGGGGATCCCCCTCGATCCAGATGAAGCGATCCGCATCGCCCTCACCCCTGTTTCGCGGCGGGTGGATCTAGCGTGGCTGCGCGTGGAGCGGGTCGAAGAAGAATCGAAGTTCCCCGCGGAAGGTCGCCTACTTCAAGAGGCCGGGGCCCAGCAGGTACGCACACTGCCAGAGGGAATACCGGAGCCTCGGGAAAACGAATACTCATATCTGGTCATTGCCGGGGTTGGTTTCGACGGCGAAACCATGGCCAACACCAGACCTGAACTGAAGAAACGGGTTGGCTGGTCAGCCTATGTGCTCAGTGCCTTCCCGTCACTGCGGATCGAGCGGATGAAGGCAACGGTAACGGTCGTACGATCAAAAGAAGATGCCGTGAGAGAGGATGCCCGGCCACGTAAGTCGGGCGCGATTCCGCAAGCGGTGAAAGACGCGGTGCGTTCTTCCAGCGTCTTGGGCAGTTCAGCTGGGACCGCATCCGCCCTGAGGTCCACCGACGAATGGGACATGTCGGCGGTACGGGCACGCACAGTTCTCTTCGCTAACTGCGGTGACCTACCCTTCGCGCAGATAGCACCGAACGCCAAGATTGATGACGGGCAACTTGATGTCGTTGCCATCGATACGCAGGGTGGACTGATCGGCTGGGCTTATTTGACGCTCAAAGTAATGGGAAACCAGGCTGGCTTAGTCCCCATCAACGTGAAAAACGACTTAGCGACCATCCAGTTCCGCCAGACCCCTCTGGCTAGAGTCGATATCTCTAAGGCCTACCCCGTGCAGGTTGACGGGGACGCAATCGGGACAGCGCGCACCGTTGTTTCTCGCGTCAGTGACGGCGCCCTCTTGGTCAGGGTGCCGTCTGGGTCACCGGCCGCGATCCCAGATTGGGACCGTCGGATCTGAGCCGGTATTTCATGAGTTGGTGATTGAATCCACCCACTCGCGTGCGGCCACGAAGTCCGCATCCGTTGTGCCCCTGCGTACATCCGCCCTCACCCCATCAACACGAGGGTAAGAGCCCAGGAACTGTACTTTCGGGCAGGTGCGGTGCAACCCGACTAGGGAGGCTTGCACCCTTTCCTCTTCAATGTGACCGGCGATGTCTATCGAGAATGAGTAGCGTCCCAGTGCGTCCCCGGCGGGGCGGCTTTCGATGCGGGACAGGTTCACCCCCCGCACGCTGAACTGCTCCAGCATCATCAACAGGGCGCCGGCCTCATCCGTGGGCAGGCTAACTTGGATCGTCGTCTTGTCCGCACCGGTGGCTGGTGGCACGCTTCCTTGCGGGGCGGCCATGATGAATCGGGTGACTGCCCCGCGATTGTCAGCTACGTCCTCAGCCAAGGGGATTAACCCGTAGCGTTCCACCGAAGTTGCGTTGCACAGTACCGCGTCGAATGGGCGCGCTTCGGGGGTGTCAGCGAAGTCGCCCAGTAGTTCCGCCGCCGCTGCCGTGGAGGTTGCCGGCACGTGGACCACGTCGGAAAAAGTTGATTCTGCCCAACGTCGACATTGTGCCCAGGCGTGGGGGTGCGTGCCGACGCTGTGCACGTCTTCCAGTTTCGTACCCGGAAGGGCGGCGAGGACGAACCGCACCGGCACGATCATTTCGGCGACAATCTGCAGGTTGTTTCCGCGCGAAAGCGTGTCGATGGTGGCGTTCACTCCGCCCTCAATCGAGTTTTCAATGGGGACGACTGCCCGGTCTGCTTCCCCAGAGCGAACCGCTTCCAATGCTTGCGGGGCCGAGGTCATCGGAAGAAGTTCAGCACCCGTCGGGGCCACTTGCCACAGGGCCTGTTCGGTGAAAGTGCCAAATGGGCCGAGGAAGGCGATCTTCAGGTTTTCCCCTGCGGGTGCGGGGCCTGGCATATTCGTTGGCCGATGTTCTTCCACGGTGATGTCTCCTTCATATCCGCTTTGATGATTGTGGCGCATTGGGCTACTCGCAGCCGGTGATTCGGTACAGGCGCGTCTGCCCGGCTTCGGCGACCAGTTCAAACCCCACAGATGGGTCCACGTTATAGAGCCCCGGCATTCGGTCGGAACGGATCTTGCCGTAATAGGCGCCGTCGGGCCGGGCTAAGTAGTGGGTGATCCCGGTTGTTTCTATCGCTTCGCACACGGAGGGGTTGGTGGCCAAGTCACCGAGGGAGCGCACTATCACCTGTTGGGTGTCTCGGTCTTCGTTCAGCAGCGACAGTTGCGGGAAATACGCCCATCGCTGTCCGATTACCTGGGAATACATCGCCCCCGCTTGCGGGTCACCAACGACGATCGCGTCCTCGGGCAAAATATCTGGGAATGTACGAATCAGGTCTAGTGTCTGCTGATCGGCCATTCCCGGTTTACCCAGATTATTGGGGTCGAGGACGGACCGAGCGGCATCGATTCGTGAATCGAGGGCTCCCCCACCGCTGGCTACTAGGAGTGCAGCGCCGAGGCCCACCCCAACCAAGCGCTGTTGGGCTGCGGTTCCGCGGACAAGACTCATGTTCCACCAGTAGATGCCAAGTTGGACCAACCAGCCGAAACCGACTGCTACCAGCGGGACGAGCGTCAAGGAAAGCGGCTCCATAACGCGTCGTCCATCAAGGAACCAAGGACCCACTATCCAGGGGCGAATCGACCAGTCGGGTCCGTAAGCGAAAAATGTGAGGGTTGTGAAAGTCAGGAACGACCAGATTGGCCAGATGATCGGCCGCACGTTCCCCGGCCAAGGAACCCAGGCGGAGCGCAAAAAGTGTCCTAAGACAATCCGCGCCAAACCCATGAGCAGCAAGAGGGAAACGACGACGTTATAGGCACCCAGCCCAAATGTGAACGTGAATGGCGGGTTGGGCACCAAAGCCTTTAGTAGGCCCGTGTCGACGTCGACCCCGTACCGCGGATAGTTGCGCATCGACTCGACTTCGGGGCGCAGTTGCACCCAGACAACTAGGTCGAGGGCGAAAACTACGACCGTTGCGGTTCCCAGCACCAGCCACCACTGCTTGCTGCGGACCGCTTTGATGACGACCCGAGCCACTCCAATAGTCACGGGCGCCAGTAGCAGGAACATGAGGTTGAAAGCGTAAACTTGGTGGGCCTGTATACCGCCCACTGTCGCAACCAAAGTGGCGGCGAACAGTGTGGCTGTCGTGGTCCAGCTGCTAGAGCGAAGCGCTGACACCGGATCCCCGGCCGCATGAAGGGAGCCGGGGAAGGCCGTGGTCGGAACGTTCATCACTCGCAACAGTGAGCGGCCGGTCAAGATCGCCAGCACTGCCCCACCGGGCAAGAACGCGACCGACATGGCGTTTGGCCACTGTGAATAAGCAGTGAGCGCATCCGCTGGCATAGAAGGAAGTAGGCCGGCAATGACGGCCGCTGCCAGTGTGGCGCGGCGGCTTGGGTAAAGAGTGTGCGTGTACACGGCAGCGCCCACTACCCAGATCATCATGAGCGCCAAACTCGATGCGTTGCTGGCCTGCACCGTCGTGGTTGGTGTAGCAAAAAGTGAGGTGAACGCGTGCCAGCCGATCGGATATCCGGATGCCGGCGCGCCCCCCATATTGTGTGCGAGGCCCTCGCCCGGGGCGGCGATGCCGAGCTTGGTGATGCCCCAAACGCCATTCAAGTGGAAAGAAGGGTCCCACTGTTGGGGCGGGTTCGTGGGTGGGGCAACCAGCATCGTGGGCAGGGCTGCGAGCAACCAACCCACGGCGGCGGCCAGTATGAAAGAGGGCGAAGAAAAGCGCAGTCTGTAGCGCGCCCGCGCCGGCCCAATTCGTCGAGGGCGGTTCCAAAAGAGAACCAAACCTGCCCCGCCAAGCAGTCCGAGCAGCGGCAACACTCGCGCGCCCGACCAGAACCAACCCACCTTGGCGTAGATAATCGACAGTGGCAGCAGTACCGCACTGGTCACCGCTGGAGCGGCGGCTAATGCAGCCGCGGCGGGAATCCGACTAAGGCGCAACCAAAAGTAGGTGGGAAAGACCCAGGCCACGCACATCAGCGCGGCTAGGGCAACCCAGGGGAACCAAGCCAGCAGGTAGATCACCTTGACCCGTCGTCGCTAGCCTGAGCAGATTCACGGCGAGCCCGGCGCTTACTCAGCAAAATTTCGACCACCATGGGGATAACCGAGGCAACCACAATCAAAATGATGATCACTTCAAGGTTGTCGTGAACGAATGGCACGCCTCCCAGTGCGGCGCCCGCCCACGTGACCCCCGCACCCCAGATCAGGGCTCCCAGCATGTTGTAGGCAACGAAACGTCGGTAGGGGTAGCGCGCGATGCCGGCTACCAGGGGCACAAACGTCCTCACAAATGGAACAAACCTTCCGATGACGAGGGCGCGTCCCCCGTATTTCTGGAAGAACTGTTCCGACTGTTCGACGTATTCGGTTTTCAAGATACGCGCATCGTCTTTGAATAGGCCCCGCCCATAGCGTCGACCTAGAAAGTAACCCACTTGTGAACCAAGGAATGCTGCCAGCAAGATGACGCTGATCATGACCCACATATTGATGCCTAGCTGGGCGTGAAGCAGGCCGGCCGCAAAAATCAGTGAATCGCCGGGAAGGATCGGAAAGAGCACCCCGGATTCGATGAAGACGATGATCGCCACACCCAAAAGCACCCAGGGTCCCATGGCAATCAACAGTGAAGTGGGGTCTTTGAACCAGCCGGCAACCGTGCCCAGCCAAGAACCGTCGCTAAAAGGAAGTAAAGGCATGGCCGTGGCTAAGTGGTTGCCAAAGCCTAGGTGGTCGCCGAAGAAGGCGTGCATCGAATCCTCAGTTCCTGTGTGAGCGAATTGGTCCCCGGGGAATCTACCGGTTCCATATCAATGTAGTTCCGTGTCAACGTACTGGCGTTGATCCTATTAGAGGCGTGGGAAAAGGTGGAAGAGGTGCGAGGTAAATAGCATTGCCGGACGCCGTGCCATAAACAGTGTGTTTGGGTCGTTAGACTGACGCCATGCCGGCGAACAGTGAGCTACCTCAGGTCGAACCCGATCAGGGCGACGCTTCCGCAACCCCGGCTACTTCCACCTCTTTGGTGCAGTCCCGATTAAACCACCCGGTGTACGTTTCGGATTCTATCCCAGGGCGGCGGCGGCGGCTCGAAGACGCGGTCGAAGCGATCTTGGCGCTGGTGGGTATCGGAGTCGTCTTACTGCTGGGGGTGTACGCCCAGTCGACCACCCAGGGCGTGGAAGAGGATGTGCGGGCCGCCCTCGACAATGTGATTCGCCAAGTACTGTTCCTACCTTTGAGTCTCTTGGAGGGCGCGTTCGTTATTACCGCCCCCGTGGCGCTCATGGTTTACCTGATCCGTCGGGGGGACTACGCAACTATCTTGCACACCGTGCTGACGGCGTTGGGCGCCGCAATCGGCGGTTGGGGGCTGCTACTGGCTTTCCCCCACTTGCCGTACGCAATCACGTCCCGCTTAGAAGTGGCCACCCCGACGGGCAGCCTGAACTCGATAAACGTAGTGTTCATGGTTATCGCGGCAATGGCGACAGTGGTGGGGACGGCCTCGACCTCAAAGAGCGTGAAACTCACTTGGATTGGCATCTGGGTACTGCTGTTTTTCGCGCTGATCCGCGGAACCGCCACACTGCCCGGAATCCTGGTGACAGTCTTACTTGGCCGAGTGATCGGCTGCACTGCCAGGTGGATCGGTGGGTTCAACGACTCCCGCGCCATGCCGGCAGATCTGGTGGACGCGGCGATAAGTGTGGGTATGGATCCCACCCGCATCGTTCGCATCGACGTGGCTACGGCCCGTCAGCCACTGGAAACATGGATGGTTACCGAAAGCGGTGAAGAGCCGGACTACCGGCTGGGTCGCATTCACCCCCCACTGGTCACGGTTCCCGTGGCGGAAGATGAACATCAGTTTTACGTCACCCCCCAGTACGCTCGGGATTCGGATCGCCAGTATCAAATGTGGGTTGAGGACGGGCGGATCCTCGACATCCACGTCCTCGATCCGGATGCGGGGCTGACTGCTCTGGCGTCGGACGCTTGGTCCAACTTCCGCTTGCGCGGTACGGAACGGCTGATTAGCCCGGCAATAAAAATCAATGCGCAGCGTGAAATGCTGGCCGCCGACGTGGTGAATAAGGCGGGCGTGCGTACGCCGCGACCCCTGGCCCTAGCCGATGCGGGTAGTTCGATCGCCGTTTTTTGGGAGCCGCTGCCGCCCACTGTCCCGCTGCTACGCCTGCGGGAACAGGGATTCGAAATCAGTGACGACACCCTTGATCAAGCGTGGCTGCAGATCAAGGAAGCACACGGGCGCGATGTGTGTCACCGCAATCTTGATCTTGATTCTTTGACGCTGGACCGGTCCTTAGACCTGTGGGTTCTGAACTGGAATCAAGCCGATATGGGTTCAGGCGATATTGCTAGACGCATTGACTGCGCCCAACTGCTCGTCCACCTTTCTTTAGTGACATCCGTAGATCGGGCGGTCGCTTCCGCGCAGCGGATCATTGGAATGCCCGAACTGGTAGCCACATCATTGGTGTTACAGGGCGCAGTTTTGCCTCCCGGCCTGCGGGCGCGTGCTCGGCGGGAGAAAACGATTGATGCTCTGCGTAATCGACTGGCGGAAATAACCCCGGAAACCTCGGTTCCAGAACCGCTTAAGTTAGAGCGCTTCTCACCCCGGACCGTGATTATGTCGGTCATCCTGGTCGCGGCTCTGGTTGCCGTGATGGGTAGCTTGAACTTTGAGGCCGTTGCAGCAGCGGTCTCCGATGCCAATATCGCCTGGATGATTATCGCCTTCCTACTGGGCTCTATCACCTGGGTGGGGGCGGCAATACCGTTAGTGGCATTTGCACCCAAGAAGATTCGCCTGTGGAATGCAACATTGGCGCAGATGGCGGCTTCCATAGTCACCTTGGTGGCACCGGCGGGTATTGGCCCGGCTGCGTTGAACCTGCGGTTCTTGAACAGAGAGAAACTTTCAACGCCGGTAGCGGTCGCCACCGTGACACTGGTGCAGATCTCTCAGTTCCTCACCTCCGTGGTCCTGTTGCTACTGGTTGTAGTTGGCACCGGCACGTCGCTGAGCAACTTCTCGATCCCCACGATGACGATCGTCTGGATCGCCGCTGCGGTCGCAACGTTGCTCGCAGCAACCCTGGCTGTACCAAAAGTTAGGTCATGGCTGTGGGCGAAAGCGCGCCCCGCTTGGGATCAGGTGTACCCCCAGCTGCTGTGGATCACCGGCCACCCCCGCCAGTTGCTCATTGCCGTGGGCGGCAATATGTTGATGAACGCCGGTTACATCGGGGCTTTTGGTGCGTCCCTCTTGGCGTTTGGATACTCAATGGATCCGTTGAGCCTGGCCTTGACGTACCTGCTCTCTTCCACTTTGGGGTCGGTTATCCCCACTCCGGGTGGTATCGGTCCGGTAGAGATGGCGCTGACTGCTGGGTTGCAGGTCGCCGGTATTCCCCCGGCTATTGCACTGTCAACCGCAGTCCTGTTCCGCTTGGTCACGTTCTATGGTCGCATCCCCTTCGGTTGGATCGCCCTCAAAACCATGGAAAAGAAGGGTCTACTGTAAGACGCCGACGACAGGTCCCCAGGATCAGGGATCGCGCTGGTTATCGACCTCGATCGCATCCCCAATATCGGCTTTCATTTGGGGCGTGAGCCAATCGGTGGGCCCCAAACGCCCCTGCGCGACCGGCTGATCAAAACCGAGGATATAAACCCACGATTCCACCAACTCGCGGTGATAAGTGTGCCCGTGCCCAGCAGGCGCCGTTCCGGCAACTGGTAAATCCGCCAACACCTGCAGGTACGTGGCGAAGGGCGTGAAATGCATTTCGGGCACGTCCAGGCCAGCGCGCTCTCGGATCCAGTCGGGCTCGTCCACCATCAGTTTCGGGCTGTACCAAACGACAGGGTCGGAAGCGTGCTGCACGAATATGAGTCGCGGGAACAGCCACGGCCCGTATTCGCGTCCGTACCGGTCGTGTAAGAGTTGGCTGGGTTCATTGACAAAACGCACGTGACGGCCGTTTTCGTAAACTGGCGTCACTTCCGGGCTGCCCTTATACCGCGCGTCGGTTGCTTCGCGGAGCAGGTTGGATGCTTGCGGTGATCCCGTCCAAATCGCCCCGTCCACCCGCTTTTCCAGGTCCGCAATATCGCTGAATGCCGCTTGGGAGCCGTACGCCCCCAAAGATTCGCCGGAGAGGATGACCAGCGGCCGGTCGCCCTCCGGAATCGTCTGCAGTTTCTCTTCCACTTTCTGGAAGAGGGCGATTCCCGCATCCGCACAAACCGACACGTCCGATACGACCAGAGCAGCCGAAAAGAGATAGGAGTACTGCATGGTGACCACGGCGCAGTCACCCTGCGACAGGTACTCCATTGGTTGAACCAGCCACTCGTCCACCCAACCCGAACCGGTTGCCGTATTGATAAGTAGTACTGAGCGCTCGAACCCGCCGGCTCTTTCCAGATCAGCCACCGCAAGTTCAGCTATTTCGTTGAGGTCGGAATCCCGGTGCGGCATCCCCGCGTAAATCCGGATCGGCTCCATCGCCGGTAATCCGGTGACGTCCTCAATCATCTGGGCGCTGGGACCCTTGCAGATGAACTTGCGTCCCTGACCGCCAATCTGCTCCCACGGAACTAGGGAAGCGGCGGCCCCAGAGCGTTCCGGCACTAATGGCTGCGGATACCCGACCGCACTGGTGGTGTTCAACGCGGATGCTTTGCGGGCAAAGATGGCCATGCCAGAGCGGAACACAACCTTGTTCGACACAACCACAATGATGACGACAACAGCTGCCAGAGCAATAAGCACCGCCAGCGGCTGGTAAACCCAGCGGCTCAACACACGCACAATCAAAGTGAAAATCTCAAGCAGCAGGTAAACGACGGTGAGAACGAAGGCGAACATGAGGAACGAGGTCGCAAACCCCAGCAGATACTCGCCGAAATAGACGGGCTTCATTTCTTGCAGCCGGGCCGCCGCCTGAGCGCTACGGTAAGACTGCAAGACCGACCGGGCCGTCCAGGCGATCACCGCTACGGCCAGTATCCAAGCTGACCAGCGAACCACGTCTGTTGGGGCAGTCACCTGAACGTCTAGGACGCGCAGTAGCGCAGCAACGCCCTCTTCTACGCCCCACCCCAGCGAATAGCCAATACCCGTGAGGATTCCGGATACGAAGGCGTGCCACCACCATCGCCTAGGCAACACCGATGGCGTCACCGAAATGGCGTAGAACACCATGGCGAACAGGACGCCGAAAAAGGACGGATGAATCATATTTAGTACGCCCTCTTCCTAAATCGTGCCCACCTACGCTCCAACGCTACCGGCGCGCGGCGTTTCCGGGCAAAATCAAAGTATGACAACTAAGACGCCTGCACCCGCTCCCCTGCCAGACCTGTTCCGCGAAGTCGCCCCAAATGTGACTATCCCCGATCCCTTCGATGCCCCGCCATTGCGCTGGGGAATTCTGGGGGCTGGTGGAATCGCTCGACTCTTCGCCCGCGACGTACCACGCCTTTCTAAGCAACAGGTAGTAGCCGTTGGCTCACGCGACCTGCAAAGAGCCCAAGCGTTCGCGGCTGAAATGAATATTCCGACTGAAAACGCTTTTGGTTCCTATGAAGAACTGGTTGCCTGCCCGGACGTAGACGTGATCTATGTGGCGACCCCGCATATGCGCCACCGAAACGACGCGATACTTGCCCTGAACGCCGGCAAACCGGTGCTGGTGGAAAAGCCATTCGCCATGTCCGCCGCGCAGGCGGAAGAGGTGTTCGAACTTGCCCGGGAAAAGAATCTGTTCGCTATGGAAGGGATGTGGGCGCGTCACCTGCCCCACTATCACTTCATCCGCGATGCGGTGGCGACCGGACGCCTTGGATCGCTGGTCCAGGTCAGTGCCGATCACGGGCAGCGACTCACCCACGTCCCGCGGTTGATCGAACCGGAATTGGCTGGTGGGGCGATGCTTGACTTGGGTGTCTACCCGCTTTCTTTGATTCAGATGACTTTGGGTTCTCCCAAGCGTCAGCGCGCCCTCGCCCGCATTTCAGAGCGTGGCGTGGACCTGGGCGACGTGGTGATCGGTGAACACGAGACGGGGCTATCCCAAGCGACCTGTCAGATGGACGGCGCGACGGTGATGCCGGCTCTGCTGGTGTTTGAGGGCGGAGTCATTTCAATGCCCAAGAACTTCTACCGGCCCACGAAAGTGAAACTAACCATCCACGACCTTGACCCGGTGAGTGGGGCTGCGACCTCATCCATGAAAGCGAAGTGGGATGCGCGAGTGCCCGGCGGTTTCCAGTATCAGGCAGCCGACGCAGCCCGTCGAATCACGGCTGGCGAACTAGAGTCGCCCGCGGTTCCCTGGTCAGCAACTTTGGAAGTGCAGGCAATGATGGATGCGGCTTTGGATGAGGTCGGGGTAACCTACCCGGCTTTCTGAGCCGTCCACATCATCGTGGTGTAAGGCAGGCTGAACGGGGCGACGGAGTCAAAACCCAGGTGCTCCAAAAGGTACCAGGACAGGTTTTGTTGCATTTTGGCTTTTCGTGCCTCGTCAGCCTGCAAGTAGGATGACCGCGTCCGGGCCAGCTCTAAACACTGGTCGACGGTAATCTCTTGCGCCCAAGCGACCTCAAACAAAGTAGGGGTGGTAAACAGCGGGCCAAGCGGTGGCGTGCGGTCACGGCGCACCACATCCCCGGAGCGCATGATCCGACTTAACCGGTGTACCCACGGGATTTCCACCGCCAACTGATTGGCGACTAGGCAGAGGGAGCCCTTGAATGTCATGACGCGCGCGGCTTCTGCAGCGGCGCGGGGGATGTCCAGCCAGTGGGAACACTGCGCCCACACGACTGCCCCGGCAATCCCCGAGTCGACGGGTAAGTCTTCGGCCGTACCGGGGCGCACCTCAAGAAGTGGGGCAGCGTTCTTAGCCCAATCTTGGGTTGTCAGCACTGTCCGCATCGCCGGGGATGGTTCCACGGCAATGGTGTGGATGCCCCTGGCGACCATTCCGCGGGTGAACTGGCCGGTCCCCGCCCCCACATCTACGACAGTTGCTTCATCGCCACCCGCTAAGTCGACGACCCGCTCGAATACTTCTGATGGGTAGGACGGGCGGATGCGCTCATATTCGAGGGCCTGCTCAATATTAACCGCCGATTCGAAGGGATTCATCCGCTACCGGCGCTTCTTTCGTTGCTCTTCAAGGTTCTTTAGCGCCGCACCCAGATCGGGATAGTCGAAGCTGAAACCACTATTTTGCAGGGCGGCCGGGACTGCCCGCTGCCCGGCAGCAATCGTTTCCCGAACCATCAGTGGGGTGAGCACCAGTCGGGCTAGGGGCCGCGGAAAAGGAATCACGGCCGGGCGGGCCAGCACATCGGCATATTCGGCCGTGAAGTCCGCGTTTGGCACCGGGTTTGGTGCGGTGAGGTTAACCGGACCGTCTACGGGAGAGTCCAAAAGCGACAGCATCGCGCGGATGTGGTCGTCGACGTGTATCCACGACAGCCACTGTTTGCCATCTCCGATTCGGCCGCCTAACCCGGACCAGAACAGTGGCCGAAGCGCACCGAGGAACCCTCCGCGAGGGGAGAGGACGTTCGCGGTGCGCAGCAGGGTCACCGTACAGTCATTTTCGCGGGCGGGAGTGGCGGCTGCCTCCCATTCTTGGCAAACCTGCGCTAGAAAGCCGGTGCCTGAGCCCGATTGTTCCGTCAAAATCTCATCGCCGCGGTCGTAGCCGTAAAACCCCACTGCGCTTCCCGACAGGAACAGAGGACGGGAACTCACCTCGTTCGTCTGGCTGGTCAGCGCGGTGGTGAGGGTGCGTGTTGAGGAGACCCGCGACGAAAGGATCTTTTCCCTTTGCGCGCGCGTCCACGGACCGCCAGCTATTGGGGCGCCAGCTAGGTTTACCACGGCTTCGACATCGGTGAGGCCTGGGCCACCAATGACGCCTCGGGTTGGGTCCCACTGTCTTTCCGTCACCAGCGGGTTGTCTCTGGGTTTAGCGGGACGGCGCACCAAGGCAACCACTTCGTCCCCACGCTGGGTGAGGGCGCAGGTCAGGGCACTTCCGAGTAATCCGCTTGCACCACTAATTGCGATTCTCATGTTCCCCCTCTGGTTACCCCCAAGCTTAGGTAGCGACCCTCACATCGGCTAGCGTCTGCGGGCGGTGCTTGGCCCAGTGTTCCTGCTCTTGTGCGTGCCACTGATCCCAAAAGGGGGCGTACTCTTCCCCATCTCTTTCCAGTCCCCGCCGGCGGGCAGTGTGGGGGTCGGTCTCAACCCAAACGGTTAGGGTGGCCGCCTCGGCAGTGGTGGGTGTCAAAGTTCCGCAGCCCTCCACAATCCAGCATTTACTCGGGTCGGGAAACGATTTACCGGTCCACTTCTTTGCTTGCCAATCCCATTGCGAGTAGTGGTCCACCTGCCCGGTAAGCAACGCTTCCGCTGTCGCTGTACCGACCGCTAGCCCGCCCCATCCGGGAATCCATTCTTCTAGGTTGAGGATGAGGACGCCCCGGGGACAATCCCTGTCTAGTTCGCCTGCCAGTTTGTGGGCGAGGACGGTTTTCCCACTACCCGAGGGGCCGTCAATCACAATGCGTAGAGGCCCGTCGTGTTCTTCCGCCCTCGTCCGAAGAATGTCGAGTACGGGCTGCACACTGTCGGTACTCATCCCAATCCAAACCAAGAGAACGTATTGAAGAACCGGGCGGTTGCCAGTGCCACTGTGGGCACTGTCAGCGCGACTGCCAGCATGAGTACATCGGCGCGCGACAAGGTAGAGACACGGGCATTACTGCGTGGAATATTTGCCCCAAAACCTCTGGCTTCCATCGATACCGAAAGTGAATCCGCCCTCCGCAAAGCGAAAGTAACCAAAGAGAACGCTGATCGAGCAAAGTTCGTGCCTTTCATTCCCCGAGATCTTCTGGCTCTGCGCAACGCCTGCCAATCGCTCAACATCAACCCGACCATCCGCACTGCTGCCAGGGACGAAAGCACAAAACGGCTGGGCAAACGCAGGATTTGAGTGAGCGAATCGGATACTTCAGTTGACCCGAGGCTGGGCAAAATAATCACCGCCGGCAACCCGACCGCCAGGACACGCAACGCTATCGAAGAGGCCATCAACACGGAGTTTTCCGTAATGGCAGCCGGACCCCACTGGGCGTAGACCTGCCCGCCCGGGGTGGCGTACAGCAGCATTGACAGCGCAGCCAGCGGTGCGGCTACGAACAGCGGCGCCAAACGTAACAGGACTTGGCGTGGCCGCAAACCAGCCAAGGGCAGCAACAGCAGCTCTAGGAACAGGGCTACGCCGGCGGACACCGGGTCGATGGTCACCAGTAGTGGCAGTGTCATCACCAGTAGCGCCAGAATCTGCGTTGCAGGGTTGACGCGGGATAGAACACTCGGCTTAGCCGGCTCACTGCTGGCTTGTGGCGGCAGCGCGGCGGCCTGCTGCGCGCCAACTTGGAGCACCTCATCCCCAAGGGCGCGCATCAAATGTGGGTCGTGCGTGACAGTGATCAACGTCGTGCCCTGAGCCTTCGCGGCGAGTAGCACGGTTACCAAGTCGATCCAAGTGTTGAAGTCTTGCCCAAAAGTTGGTTCGTCCAACACCACCACTTCTGGGGCGGCAATGAGGGCGGTGCCCACCCCGAGGCGGCGTCGCTCCCCACCCGAAAGTGACAGAGGGTGGGCTTCACGCAGGTGTTCCAAGTGCAGAAGTCGCACAAACCGGTCGACCTGAGCCTGCACTTGCTGTTCATCTAGGCCAGCCAAGCGGGGCCCAAGGGATAGTTCCTCGGCAACCGTCCCGGTCACGAACTGGTACTGGGGTTCTTGGAAAACCATGGAAATCTTTCCCAAAAGCTCCGCGGGCGTCCACTGGAATGGATCATTCCCAAGTGCACTCGGCTGCTTGGTAATCAAGTTTTCTGCCGCTTCTACCGCCCCGCCCTTAGGGGGCAAGAGACCCGCCAAAGTTAGGGCGAGCGTGGTTTTGCCCGCTCCGTTCGGACCGGTAATGCAGGTGGAGCGGCTCTGCTTGAAGTTGAGATTCAAGTCATGCAGGACAGGAGTGCCGTCCTCATATCCCACGCTGAGATCCGTAGTGGAAACGACAGTATCGATGTGGTTGCTGGCCGAGCCGTCGCTTAGCGGCAGGAATTCCAGCGGATCCAACCCCGGTGTCCACACGCCGGCTTTCCGAAGTAGCGCCCCGTGGCTGGCAAGTATTTCGTCAGGCGAGCCAGCAGCGACAACGCCACCGCGGTCAAGCACAACCAGTTGGTCCGCATCGGGCAGCCAAGGCGCTAGGTTGTGGTCAACCACGATCAGTGTCGCTCCTGTGGAGTGCGCCAATTTGACGGCAGCCTCGCGCATCTCCCGGGCCCCGTCCTCATCCAGGTTAGCGGTTGGTTCATCTAGCAAAATGACCTGGGGGGACATCGCCAACGCGCATGCCAAGGCTAGGCGCTGCTTCTGCCCGCCCGAGAGGTGAGAGGTGGGGTGCGATAACGGCAGGTCCAGCCCCACCGTGTCGAGGGCGTCGCGAACCCGCGGCCAAATCTGTTCGCGACGAACCCCAAGATTTTCCAGCCCGAAAGCGACCTCATCCCCGATGCGGCCCATCACCCGCTGACTTTCTGGATCCTGTTGGACCAGGCCCACCCGGCCGCGCACGTGCGGGGAACTTGACGCATATCCGCCGATGGTGAGGTCCCCTTGGCTCTCGCCCTCTTCCGGCTCTAGAACACCGGCGATCCCGTGCAGTAGTGTCGATTTACCGGCTCCCGAACCGCCGACAATCAGGACCACTTGGCCTGGGTTTATGTCGAGGTCGATCCCGCGAACCGCCCAATCCAGACGACCTGGATGCCGCCAACCCCAGTTTCGCGCGTGAACTACCGGGTCCGCTAGCGCGGCAGATGATCCCGAAAAGCTTGGGGAAGTACCCGACATATTCAGACCCGTCGTTGTAGTTCACGTCCAGCCGCGAACCGGTTAAGAGCTCCGGTCCGGGCGAGCGCTTGGGTTAAGTAGTAGGAGCCGACCCCGGCGATGACAATTCCAGAGATGATCGAGGTCGACCAGTAGATCGCGTTGAACGTGAACGATTTAGCGAAGTTTCCGTGGGTAACGCCCTCTAACACCATGGCTGCCACAGCCGCCAGTCCCCCCGAGAGCGCGGCGATGGGCAGGTTGTACTTCCGGTAGCGGAAGAGGGCGAAGGCGAGCTCAGCGGCGGCTCCTTGTAGTAGGCCGGCTACAAGCGTTTCGGCGCCCCACTGTGAACCGAGGGCCATTGATACAACGGCGGCGAGGGTTTCTACGAAGATCCCGGCGCCCGGCTTGCGGATGATCAACATGCCGAGCGGCCCGCCCATTAGCCATACGCCGGCGACAATCCCGCCGATTCCCGGTGTGAAGGCGTCGAGGGCGGTAAAGGCAGCAAAGCCCACTTGGTTCCAAATCAGGAACACGATGCCAAGGGCCGCGCCCAGCACAGCGGCAGTGACAATGTCAACGACTCGCCACCGAAGTTTGGGTGAAGTGTTCAAGACGACCTCCGCAAGCAGTTCAAGATGCTGAGTGATAGGTCACCCAGTGCCACTGGCCGCGGGGTTGCGCTTCCTACGCCGGTATTAGCCGGATCAGGTTCTACGGTTGGGAACTGCTGTTCCCCTCTCACCCCAAGCATCAGGGGCCCCGTGGCTCTCTTCCAGTGTAGCGGCAGGGTTCACACTTGGGAATGTGGGGTTGCCGGCCCTTTT
>CAYFWE010000025.1:1578-22367 GCA_964346745.1 uncultured Actinomyces sp. | reverse complement strand
AAGATAGCGAAACCGGCGCCTTTGAAGGTTGCGGTGCCGAAGGTGACGGGTACTTTGAAGGTTGGTTCTACTTTGACTGCCGTTCCCGGCGCTTGGACTGGCGGGACGACCTTCAAGTATCAGTGGCTGCGCGCGGGTAAGCCGATTTCGGGGGCTACTAAAGCCACGTACAGTTTGGTTGGTGCTGATGCTGGGAAAACGTTGACTGTCAAAGTCACTGGTTCCAAGGCTGGCTACGCCTCAGCCTCAAAAACCTCAGCGAAGACGGCTGCCGTACCCCGTCCTCCAGTCGGCGCCACATCTCTCGCTAACGCAGCTCTCAGAATGCCGCGAGAACCTGGAAACCCGAGCTCACCGTACGTAACTATGAAAATCAATAACTATCGCCGGAAAGATACCGGTGCCAAACCTGCAGCGGAAGTGCAGTTACACAAGCAACAATCAGTGGTTGCCTATGTCAGGAAAGAGATACGTGTTCATCCCTGTGCTGCGTCAGGTGAAACGCAAGTACGGCGGCGAAGCGCTTTCCGGAACGGTCTGTGCAATCGACAACGCTCTGAAAGTGATCTGCGCTAAAACGCCTCCATTGGGTACAACCTGGAGCTGGCCAGCTTCTATCGCTGTTGATGGTGAAACTGGCCTGGTCTGGTACAAAATCACTGACGGCGGCTTCAACTTTGGCTGGGTTACAGAGACGTTTGATGGCACCCGCTTTACGCGCATCCAGCTTCGACGCTACACCTAGGCGGACAGTGGTGCGTGTCAGGGACGGTGCGCCCGCACAGCGATTAGTACACCGTCCCCAGTGGGCACTAGACAGGACAGGAACTCTTCCGAATCCAGAAGGTGGCGCGATGCTTCCCTCATGGCGACCGTATGTGGATCGCGTCGAGCCGGATTAGCGACATGTCCAAACCAAAGCGCGTTGGGGATCACCAGGGCGCCGCCGGGCCTCAGGATGCGCAGAGCATGCACAATGTACGCTTCGACCTCTTCAGGTAGTCCATCGACGACCACCATGTCGTAAGAAGCGTCAGCCAGCCGCGGTAGGACGTCCAGAGCCCGACCATTGATTAGGCGGGTACGCGAAGATGGAATCTGAGCAGCTCGAAACGCCATCGCGGCGGCCTGCTGAAATTCGGGCTCCGGATCAATGGTGGTGAGCACCCCGCGCGGATCCATACCGGAAAGTATCCACAGACCCGAAACTCCTGCTCCGGTACCGACCTCAACCACCGATTTTGCATTACGCATCGCTGCAACTGACCTAAGTAACGCACCCGTCGCAATTGAGACAGGATCAGCACCTAGTTCAACAGCGACTTCACGCGCACTGGCGACTACCGCCGGTTCAGGTACGTAATCCTCGCAATAGGCCCACACGTCACCTTTGGCTGCAGACATCGCTTGTCCCTCTTCCTTGTACAGATGGATCAAGTGGGTACGGCACTACCCGCCTAGCCTAAGAGTACCGCTGGTTGGCGCTCAGTGTCTCACTGGAGCAACACCCAGTCGTAGACCTGCTAAGCCGCGTGTGTGCGTAGAAATCTTTCCCGCCAGTTCGCGGAGGGCGACGCCTGTTTCATTGTGGCCAGCCTCTGACCCTGGCGACGCTATCGGCACACCGGTGTCCCCACCTTTACGCAGTTCAATATCGAGTGGAACCTTAGCCAAGAGTGGGACTTCGTATCCAAGCGCAGCACCCAGATGAGAGCTAACAGTTTCGCCACCACCGGTGCCGAAGATCTCTAGAACAGTGCCGTCGTCCTGCTTTAGGTAAGCCATGTTTTCAACGACTCCGATGACACGTTGTTGAGTTTGCGTGGCTATCGAGCCAGAGCGCTCCGCCACTTCGGCGGCGGCAATCTGCGGTGTGGTGACGATCAGGATCTCCGCGTTGGGCAGCAGCTGCGCTATAGAAATCGCCACGTCACCGGTGCCTGGTGGCATATCGATGAGGAGGACGTCTAGATCGCCCCAGAACACGTCGGCCAGGAATTGTTGGAGGGCGCGGTGCAACATGGGACCACGCCAAATGATTGGCTGACCTTCGGGTACGAACATGCCGATAGAGATAACCTTCACGCCGTCGGCACCGATCGGGGGGATAATCATCCCGTCGATGGACTGCGGATCATGAGTAACCCCGAGCATTCGTGGCAACGAGAACCCGTAAATATCTGCGTCGAGGACGCCGACCTTCAGGCCTTCTGAAGCCAGAGCCACCGCAAGGTTGGCCGTAACAGACGACTTGCCGACACCGCCCTTACCGGAGGTAACCGCGATTACGCGGGTCAGGTTATCGGGCTTGGTGAACGGGATCTCTCGTTCTGCGCGGCCGGTGAGCTTTTCTCGCAAGGCTTTCTTCTGCTCATCGCTCATCACGCCCATGTTGACGTGCACGGCTTCTACACCATCGACGGTGGAGACTTCTTTCACGACATCTTCGGTGATCGTCCCTTTAAGCGGACACCCCGCGGTTGTCAGCAGGACGTTGACGGTCACTTGTGACCCATCGATGTCCACAGAGTCGATCATTCCTAGATCAGGAAGCGGGCGATTTATCTCTGGGTCGATCACTCGGCCCAGAGCCTCCATTACAGCGTCTTCACTCACGGTCATGATGTCAGTTTACGACGGGTGTCTAGCTAGCCCCCGTTTCCAAGCTAACGGCGAAGACACTACCTGCGCCCCCAGAGGCGAACGTAAGGTTAGTTCATATGAAGGTGAGGAAGTAGCTATGGCTCGCAACATTATTTCCAAGCGGTCCCCACAGATGCCGGTTGGTACTGAGGTTGCGGCTTTTCGTACGCACGAAGAAGCAACCAAAGCAGTTGAGAAACTTGCTGAAGAACAGTTTCCTCTTCCAAGCGTGACTATCGTCGGGTCCGACCTTCACCTTGCAGAGCGGATAATCGGACGGATGACCCCAGCGAAAGTGGCCATGGCAGGGGCCACGCAAGGCCTGACCTGGGGCCTAATGATGGCCGTCTTTTCAATCTTGTTCTACCCGCAGGCAAACGCAGCCTTGCCGGTAGTTCTGATCGTGACCGGTATCTTGATCGGGGTTCTCGTGACCACGGTGGCGTGGGCGCTGAGTAAGAGCCGCGGTAGCTTCGCAGTCCAAACGAGCATGGTCGCCAGCCGCTATGCCGTCCTCGTCTCCGAGATGCCCGATAAGGCATTCACGCTGCTGGCACACCAACCGGGGAACCTTGCGGCTAGTCCGCGCCGACCCGTCCGCCGCAGCGAACCCGTCCACACTCGTGAAGTGGACTCCTACAGTGCCGAAACCGAAAAGATCGGGGAGGACGAACGTTGGACGGCAGTTGCCGTTGAGGAAGAGGTTGTGAGCGCCCCTTCAAAGCCAACTGAGTATGGGTCGCGCCCCGATGAGGCCCCCCGTTTTGGGGTTCGCCTCAGTGACCGCGACCCGAGTGCTCACTCAGACGACGACTCAGACCCGTCCTGAACTTCCCGGATCCACTTTTCAACATCAGCGCGTCGGCGGGGGATATCCGCGCTCAAGCTACGAGGCTTACCTACCGCGTCCATCACGATGTCGTCTTCGATGCGGATCCCGATGCCCCGGAACTGTTCCGGAACCGCTAGGTCATCTGCTCGGAAGTAGAGGCCAGGTTCGATCGTGAAGATCATGCCTTCTTCGAGAAGGGCATCCTGATACAGTTCTTGGCGCGCTTGCGCACAGTCGTGGACGTCCAATCCAAGGTGATGCGAAGTTCCGTGCGGCATCCAGCGGCGATGTTGCTGTCCATGCGCCGAAAGAGATTCTTCTACTGAAACGGGAAGAAGTCCCCACTGCGCCAGGTGGTTCGCCAGCACTTCTTGAGCGGCATCATGAAGGTCACGGAATTTTGCGCCCGGCTGCTTCGCCGCCTCAAACGCAGCGTCAGCCGCGGCAAGGACGGCGTCATACACCATTCCCTGCGCTTCCGAAAACGTGCCGCTGACCGGCAGAGTCCTGGTTATGTCGGCAGTGTAAAGAGAATCCAGTTCCACCCCGGCGTCGATAAGAACCAAGTCACCTTCTTGGACGGTTCCCGAGTTGTCCATCCAATGCAGCGTATTTGCATGGTTACCCGCTGCTGCGATCGTTTCATATCCCAGCCCGTTTCCGTATTCACGGGCCACGGTCGCAAATGCCCCTTCGATAACGCGTTCCCCTCGGGGGTGTCCCACGGTTCTGGGCAAGGACCGAATGATGTTCTCGAATCCCTCTTTAGTAGCAGCAACCGCGGCTTCCATCTGCTCAACTTCGTAGCTGTCCTTGGTTAGGCGCAGCTCACTCAACGCTTCAGCAAGCCTGTCGTCTGCCTCTTTTGCGTCTGAGCCGAACGGTAAGCCGCCCTGCTGGCGAACTTCGTTCACTAACGCTTCGATCTGGGCATCGGCATTGGGCACGACCCGGAGCTGAACCGCACCCGCATCCTTCGCCAATGCGTCTTTCAATCCGTCAATGTGTTCGCAGCGCAGGCCAGTCAGTGCCTGCATTTCCGCGAGTGACGGGCGCGCCCCCACCCAAAATTCTCCATAGCGAGAGTCCGCGTAAAATTCTTCGGACTTTCTGGAGGCGCGGGGTACGAAATACAGCACGGCCTCATGTGTAGCGGCGCCCTCGTCGTCCATGGGGTGGAGGACGAGCACGGCATCCGGCTCCATCTCGGCTTCAAGTCCAGTCAGGTGCGCGAATGCGGAGTGAGGGCGGAAACGGTAGTCCGTATCATTTGAACGGGTTTTCAGGCCACCGGCTGGTATTACCAGGCGCTCTCCGGCAAATTCCTGACCCACTTTCTCATGTCTAGGCGCTAAGTAGTCGGCTGCCCCGCTGCGAGACAGGTTCGCTGGGACCCTTTCTCCCCAGTTGCTGGCCATGAATTTTCGGAATGCTTCTGAGGACGGACGACGGGAGCGATTATTCACCCTGTCCTCCAAAGGCTGGTCTTGGGGGGTTGCACTGGTCACCTGGTTACTACCTTCGTTCATGTCCTCATCTTAACTACCTAGTATGGACAAATGGCTCTACGCATCGATCCGCACGCGCACACAATAAAATCGGATGGGACGGATACCCCTACCGGCCTCATCCAGGCTGCTAAGAAAGCCGGGCTAGATGTGGTCGGAATCACCGATCACGACACGATGGCCGGGTGGGACGAAGCGGCAGAGGCTGCGAGCGCCCACGGGATCGGACTGCTTCGCGGGGTAGAGGTCTCTTCGGTGTACCAAGGACATTCCGTACACGTCCTCGGCTATCTGATGGATCCACTGGATCCCGGCCTCAACACGCTGTTCCTCGAAGCCCAATCATCGCGAAGCACACGACTTCGAGAAATGGCGGATAACCTGGCACAGGACTACCCGCTGATCAGTTGGGAGTCGATCTTGGCTCGCGCACAGGGAGGGGCCCTTGGCCGTCCTCACCTGGCAGATGAACTAATCGAGCGGGGATACTTTGCGAACCGTGCCGAAGCATTTGCCTTCGTCCTTTCCCCGCAGTCTCCTTATTTTGTTCCGCAGCGTATGCCCACACCGGCAGAGGCCGTGGCGCTGATTCGCGCCGGGGGTGGGGTACCCGTCCTCGCGCACCCGCAATCGGCGCCTCGCGGGTGGACGGTCCCTGAAGAGGTAGTTGCCCAGATGGTGCAAGGCGGACTCTTCGGAATTGAACGCGACCATCGAGATCACGAGGCTGTTGGCCGGATCGAAGTGGATCGGGTCGCGAAACGTTTCGGTTTAGCGACCACCGGCGGTTCTGACTACCACGGGAGTGGCAAACCTAACGCGTTGGGAGAAAACCTCCTTGGCCAGTATATTTTGGCTCAGATTGAAGAACAGGGAACCTCGGAGGTAATACGCCGGTGACGCTGAGCCACATAATTTCTCTACCGCTACTGGCGACAACTTTCACGACTCTGTTCGTGATTATGGACCCCCCGGGCACGGTGCCAGTCTTCTTGGCCCTCACGCGGCCAATGGACCGGCACAAGAAGAATCAGGCCGCATTCCAAGCGACACTAACGTCATTCGTAGTCATTGTTGGCTTCGCAGTCGTCGGGAAATATCTGCTTCAAGGCCTGAAGATATCGATGGACGCCCTGCAGCTTTCAGGTGGCATCCTGCTTTTCCTAGTGGCCATGGAGCTGCTGATGGGAAAAGAAGACTACGGGTCCTCGGACGGGAAGAGCCAAACCAACGTGGCGATGGTTCCACTGGGCACGCCTCTACTTGCCGGACCGGGCGCCATCGTGGCGGTTATGGTCTCTGTGAATCAAGGCGGGGGTACGGTCGCCGGGTGGACCGCGGTGATGTTGGCCGTGGTCCTAATGCACTTGGTGATCTACCTAACCATGCGGTGGTCGGTTGGGTTGGCCCGACTTTTGGGAGACAACGGAGTCCTGGTTCTTACCAAGATCTCCGGTGTGCTCCTAGCGGCGATCGCAACGCAACTTGTTGCCGACGCGATCTACAACTTTGTCGTGTCCTTCCGCGCCGGCGTCATGTGAGCCCTGCCAGGTCAGGAGTCTTTCGGGCCGGTAGCTTTTCCGCCAGGACCTGACTTGCGCGTCCGCTTCCGGCGCCGGCCACCTTGACCAGAGGAGCGCCGCTGCCGGTTTTGCTGCGACTGCCTTCGCCCAGACTCGCGTCGACCGCCACTACCGCGACGTGCGCCCTTCCCGTCAACGTCCTCGAGTTCTTCGGCATCTAAACCGGCCCGTGTTCGTTGCGAGCGGGGCAGGCGTCCGGTCACGTTAGTGTCGATATTTAGGTCTTCGTAGAGGTGCTCAGACGTGTGGTAGGTCTCGACGGGTTCGGAAATGTCGAGGTCGAGCGTTCGGGAAATAAGGTTCCAACGAGGAACGTCGTCCCAATCGACGAACGTGACGGCCGTTCCTTTCGCGCCTGCCCGCGCGGTGCGGCCAATGCGGTGCAAGTAGATCTTTTCGTCTTCGGGTGCCTGGTAGTTCACGACGTGGGTAACATCCTGCACATCAATTCCGCGGGCAGCCACGTCGGTGGCCACCAAAACGTCGATTTTTCCGTTGCGGAATGCACGCAGAGCGCGCTCTCGAGCGCCTTGCCCCAAATCCCCGTGCAAAGAGCCGACGGCAAAGCCACGGCTTTCTAAATCATCAGCCAAGGACGCGGCTGTGCGTTTTGTCTTCACGAATACGATGGACCGCCCTCTTCCTTCGGCCTGAAGGATCCGAGCCAAGACCTCCGCCTTGTTGAGGGCGTGGGTGCGGTAGGCATACTGGTCTACCTCGGCTACGGTGGCCCCGTCATCTTCGGGATCCTGGGCACGGATGTGGGTTGGTTGACGCATGAAACGACGTGCCAGGGTGATTACAGGGCCGGGGATTGTGGCCGAGAAAAGCATCGAGTGGCGCGACCCTGATACCTGTGAAAGGAGTCGTTCCACATCTGGAAGGAATCCGAGGTCGAGCATCTCATCGGCCTCATCCAAAACCACGGTTTGCACGTGATTGAGTTTGAGTATGCCCCGGTCGGCAAGGTCAATCAGGCGCCCGGGGGTTCCCACGACGACCTCAACTCCTTGCTCCAGCGCTTTCACCTGGGGTTCGAAAGACACGCCCCCGTAGATGTCGACAATACGGATGGGGAGGTTCTTCGCCGCCGCACGCAAATCATCCCCGACCTGTTTACACAGCTCACGCGTGGGAAGGATGATCAGCGCCTGCGGTGACCCTGGGGAAGGCAGATCGTCGAACCCAGCTTCGCCAGGGGCCACGATTTTTTCGAGGACGGGAATGCCGAACCCCAAGGTTTTTCCCGTGCCGGTTTTCGCTTGGCCAATAATGTCACTGCCCTTGAGTGCGATTGGTAGCGTCAGGGCCTGGATCGGAAACGGGTGGGTGATTCCCTGATCCGTTAGTGCTTGTGAAATCTCGGGGCGGATACCAAAATCCGCAAAAGTTTGTTGGTCACTGTTCACAGTTGCCTCTTTAGTTCTAGCATTCAAGTTTCTGAGCCCATATGGGGCAGGCAGCCGATCGCGCAGTACCAGTCATACAACACTTTAGAGAAGACCCACTAGAGGGTGGGTTCGGCCCGTTTCGCTTTTTGCAACCGGGCAGCCATGACCAGTGTAGCGGTAGCAATGGCAAGACGATCTGTGTCCTTATAGGCTCTACGCATGAACAGCGAAGATGCACAGCAGCCACAGTCCAGCATTGGTGCGGTAGTGGGGTTATTTGCCTACTGCGCTTTAGCGGGTATGACCCGCCTTTCTAAAGATGGTGACCAGGCCCCCAACATGCAGGCCCATATCGACCTTGCGAAGTTAGCAGACTCCGGCTATCAACGCTTCTGCGACTTTGATTCGTACGCGGCGAAGCACGGAATTCCTATTGTGGAGGCGGCTGGCCAATACAGTGGGCTATTCGATGAATTAGACCAGCGGACCCGCCCGTCAAACTGGTGGGAACGGTGCGTAAAGAGCTATGTAATTTTTTCTGTCTTTGGCGACGTCCTTGAGCAACTCAGTGAGCGCCACCAGATATTTTCAGATGTCTTTAGTGTCTGGGACTTGGGCCAAAGCGCGTGGGTCCTCAAGCACTTACCGCAACTAACGGCGGATGATGAGCAACTCGCCGCGCGCCTTTCGCTGTGGGCCAGACGAGTCGCGGGTGAGACTTTTGGGCTGGCTAGGGCAACCCTCTTCACCTACCCAGAGCTGTCCATCGACCCAGAAACTGCTGATGCGATTATGGAAAGCGCGACCGCTCGGTACCGGGAACGATTAGAAGAGGTGAACCTCAAGCCATAAGACGGTTGGTTTAGGCCCTGCCGAAACCAACGCGATGTGGCTGAGTAGTCGGGAAGAGGACGTAGCCGATCGCGTCGGTAGGGATCAGCACCCTGTCCCCGCGGTCGTCGGTAAGTTCCAATGTGGATTCGCTGTCAATCGCGGACTTGATGTTGGCGACAATCGCGTCATCTTGGCCCGGAAGGTCCAAGGTGATGGGGCCAACCCCAGAACGCAGGTTAAATGTGACCTTCATAGCATCCGTCTCGCTTGTCTGAATAGCTTTCTACTTCTTCGCATCATTTTAGGCGCCGGAGAACTCCAGATGTCGGAACCATGGTTCATACTCGCTGGGAGCGAAAGAAAGGGCAGGGATGTCGTCCTCGAACACAATCAAACTGACTGCGGACCAAGAAGCGGCCATGGGCACCGTCGCGCTGGGGCAACCTGTCCATGTCACCGGTGGTCCAGGGACCGGGAAAACAACCCTCGCTCTGGCAGCCATGGCATCGGCAAGCAGGACCCAAGGATCCTGGGCGCCGGGCCTGTTACTCACTCCTGACCGGCGGCGCGCCCGCGAAGTTGAATCACGCCTAGCCCGCGTAATGAAAGGTGCTGTTTCGGGGTTCAGTGCGGATGGCAGTCATCGGCTGGTCCGCTCTTTGAGCTCCTATGCGTACCTGGTTATCGGATTGTGGTTGGTGGAACGGCGGAAGCCGAGACCTCGAATGCCACTTGTCTCGGGTGCCGCCGAAGACGCTTGGATGGCTAGTTTCCTAGCCGAGTATGAAGATTCAGATTTTTCGTCGACCGTTCTGGATAGCCCTAGGTTCCGGATGGAGATTCGTAACCTCATCGCTAGAAGCGGGGAAGCGGGACTACTGCCCGAGGATCTGGGATGGTTGGGACAACGATACGGGGTCCACGTATGGCAGATCGCGGCTGATGTCTATGAAGCGTATGCCGGTGGTGATGTATTTGGGGAAGAAACCCGGCATCTCGATGCTGCTCGGGCACCTCTGATTGCTGCAAACCTGCTGAAGAAATGGTCAATAGATGCGGACGCGCACGGCGTGCTGGCACCTGTCCCGCTGCCTTCACGCGTCGTCGTGGACGACATTCAAGATATGCCGCCCAGTGCATTGCCCCTTTTGAAAACAATGAGTGACCTAGGGGTGCAGGTCGTGTTCACCGGCAATGCGTCAGAGGCGACGGCCGCCTATCGAGGTGGGCAGGCGAATCTGGGAGCAGACCTAGCCTCTGCGATTGGTGCAGCCTCTGTTGAATTGAATATTCAACATCGTTTGAGCCCAGCTACAATTCCGGTTGTTGCAGAGGTTGCTGGTTGGCTTGGGTCAGACGATATAGGTAAACCAACCGCTACTTCGGGCAACCGTAAGCGCAGCGCAGATGCTAAGGTCACCGCACGCACGTTCCCAAGCCAGTCCCACCTGCGTGAATATATTGCCGCGACGCTGCGCAACGCACAGCTACGAAACGGAACCCGCTGGCAAGACATGGCGGTAATAGTGCGCAATTCGGGGGCAATAGATGGTATTCAGCGCTCTCTAATTCGAAATGGTGTCCCAGTTCAAATTGGAGAAAGGCCGGTTGTCCTTTCGAAAGTTCCGCTGGTCGCTTCTCTTTTGGCACTTCTTACTGACCCGGTTGATGCACCCGCAGAAATCTTGGACAGCCAAGCTCTCGCGTTAACGGTTTCACCCTTGGTGGGGGCTGATTCCTTAGGACTATTCCGCCTCTTGCGAGATTTTCGTGCGTGGGTTGACGTGGGCCAGCCGTCCGGACTTATCGCTCTATTTGATGCGCTCTCCAAAGGTACCTACGTGCCGAGAGCCGCACGGTCACAGGTAACCGCCCAACGCGTGCGTGTAGCGGCCGATCTGTGGAACATTCGCGGCGAAGCCCAACTGATGCCCGCACAACAAGGGTTGTGGAGGTTATGGAGTGCGGCGGGGATAAGCGAAGAGCTGCGGGAAGCATCGTTCGCGAAGACACCTGGGGGTCGATTGGCAGGTGAACAGCTCGATGGCGTACTTGCCCTGTTTCGCAAAGCCGACCTGTGGACGCAAGAGCGCGAGCAGTCTGGTCAGACCACGGCTTTCATGTTTGCCCAAGAAGTCCTGGGTCAAGAGGTGGAGACTGACCCCCTAGTTCCCCGGGGACTTGCCGAAGCGGGCGTTTGGGTGGTCACGCCCGCGCAGGCGGCAGGCCGCGAATGGGACGAAGTCGTTGTCGCCGGCTTAGAAGAAGGGGTGTGGCCCAGATCGTCGCAGTTTGGGATTGGGGAGCTGCCTCGGCTTGAGGCAATCTTGAGCGATGCTCAAGAGCGAGGATGGAAGGGACAGGACGGGATTCACCCGTATGTACCGGATAGGGGCGTTGGTTCTTCCGAAGACCGCCTAACCGCGCTCATGGAAAAACGCCTGGAAGAAACCCGGCTATTCTTGGTGGCCTTGTCTCGGTCCTTTGGCAGCACGCACTTGGTCAGCATGAGCGACGATGCTCTACAAGGCGTCTTCTTCACTAACCTCACGCGTAAGGGCGGGACGCTAGAAATAGACCCCAAAGTCAAACACGATGACGGGCCGACCGCCAACACTATTCCTGGGCTTATAGCGCAAATGCGTCGCACCCTCGTAAGTGATGCCGCAACCGAGGATGAGAAGAAGAATGCAGCAGCAGTCCTCGCACTGCTTTGGAAAGAGGGGGTGGAAGAAGCAGCTCCGGCAGCCTGGGCTGTTTCGGGTTCGCTCTCTACAGATAGCCCGATCCTCGACAGTGGCCCTATTAGAGTCGGCCCGTCATCGATAGAAACTGCGAAAAAATGTGCTTTGAGGTGGTTCCTGACCGATGTTGGCGGGCGCAACGAAGAGCTTCACGTCGAAGCTGAGCGCCTAGACAGCGCTCTAATCGGCAATATCATCCACAGATTGGCCCAAGAACATCCGACAGCTGGTCCGGACGAGCTACGTCAAGCTCTCGCCTCGACTTGGGAGGAAATCGGACTGGGGATGTCAACCGTTTGGGAGCGTCGAGCATTCCAAGAGATGTCCGAAATGGTCACTGTTATGGGTCAGCATTTTTCCGCGTTCAAGGGAGAAGTTCGCACTGAGCATCGCCTATCTTTCACGGTCGGGAACCTGACTGTATCCGGACGGGCCGATCGAATCGAGATTACCGACGACGGGAAAGCGCGTGTCATCGACATTAAGACAGGCAAGAGTGACGAAAGAGCAAAAGGGGAAGGTAATGCGCAGCTAACCGCGTACCAGCTTGGCCTCAGCCAATCGGGCTATGAGCCCGCCGGAGCGGCGCTACTCGTACTGCGGGCATCCGATCCGGTCAGAGAACAGGCTGCGCTCTCTCCGGACGATATTGAGAACGCTCGTGCAGAAATCGCTGGACTCGAACCGCATCTTGGTGGTGCACGATTGCTCGCCAGTCCAGCAACTGGGGATTGCCGAACTTGCCCTTTCCGTCATGTCTGTCCCGCCCAATCTGAGTCCGCAAGGAGCTACGAATGACTTCTTATCCCTCAGGTCCAACTCTTGATGAAATTGTAAGAGCCCTTTCTTTCAAGGAGCCAACACCCGAACAGGCTGAAGTGGCTCAATATCCACCATTCTTGGAGGGTGATCAAGGTCTCGTCGGGGCGCCACTATTGGTTGTGGCAGGAGCTGGATCAGGAAAAACAGAAACACTCTCCCTCCGCGCTACGTATCTAGCTGCGAATTATCAGATTCCGGGTTCGGGGATACTCGGCTTGACTTTCACCCGTAAGGCGGCCGGCGAACTTTCACAACGCTTGACCGATCGGCTACTCAAGTGGAGCGAGATGTCAGGTGATTCTGGCGCCTCTCACTCAGGGTATGGGTCGATGCCACGGTCCATTGCAGCATTGGATCAGACTCCCGAAGCCACCACGTATAACGCCTTCGCACTGTCAATAGTGCAAGAGTTCGGCATAGCCGCCGGATTGAACCCCCAGGTAACCCATATGGGGGAGGCAGCAGCTTGGCAGCTAATGAGCGAGGTCGTCGCGGGGTGGGAGGGGGACCTGCCGCGCGTTGAGGCTGAAAGCACGGTCGTCGACCGAGCTATTCAGCTGCGGGACTCTATCGCCAACCAGGCGCTGTCGCTATCGGACGTGCGGCGCGGATTGACGCGCCTGATAGAGCGGTTTGAATCAGCGAAAGCTGAAGGGAAAAAGTCTTACACGAAGTCGTTCCACCAAAAGGCGGAAGAGACCATCCGCCAACGGTTCGTGCTCTTGGACATCATCGAAGAATTCGACCGGCGAAAATCAGAGCTCGGCATGATGGACTACGCCGATCAGGTCGTGGCGGCTATAAGGATTGTTGAAAGTAGCCCGCAAGTGCGTGAAGAGATTCGTCGCCGTCATCAGATTGTGTTCTTGGATGAGTTTCAAGACACGTCAGTAGCGCAACTGAGGTTCCTCTCGGCCTTGTTCGCCAACCACCCTGTAACCGCCGTCGGGGACCCAAACCAGGCGATTTACGGCTGGAGAGGTGCTTCGGCTGCTTCTTTAGATGACTTCCACTCGAACTTCACAACTGATGGAGCCCCCCAGACGGTTCTCACCTTGTCCACAGCGTGGCGCAACGACAAGTCGATCCTCGAAGCTGCCAATGTGCTAGCCGCGCCGCTGGCAAAGACGCCCAGCTACGTGAAAGCACCAGTGCCCGCGGACGAAGAGATTGTTCTTCCTGACCTCACGCCACGTAAAGGTGCTGGTCAAGGCTTCGTAGCAGCCTCCTTTCAAGCCTCTCAGGCCCAAGCGTTACAGGAAGCGGTGGATTTTGTGCGCCGAAATCGGCGCGCGTTGCCGCAAGACAGAGAGGCGAAACCAAAGTCCGTGGCGGTCTTGGCGCGCAACCGTGCTTTGCTTCAGCCCATGGTGACCGCTCTACGCCAAGAAGGTATTCCTGCTCAAATTGTCGGTGGGGACGCTTTGCTTGAGCACCCGACTATCCGAGATCTACGTGCCACGCTGGAAGTAGTGAGCGATGTGGGTAAATCGGCGCAGCTTCTACGGTTGCTTGCGCACTTGGATTTAGGCGCTGCTGATTTTCGCGCTTTGGGCGCGTATGCGCGGCACCTTTCATATACGCGTCCTAAGCGAGGGCGATATGCCCATGGTTCTGATGCTTCGAGCGGCGAGCGAGAACCAGCGTTGCTACTCGACGCGGTGCAGGCCTGTTGTGACGGTGAAAAAATCGAAAAGCTAAGTGAGGCTGGTCAACAAAGGATTGCCGCACTCGGCAGAAAGTTCGCGCTTTTACGACAACACAGCGGGGCTCCCATCATTGAGCAGGTCCAATATGCGCGCAAGGTCATGGGCTTTGATTTGGAAGCAGCCTCTGATCCGACGGCAGAAGATGTCACCGCCGTACTAGATGTCTTCGCAGACACTGCTTTGGAGTACGAGAGTAGCGCGGTGCGACCAACCATGGAAGCGTTCCTAGCCTGGCTCGATGCCGCCGAAAACAAAGAGCGCGGGCTCGTCCTACCTTCGGTCAAGCCAGATGACCAAGCAGTCCAAGTCATGACCATCCATGCCTCAAAAGGTCTGGAATGGGATGCAGTCGCAATCATCGACGTTGCAGCCGGGCGCTTTCCAAGCGGCGGAGGAGGATCTCGACGCAGTAAAGGCGAGTTTTTCAGGCCACCCAATCCCGCGCCACAGTCCGGCTGGATACACGACTCCGGCGCCCTCCCGTACCCTCTACGAGCGGACAGTGCTCACCTGCCCAACCCAGATATCTGGGATATGTCGAGGACGGGAGGCTCACTATCAGCAGAGTTCCGCGAAGAAGTGGGTCAATACCTTCAGGACGAAGAACGTCGGTTAGCCTACGTGGCCGTGACGAGAGCTCGGAGCGCACTTCTACTTGCAGGTTCCTGGTTCGGTAGCGGAAAAACGCCGCGCTTCCCTTCTATCTTTATGAACGAGCTTTGCGATTCCGATGAGATGTCAAAGCCACTGCTCACAAAAGAGGACGTGGTACCACTTCCGCCCCAGGATGAATGGGAAGACCTGGCTGCCGACAATCAACCAGCTTCCTTTCCGCGTGACCCGAGTGTACTGCGCCAAAAAGCTTCGGCTGCCGCCGCGAACGTCATGGCCGCGAAACGTGCACTCGACCGAGAAACAAATACAGACGAGCCGGGGTATGTCGATGAGATCCTCGGCAACCTTGGGAATGAGCGTCTCGCCGCGGATGTAAGAGCGTTACTTAATGAGCGGGCGCGGCAGGTGGAGGAGTCGGATGCTTCACCTGATTCGGAACAGATTGTTGCGCTTGTGGCCGCCTCTCGTCCCCTCGCGGTGACGGAACTAGCGGATCTTGCGGCGCAACCTGAACAAGGAATCCGAGACTTGGTGAGGCCGGTCCCCAAAGAGCCAACCGACTCGGCACTGCTTGGAACTGCTTTGCATGCCTGGATGGAAAGACGACTGCAACGCTTGTCCGTGGAAGGTGCGGATTGGGATCGCGAAGAGGAGCCCGCTGGTGCCGGCCACCTCAGTCAGGACGACACTGAGCTACTCGAAGAGCTCATCGAGTCGGCGAGCATGTTCGATACGTCTGGATACGACGTTGTCGCGGTGGAAGTTCCCTTTGCTGTCACCGAAGCAGGGCGCATCGTCAGAGGTCGGATTGATGCAGTCCTCAAAGATCAGGCAGGGCGGTACACGTTGGTGGACTGGAAAACCTCCCGTACTAAGAAGACCCGGCTGTCTGATGCAGAACGAAAGCGTTACGCGACCCAACTCTCTTATTATCGAGCAGCCTGGCAATCAGCGGCATCCACAGAAGGCGCAGAGGTCACTGGACAGCTTGTCTTCTTCTATCCCGGGGGAATGTGGACTATAACCGAGGACGAACTGGTCGCCGACTAGGGCACTTCGATACTCCCGGTGTCGGGTGACCCGCCACTGGGAGTCTCACCATCGCGTGAGGTGAATGGACCAGGTTTTGCATCGATAACCGTATGGATAACCTCGGTCGCGTCCCCTTCCGATTCGTTTCGGCGGTGCTCAGCGAGGGCCTCTTTCTGCCGGGCAGGGGATTGCAGCCTCATCAGAGGTTCCTCTTCGACGGTGAAAGTAATATCAACCACGTCGGGACGGACGGGAACGAGGCGGTGATCTCCGATGTCTGTGTCTAGGTCACGCAGTGCTTTGACACCTTGCCGCCGCCAAATCCGATCTTCCGCCTCCACTCCACGCGCATACCAGCGGAGCGTTTCCAGTTCCGACAGCAGTTGCGCACGCGTAAGCACATGCAGATCTGCACTCTTGCGTCCTAGCGAATACGAAGCTTCAAACTCAGACAAGAAGTCATCCGATGCGTAGTACATCAACCAGACCATGTCTTGGGCTGGGTCCCCAACCGCAGCCGCGTCGAACCGGACAAGGCCGACCACCGCACCGCCAGTAGCGGCATAGACATAGGGTGCCGCAAGGGAGCCGTGAAGTGGAACAGGCTCGTACTTCCACAGCGAATCCTCATCAATGGTGTCAACCCAACGCGAGCAAAGGCGAGAGGGAATCGCACTCGAATGGGAGTCGATCAAGCGGCGCAACGCAGCCCTCGTAACCTCAACACCGGCTCTTTGTCTCGCAGCACGCGCGTATTCGCCAGGGGGAAGTTCATGAAGAGCAGCCAGTGCCGAACCGAGAGATCTAGGCAACAGGCCCGTAGCCTCTAGGTCTGAGTTAGCCAAAGGATTTCCGCCTGGGTACTGAGAAATCAAGACGACGGAATCTTGAGCCCGCTTAATCTGCCCTTCCGGTGGGAAAACCGAAAAAGGAATGCGATGTTTTCTTGAAGCTGACTGGAGCAGGTTGGTGACCTGAAGGTAGCGTTCGTTGCGTTTCGCCGTCCATGCCCCAGAAGGTGCCCAAGCCAACCACGTGTGACCTGTTGAATCAACAAAGGTGAGCCACTGCCCAGACTCTGTGGTGCGCAAGCCACCTCTTATGCCTCTGATCTGTAGTGATGGCATGGCCGCGGCTGCCAATGCGGCGAGCTCGAGCTCTGAAACCGGGCGTGCTTCTTCAGGTTTGGTTGTCACACGTCCACGCTAGCCTGCCGGAATAGTTCGGGCACTTCCACACCCCGAGTACTCTCGGAATCGGTGGAAGTTTGGTTGACTCCTCCACAAAAGACCAAGCGATCGATCGGCTAGGCTGGCAATCGTGAGTACAGACCTTTCCGAAGCTATTAGCCGACTTCGCTCGACCATGGGCAACATTGTCGCGGTGACACGCCCCGATGACATGCGCGCCCAGATCGCAACTCTTTCTGAGGCAGCTGCTGCCCCGGATCTTTGGGATGATGCCGAACAAGCCCAAGCGGTTACTTCTCAGTTGAGCCACCTGCAGGCCGATTTGGGGCGACTGGAAAAAACCCTCGCCCGGGTAGACGACATTGAGGCGTTCGTAGAACTTGCGGAAGAGTCAGCCGACGAAGAAGAGAAGAAGGAACTGCTCGCTGAAGCAACTTCCGACCTCGCACAATTACAAAAGGACGTGGCGGACCTAGAAATTCGTACCCTCTTGGACGGGGAGTATGACGAGCGGCACGCGGTTGTCACAATCCGCGCGGGGGCGGGCGGGGTGGATGCCGCCGACTTCGCCCAAATGCTGATGCGGATGTATTTACGTTGGGCTGAGCGAAGAGGCTACAAGACCAGGGTATTGGACACTTCATACGCGGAGGGCGCCGGAATAAAATCAGCTACGTTCGAGGTCGAAGCCCCCTACGCTTACGGGACACTTTCCGTGGAGTCTGGGACCCACCGACTGGTGCGGATTAGCCCATTCGATAACCAGGGCCGTCGCCAGACAGGCTTTGCCGCCGTGGAAGTCATCCCCCTCATCGAAACGACGGACCATATCGAGATTCCAGAAAACGAACTAAAAATCGACGTGTTCCGCTCATCCGGGCCGGGCGGGCAATCTGTCAACACTACCGACTCCGCCGTGCGAATGACCCACTTGCCCACCGGGATTGTCGTGTCCATGCAGGATGAGAAATCACAAATTCAAAACCGAGCCGCCGCGTTACGCGTCCTCCAATCGCGTCTGCTGATGCTTCGCCATGAGGAAGAGAAGGCGAAGAAAGATGAGCTGAAGGGGGACGTGAAGGCGTCTTGGGGTGATCAGATGCGCTCCTACGTGTTGCAACCGTTCCAAATGGTTAAAGATCTACGCACCGAGCATGAGTCTGGGAACACGCAGGCCGTCTTCGATGGCGACTTGGACGACTTCATAAACGCAGGCATCCGGTGGAGGAAGAACCACGAAGCGGATGTCTAGTAAAGACTGTTTCCGCGTGGCATGGTCGGGCATACTGTTCCGATCAGACACACTGTCTGAGGTAATCGTCTGTGAGTGGTGAAACATGATCCGTTTCGACAACGTCACCAAGGTGTACGTGCGTGGAGCCGCACCTGCGTTGGATGACGTCTCTTTGGAGATCGAGCGCGAGGAGTTCGTCTTCTTAGTCGGCAAGTCGGGCTCTGGTAAGTCAACGTTCTTGCAGCTCGTGCTAAGAGAACAAAGAGCTACGTCTGGGGAGGTCTGGGTGTTGGGCAGGGATCTGACGCGCCTCTCCCAGTGGCGGGTGCCAAAACTGCGTCGACAAATCGGGACCGTGTTCCAAGATTTCCGACTATTACCGCAAAAGAATGTTTACGAAAACGTCGCGCTTGCCATGGAAGTCATTGGTAAACCGCGCCACGCGATTGCCGCGGCCGTTCCGGATGTTATCGACCTGGTTGGTCTTCAAGGCAAAGAAAAACGCTTACCCAGCGAACTCTCAGGTGGTGAAGAGCAGAGGGTCGCCATCGCCAGAGCCATGGTGAACCGCCCGCCGATTCTGCTTGCCGATGAGCCGACCGGAAACTTAGATCCAGAAACCAGCTTGGGTATCATGCGGCTCCTGGATCGCATCAACCGTTCCGGCACTACCGTGATTATGGCTACGCACGATTCCAACATTGTGGACCAGATGCGCAAACGCGTAATTGAGTTAGAAGACGGGCGAGTCGTGCGTGACCAAGCGCGGGGCGTATACGGAGGAAGTCACTAGGAATGAGACTGCGTTTTATCCTCTCCGAAACAGGCAAGGGACTAGCCCGCAACAAGGCGATGGCAGTGGCGGTAGTGATTGTCACCTACGTATCGCTCCTCTTTGTGGGAGTTGCCGCCCTTGCTCAAATCCAAGTGAACCTTCTCAAAAGCGATTGGTACGACAAGATCGAAGTCTCGATCTACATGTGCGCTATAGACGATCGGGCGCCTTCGTGCGACTTGCAAGAGGCCACCGAAGAACAGATCGAGCGCGTCCGCGAACGACTACTTTCCGCGGACATGGAAGGTTACGTCCAAGAGGTCTACGAAGAGACCAAGGAAGAAGCGTTCGCCGCGTTCCAAGAGATGTATGGGGATACGGCTCTGGCGAGTTGGACTAGCCCAGAAATGTTGCAGTTTTCTTTCCGGGTCAAGCTCGTCGATCCCGAACAGTACGAAATTATTCAGGAAGAGTTTGGGGGAAGTCCTGGCGTTTCAGAGGTGCGCGATCAGCGTGAACTTGTGGAACCGATGTTCAATGTCATCGAAAAAGCCAAGTTCTTATCCTTGGCGCTCGCCGGAATAATGACGGTAGCTGCCGTCCTCCTAATCACCGTGACGATCCGTTTAAGTGCGATGAGCAGAGAGCGGGAGACGCAGATTATGCGCCTTGTCGGGGCCTCAAACCTGTTCATCCAGGCACCGTTTATGATCGAGGGCGCTATCGCCGCGCTAGTGGGTGCCCTGTTTGCCGTCGGCACTCTTTTCGGCGGAGTCCACCTGCTGGTCAACAATTGGCTTGCTGGATCGTTCAATTGGGCGCAATTTATCGGGTATAAAGAGGTATGGATGATCACGCCCCTGCTGATCGGAGCAGCTCTTCTGTTAGCCTTGGTGGCGTCTGCGTTCTCCCTAGCGAAATACACACGGGTGTGAAGTAATGAATGAAGGTCGCTCAAAAAAGGCCGCAGCTCGACGCCGGCTGCTCATACAGTTAGCAGCAGTTGTGGCCGCGCTGGCCTTAGTTCTCCTGACCGTCTTGGCCATGCCTACCGTAGAGGCTTCTGCCGACGAACGTGCTGACGCCGTGGCGCGACGGAATGAGAGCCAAGCAAAGGTGAAGTCGCTTCAAAGCGAAGTTGAGGGAATCGACAAAGAGCTCGCTGCCGTCTTCACTCAGATGGAGCAAACGAAAGCCGATGTGGCGCAGGCTGAAATCGACCTCGCCGATGCAGAAGTTGAACTGGCAGCGGCGCAGCGCCATTTGGCCACCGTACAGGCTCAGTTGGAAGAGGCCGAAGGGGAGCTAGCGGAACTTGCTTCCGCAGTGGACGCATCCCGTGGTGATGAGGACGTCCTCACGCAAGCTGTGGGGGATATGGCTCGCGACCTGTATCGCGGCAACAATGTATCCCCATTGCAAGTCGTAATGTCAACCGAAGGTACGGCAGAGATCAGCAGCCGGGCAGCTGCAGCCAGCGCATTGGGTCGCGTTCAGTCCCGCGCCCTCGACCAAGTACGGTCGTCTCTGGTTATCCAAGAGAACCAGCAGGAACGCCAGGCAGCGGTTACTGAGCGGATCACCGTCCTCGAACAAGAAGCAGAGGCAGCACTTGCTACTGCTGAAGAAGCCAAAGCCAAGGTAGAGGGGCATATGGCTTCTCTGGAAAGCTTGCTTCAAGAGCAAAAAGCGGCGGAGGCCGCGTGGGCGGCTCGCAAGAGCGAAGCCGAGGCTCAAATGGCAGCCAGCGACCGGGAAGCAGCGGATGCGGCAGCGGAAATTGCTCGCATTGACGCTGAAAACGCCGCCAAGCAGTTGGTTATACAAAATACGCCCCCGCAGACTAAGCCTTCTGGAGGAGGCTCCTCGGGCGGAAG
>CAYFWE010000025.1:0-1478 GCA_964346745.1 uncultured Actinomyces sp. | reverse complement strand
CTCCAGCATCGGGCGCAACTTTTGCGCATCCGTTTAGCTTCCGAGCCCCGGTAACCTCGAATTACGGATGGCGAGTCCACCCAATTTTCGGCGTCCCCCGTCTACATGACGGAGTCGACTTCGGTGCCGGATGCGGTACGCCGCAGCTCGCCACAAGAGCCGGGCAAGTCACTGGCACCGGCTGGGGAGGGGGCCTGGGCAACATGGTGACAATCAACCACGGCATTGTGAACGGCAGTTCGATGGTTACCAGGCACGGCCACCTGCAGTCGATTGCCGTATCCCCGGGTCAAAGCGTCTCCCAAGGCCAAGTGATCGGCTACACCGGAACGACCGGTAACTCCACTGGCTGCCACTTGCACTTGATTCTCTTCGTCAATGGGTCGACCACGAATATCCTCAACTACATGTAGTGTGCTCTAGTTGAGGGCTTGACCAGAAAGAAAAGGGTCGATGGCGAAAAACTGGAAGCAACCTAAACCAACAGAAGGGGAGCGAAACAAAGCTCTCTCTGATGAGAAGAAGACGGTTGCGCGCAACCGCAGGGCGCGGCACGACCTCGAAATCGAGGACACCATTGAAGCCGGTATTTCTTTGCTCGGCACAGAGGTAAAAGCGCTCCGGATGGGACGAGCCAGCATCGTTGACGGCTGGGTTGAGTTCAGCGGTGGCGAAGCATGGCTGTACGGGGTGAACATCCCCATGTACAGCCAAGGATCGTGGAACAACCACACGCCGACACGCAAACGTAAAATCCTGATGCACAAGGCAGAGATTGCTCGCTGGGCACAACGCTCGGCCGCAAAGGGATACACGGTGGTGCCACTGGAGCTTTACTTCATCGGGGGAAAAGCCAAAGTGGAGCTCGGGCTGGGGCGCGGAAAGAAAGAATGGGATAAACGCCAAGCGCTGCGGGAAAAACAGGACGAGCGTGAGGCGCGGCGCGCGATGAGCCGATTCCTGAAGCAACCGAATCGGTAGAGTCAGTCTTCACACAGGCTTATTTCGCGAGAATCCTTCCCTTCCCCTGCCAGAGCGGCTAGCATAGTTGGGCTAGCAAGGCAGGATTGTCTTGGGAGCAGTTGAAAACTCAATAGGGGATGATCGGTTTCGACGGCGGTTGTCGATCGAGGGGAAGCGGGTCGAGGACGTGCGCACAGCTCGTTAACGATGCGTACAAACAATTAAGTGCCGAACGTAAGAGCACTGACTTCGTTCTTGCTGCCTAGTTAATAGGAACTAGCAAGACCTAAAAAGTCCGTCAGCCTAGGGATAGCTTCTACCCTGGTTCCTGGCGTCGTTTAAGAAGCCACTGGGTTTCCACCTTGTCAACGGATGGGAACCGACACTTAGTTGACTGAGCCTATTCGGTAAAGCGTTTGCACTGTGCCGAAGGCTGAGAAATGAACTGCAGACTGCACCCGGAGAATACCTCGGGGCCAATTGTCGGACGCGGGTTCGATTCCCGCCATCTCCAC
>CAYFWE010000024.1:0-24896 GCA_964346745.1 uncultured Actinomyces sp. | reverse complement strand
GTACCCCCGGTCGGACTCGAACCGACACTGGACCGATTTTAAGTCGGCTGCCTCTGCCATTGGGCTACGGGGGCCTAGCGATGATTCTACTACTCAGCGCCGCAAGCTCAGAGCCAGCCCGTCGAGTATGTCATGCTCCGAGACCACGACTGTGATCGATTTCTCGACGCCCGGTGTGTTTGAGCCGCCCTCATCCCCGTCGGACAGGGTGCCCAAGCGAACCAGGATCCTCTCCCAAATCAAGGCTCCCCCACCAATAACATCAGCACGCCCTGGAGGCATTGCAGGCTGCTTCGCCTTCTCCCCCACTGAATCAGTGATCATCGTGTCAAGTGCAGCCATCCACTGCTGGGGCGTGGGCTGAAACCCGTGGGTCACTTCCGGAGAATACTCGGCGACACCACAAATCAGTGCTGCCAAGGAAGTGATTGTCCCAGCGACCCCCACGACAGTTTTGGCCGCCTGAAAATCAACTTGCGCCTCTGCTTCGTCAAGAAGCTCGTCAATCCACTCTCTGGCTGCCGCTTGTTTTTCTTCATCCCACGGTTCCGGCCCGAACCGTTCGGTCACCCGCACTGACCCCATATCCACTGAGACCGACTGCTCCGCACTGTCAGTCCCCAGCACAAACTCAGTAGAGCCACCCCCAATGTCCACAACCAAATAGGGAGGCTCCAGACCTTCAGGTAAAGACGATACTGCACCTATGAAAGACAGGGATGCTTCCTCTTGGCCGCTAATCACTTCGGGTGTGAGGCCGGTAATCGTCCTCATCCCATCCAAAAATGCATCCCGATTTTCTGCGTCCCGCATCGCAGAAGTCGCCGCGATACGCAAACTCTGAACCCCGGCGGTTTCCAACTGCTCCTGATAATGCTCGGCAGCGGCCAAAGTGCGTTTCACGGCCTCGAGGTTCAAACGCCCCGTCTTATCGACACCCTGCCCCAAGCGGGTGATCGTCATTTCGCGCAACACATCAGTCAAGTCGAAGGGGCGCTGTGGGTCCGGTGACAGGTCAGCTATCAGCAGACGAATCGAATTCGTGCCGCAGTCGATCGCCGCGACCCTCTGCATCCTGGCGCGTTCGGCAAGGTCATCCGCGGATAAGAAAGATTCTTCTGCACCTATCAGTCCGCGGCGCCTCATCTCCAGCAAAGCGCGATCCCCAGCGGGGTTGATGCCCGGCCCAGCCACTAGAGCGTGCCCGACAAGTGCATGCAGACATTTCACACGGTTTGGCAATCCGCCGGCACTGATCCCGTCGACTTCAGGAACTTCGCCGGTACCACTGTGGCGGGCTACGTCAGCGCGTCGAGCCAAATAGTCGTCGTGGGCCGCTCGGTGTTGAGCAGCAAAGTCAGGGTCGTCTTGGAGCTCTTCGTTGAGGGTCTCCATGTATAGGTCGGCTTCTAACCGAGAGCATGCCGCAGTTACGGCAGCATCGGTTAGGTAGAAGGTGGTCGGGAAAGGGGTCCCGTTTGGCAGGCGCGGCGCGGTGACCACCACCATCGGGTGGCCGGATTGTCTGCGGGCACCAACACCCACCACCCCGCGTGGCTCCCGCCCTAAATCCTGTTCTACAAGCTCACAGTCGGCATTACTCCAGTGGAGCCCTTCCAACCACTGCGCTTCTAATCTCTTGTCGTCCATACGCCCGTTTGCCATCCTCTAGTCGTCTTCTTGCGCTTCGTTTCCTGGCGCGTTCACTTCGGTGAGAGCGGATGAGGGCGGCGGTTGGTCGGCATCCTCTAACGCGTCGGCTAGTTGCCACATCCAGGGTTTGCCCTGCCCTTTAGCGTCTAGTCGTCCATCGTCCTTAGTTGAGTTGTCGGGCCGTTCGGGCGCGTCGGTGACAACAAACTGGGTTTCGCCTTCCCGAACGTAGCCGAGGCGCTCTCGGGCCTGTCCGGCAATAAAGTCTTCGTTTTCCCACTCATCGAGGCGTTCTTGGAGTTCCTGGGCCTGCTCTTCCGCGGCTGCCACTTCGGCGAGGACGGCCCGATAAGCCTGCTCTTGCTTCATCCACTGCAGCCCCAAAGGCACCAGAGTGACTACCAGCATCCCCACAACGACGAGGACGGCAAGCAGACGCAGTGAGACGGTCAGTCCCCCAAAACTCCACTTTAGGGGCTCTCGTCTTGAATGTATTTGGATAGGTCGACGCGAGGTCTTGACGCTTTCCGCGGGGCGTTTTCCCCTAGGCTTGCCGGCCTTGGCAGGTGTGTTTGCGGGTCGGGCAACGATTGGTTTCGCCGACGCATTCAGCATGTCGCGGCGGTGAGGGCGACGCGGCGGCCGAGAAGCAGAAGTCATGCCCTTAATCCTGTCTGATTCAAACTGAATCCCCAACCCACCACGCCCGCAGAGGTAAGGTGAAGGCCCCTTTTAGTCCGCAGACCAAAGGGGCCTTGACCTCTTAGTAGGTCACAAACCTATTAGAACGAGGCGCGTGGGAATGCGCTGCGCCCGGCGTATGCCGCATCCTGACCGAGCTCTTGCTCGATGCGGAGCAGGCGATTGTACTTCTCAACGCGCTCTGAACGGGCGGGAGCACCGGTCTTGATCTGGCCAGAATTGGTGGCGACTGCCAAGTCTGCAATCGTTGTGTCTCCGGTTTCGCCTGAACGGTGAGAAGTCATGGTGCGGTACCCATTGCGGTGGGCTTGCTCGACTGCTTCCAGCGTTTCCGTCAGGGTGCCGATCTGGTTGACCTTTACCAGCAGGGCGTTAGCGGTGTGGCTTTCGATACCGCGGGCAAGGCGAGCCGGGTTAGTTACGAAGAGGTCATCGCCGACGATCTGGACGCGGTCGCCGATTTCGTCGGTGAGCTTCTTCCAAGCGTCCCACTCATCTTCCGACAGTGGGTCTTCGATCGAGACCAGTGGGTAGTCGGTGATGAGCTTCTCGTAGTACTCAATCATGTAGTCGGTGGAACGAGCTTCGCCTTCGAACTGGTAAGAGCCATCTTCGAAGAACTCGGTCGCAGCTACGTCAAGAGCCAGAGCGACTTCTTCACCTGGCTTGTAGCCGGCACGCTCGATGGCCTCGACGATCAGGTCCAAAGCAGCCTGGTTTGAAGGCAGGTCGGGGGCGAAACCGCCCTCGTCCCCAAGACCGGTGGAAAGTCCACGCTCTTTGATGACTGCTTTCAGCGTGTGGTACACCTCAGCGCCCATACGAAGTGCCTCACGGAAAGTGGGCGCACCAACTGGGGCGATCATGAACTCTTGAATGTCAACGTTCGTGTCGGCGTGCGATCCACCGTTGAGGATATTCATCATCGGTACGGGAAGAACGTGTGCGTTCGGGCCACCCAGGTATTCGTAGAAGGGGAGCTCCGCAGATTCGGCGGCTGCCCGAGCGACAGCCAAGGAGACACCGAGAATCGCGTTCGCGCCGATCTTGCCCTTGTTGGGGGTGCCGTCGATTTCCATCATGACGCGGTCGATTTCGCGTTGGTCACGGGCATCTAGGCCGATGATTTCGGGGGCAAGGACTTCCGCGACTGCGTCGACGGCGTCTTGCACGCCCTTACCCATGTAACGGTTTTCATCGCCATCGCGGCGTTCCACCGCTTCAAAGGCGCCGGTAGAGGCACCCGAGGGGACACCGGCGGTGCCTTCGGCTCCGTCCTCAAGGTAAACGGAAACTTCGATGGTCGGGTTCCCGCGAGAATCCAGAATCTCCCGTGCTTCGATGTCTTCAATCATTGCCACGATTTATCTCCTCTATTTCGCTTTGATTGTTCGGACGGTGTCGGCACCGCTCACTCTGATGGTGCTGATGCGGTTGGTTGGTTAGAGACCACTCCCGGTAGGGGCGTCGGTGGTAATAGTTGCCCTTCAATGAAGGTTCCGTATCGGGGGTTCACTACCACACTCGATTCGGCTATGAACTGGTCAAGAGCAGCGATATCTTCGTTACTTACCGACCCACTTCGGACGGTGTTGATCAGCAGCAAATCGCGGAACATATCCCTAACTGGTCTGGAGATTTCACTGGCACTTACCGTGCCACCCATCTCAGCAACTATTCCCTCTAGGGTTTGCTGCACATCTTCGTCTGAAAGAGCGATGCCCACTTCTTCAGCGGCTTGCAGGCGCAGGTCCGTTTCGACTAGGTACCCGGCCATTTGATCCCGCGGCACTTCGACCCCGGATAGTTCGGCCCACTGTGTGACAGCGATACTTAGGTCGCGCTCAGAGTATTCTTGCCCGTTGACGAAGAAGGCCGCGCCGGGATCCCCGTTGGTTCCACACCCCGTCAAACCAAGCGCACCAGTCGCCACAATGGACGCTGCTGCTAACGCCTTACCGATGGATCGAATCTTGTAGCCCCCAGCCACTTCGCCCCCTTCGCGGAAAAGTCCATTGTCTAGTGTACGCCAAGTTCAGCCCGCGCCATGATTACGTCACGATTTGGCTCTGTGTCACGATTTGGCCTTGGCAATAGGAGAGGTCAGAACCTTTAACAGTGACTCCACCCATTCTAAGAGCTCTTCGTCCGCCGGGGGTCCTTCATCGCGCATCCCGGGTTTAGAAAGAGGGACCAGAATCTGCCTCACCGCAGGCTTGATAACGGTGCCTGGATAGAGTCGCTGCAGCCGCAAAGCCTTCGATTCCGGTAGTTGAACCGGACCCAACCGCAAGAACCGGCCCTGGGTGATCGCCTCGGTTATCCCCACTTGACGAAGACGCTCGCGCAGCCGCGCCACGGCGATCATCAGGTCAACTTCGCGTGGAATAGGACCAAACCTGTCAGTCAGTTCTTCCCGCAACTCCGCTTCGGTCGCATCCGAAGTGACGCCGGCAATCCGCGCGTAGGTCTCTAACCGCAAGCGCTCACCGGGAACGTATTCTTCAGGCAGATGCGCGTCGACGGCTATTTCTACCCGCACGTCACTCGTATCTTCTACCTTTTCTCCCTTAAATGCGGCAACCGCTTCGGAGACCATCCGGACGTAAAGGTCAAAGCCCACCCCTTCGATGTGCCCGGACTGCGCGCCTCCGAGTAGGTTTCCTGCCCCTCGAATTTCTAAGTCTTTCTGGGCGATTGCCAGGCCCGCCCCCAAATCGGTATTGGAAGCAATGGTGCGTAGCCGCTCTAAAGCGGTTTCTGACATCGTCTTATTCGTGTCGTAAAGGAAATAGGCGTAAGCCCGGTCGCGCCCTCGACCAACCCTGCCTCTGAGTTGATGAAGTTGAGACAGACCGAAGGTGTCGGCTCGATCAACGATCAACGTATTCGCGTTCGAGATATCCAAACCGGTCTCGACGATAGTGGTTGAAACTAGGACGTCGAACTCATGGTTCCAAAAGTCGATGATGACCTTTTCGAGTTCCGCCTCTGACAGTTTGCCGTGTGCCACTCGAATCCGTGCTTCCGGGACCAGTTCTTGCAGGTTCGCTGCTACCCGGTTGATGGAGTCGACCCGATTGTGGACGAAGAAGACCTGTCCGTCCCGCAGCAGTTCACGACGGATTGCCGCAGCCACCTGCGGATTAGAGTGCGGACCCACGAAAGTGAGAATCGGTTGGCGCTCTTCCGGTGGTGTTTGGAGGACGGACATTTCCCGAATTCCCGATACTGCCATCTCCAACGTTCTCGGGATCGGGGTAGCCGACATCGACAAGACGTCGACGTTGGTGCGCAGTGCTTTCAAGGTTTCTTTATGTTCGACGCCGAATCGCTGTTCTTCGTCGACCACCACTAAACCCAGATCTTTGAACTGCACGGACCCGGTGAGCAGCGTGTGAGTGCCGATGACGACATCAACTTTCCCGTCACGCAAGCCGTCCTTGATTTTTTGGGCTTCCGGTCCGGTTGTGAAGCGCGACAGTTGGGCAACTTCAACTGGGAAGCCGGAATACCGTTCAGTAAAGGTGTCGTAGTGCTGCTGTGCCAAGAGGGTGGTGGGCACTAAGACTGCGACCTGTTTACCGTCTTGGACCGCTTTGAACGCGGCGCGCAGAGCTACCTCTGTCTTGCCGTAGCCCACATCGCCCGTTAGCAGCCGGTCCATGGGGACTTGTTTTTCCATGTCCGACTTGACTTCGTCAATCGTGGCGAGTTGGTCGGGTGTCTCGGTGTATTCGAAAGCGTCTTCAAGTTCCCTTTGCCAGGGTGTGTCGGGCGCAAACGCATGGCCTTCGGCTTTCGCCCTTTCCGCGTACAGGCGCACCAGTTCCGCGGCGATCTCCATGACCGCCTTGCGTGCTTTCTGCTTTGTTTTCGCCCAGTCCGCGCCGCCCATTTTGGAGAGTTTCGGCGTATCGGACCCCGCGTATGCCGACACCTGGTCTAAGGATGAGGTCGGCACGTAGAGGTTGTCACCCGGCTGCCCACGCCTGCTCGCTTGGTATTCGATGACGAGATAGTCCCGTTGGGTCTTGTCCTCACCCTTGCCGATCGTGCGGGTCTCAATCCCCAGAAACTTCCCGATCCCGTGTTGGGAATGGACGACAAAGTCACCGATCTGCAGGGTGAGGGGGTCAATCCCTTTCTTGCGTTTTGACGGCAGCTTCCTCATCTCTCGCGTGCTTGTACCAGCCCGGCCCGTCAAGTCTTGTTCGGTGAGGATCGCGAGCCGTTCGCTGTGCATGACAAAGCCGCGAGTACCCGGGGATCTCAACACGTCCACCACGCCGGATGGCTGCGTGTCTTCTATGGCTGGCACCACTCGGGCGACGACATCGTATTCGCGGAGCACATCGACAATGCGTCGTCCGGCACCTTGGGCCGCCACCGCCACAATCAGACGCCACCCTTTGCTGGCGAGCTCGCGCAAATCTTTGGTGGCATTGTCGAATCGCCCTCGATAGGGCTGAACGTCGCGGGCCCCCACTTGAGCCAGTCGGTCGTTGATAACCACGGACCGGACGAACGCTCCAGACGCGGCCGTGGTCTCGGTGGCTACTTCGTCAAGGTCGCCCTCGTCCTCAACCTCATCTTCGGGTGTCGTCACTTCGGCTAGTTCCGGAGGTGGGAACGCGGTGTAGTCCCACCAGGCGCGGCGCTCGCCCTGCCCCCAAATATCGTCGAAGGGAACGAAAGACGCTTCATGGGCGAGGACGGGTATCGACCCGCCGGCTGCCGCGGCCCCCCACGCTGCCGTAAGGAACTCATCCGCGGTAGCTAGTAGATCGGCGCCCCGCGCATGCGTCCTCTCTGGGTCATCCAATACGAACAGTGCATCGTCGGGCAGCAGGTCCGCAAGCATTTCCATTCCCTCGACTAGGGATGGGGCAAGGGATTCTATGCCGGGGGCGTAGATTCCTTCAGCTGCTAACTCGAGCAGTTCTGCGGCTCCGGGAAGTTGTGACTGGACTTCAATCGCCCGCTGACGAACCTCCTCGGTCAGGAGCAGTTCTCTGGCGGGTGGAGCCCATAGGCCGTCCTCCGCAACTGCAACTGTGCGTTGATCGGAAAGGTTGAAGTAGCGGATCTCTTCGACCTCGTCCCCAAATAAATCGAGACGGATCGGATGGTCGCTGGTGGGGACGAAAACGTCGAGGATAGATCCCCGCAGAGCTACTTGGCCCCGCTTTTCCACCATGTCGACCGCGTCGTATCCCAGGGAAACCAGCTTGTTTTGCAGCTCTGTGGGGTCGATCCAATCCCCCGCTTTCACTCTCACCGGGCTGATTTCACCGGTTCCCTTGATGAGCGGCTGCATTAGCGTCCGGACAGGCACCACTAAAACGGAAATCGGTCCGGCCCCCGCCACGGTCGGCTCGGGGTGTAGCAGGCGTCGCAAGACGGTGGTCCTGCGCGCCATGGTGTCTACCTGAGGGGAAAGCCGTTCGTGGGGAAGTGTTTCCCAAGACGGCATGTAGGTGACGTTGGGAATCCAGGCTGACAATGCGGAAGAGAACTCGGCCGCCCTACGCCCTGAGGCGGTGACGACAATGACCGGGCCGGTTAGGCCACGCTGCTTCCGTTCTTCGACTGCCAACGCCACGGCTGCGGGACGCAGACCATCGGGGATCACCAAGACCCCGCGCCCCCGTTTTGCCATCGCCGGCACGGTGGCTTGGAGCGCCGCATCTGTGCCGATCAGCTGTAATAAGGCAGTCAGTTCCATCAATTCGTTTCTTCCTAGTCGCTACCGACTACGATCCGCTATGCAGTTTCTGTTGGGTCGAAGTGAACCCGCTGGTAATCACGTCTTCGACAATCTGGGCAGCCTTCGCCTCCGTAGTCTGCCACTCTGCACGGTTCGCCTTGGGAATTTTGGCGAGGACGTACGCGGCTGCGTCCATGCGGCCCGGTGGCCTGCCAATCCCCACGCGCAGCCGCAGATAATCTCGGCTCCCCAGTGCGGCGCTGATAGAGCGCAAACCGTTATGACCGCCCTCACCCCCACCTTGTTTCAGGCGCAAAGTGTGGGCTGCCAAATCTAAGTCATCGTGGACAACAAGGATTTGGTTCACCGGGATGGAAAACTTCTTGGCGAATTTAGCCACCGGCGGGCCGGTCAGGTTCATGTATGTCGTGGAGTACGTCAGATACGCTCGTTCTTGCCCAGCGGGGGAACGCAGGAAAGCATCGGCGACCATCAGCCCGCTGCGGTTGCGTCGAAAATCGGAATGTACTTCCGCTGCTAAATGGACGATCGATGCCTGGCCAATGTTATGCAACGTTTGGTCGTATGTGCTCCCCGGGTTGCCCAGACCCACCACTAGCCACGGCTGGACGCTGCTCGCCATTCTGCCACTCCTTGATCCCGGTTCCTCGCGCATGCAACCGGCAAGTCTACCGACTTCCCGCACTTGCGCCCTTCCCTCTCACACCCTATGGACCGGATCGGGAGGGTAGACTCAAGAGAGCATTTCCCGTCGTGCCCTAGCAAACCGTGAGGATCAATGTTCTTACCAAGCCGCCAAGAGTCGGAAGACTGGCTGGGTGTGGTCATTGCAGTTCCTGAGCCGTGGGTATCACTGATCACGGAAGCGCGCCTCGCCCTCGGTGATGAGGCAGCCGCGCAGGTTCCCGCCCACATTACGGTCATGCCTCCTTTGGCTGTTCCCGCTGCAAAGAAAGAAGCGGTGTTTGAACATTTGCGGGCGGTTGCTAAACGTCACCGTCCCTTTCGGGTAACGGTTCGGGGAACGGGTTCTTTCCTTCCGGTCAGTCCAGTGGTGTATCTTCGCGTCGATGAGGGCGCGCGACAGTGTGCGGACCTTGCGGACGAAGTGCGTGTTGGCCCACTTGACTACGAACCCCGCTTTCCCTACCACCCGCATGTGACCCTAGCCCACGGGGTGACGCCGACTGCTCTTGAAGCCGCCAAGCAGTTGGGGAAAAATTTTGAAGCATCCTGGGTTGTGCCTGGTTTCCGCCTAGACAAAGTTGAAGAGAACGGTGCGTACACGTCCGCGGCTCTGTTCAACTTTTCGTCCTGACCACTCGGTAGAGCAAATGCCACCACAACAAGACAATATCGAAGGCGAATCGTCGTACGTTCTGGTAACGGCTGACCAGTGGCGCGCCCATGCGAAGGACATTCGCCCAGCGCTGCGTACAGCTGGTTTGAAAAATAAGGCGGCTGCTCTCTTATCTGTCTATCAACACCACCGCATCGGGCGGGGCCTATCACGCTACTCGATGCAAAAAGGGCGCAACGCTGCCGGGGCGATTTCCTATATGGCCGTTTTTTCTTTGAGTGCGGTCATGACGGTGGGTTGGTCACTGTTTTCTCATTTTTTCTCGGCCGATTCACGTTTCCGCTCCCTAGTAGTCGAATCGATAAACCAGTACATCCCGGGTCTGGTCGCGGACCCAGCGAAGGGGACGACAGGAATCATTGACCCGTCAGATCTGGCTTCCAATACCAGCACCGTCGTGGCAGGAATCATCGCCATGGTTGTCGCTTCCTGGACAGCGATTCAGATCGTGCGCTATATCGTCGACGGCCTGCGGTCAATGTTCGGGTTGCTGGACTATCCGGGCACGATGGCGTCGGCTTACCTGCGTTATTTCGCCGGCTTGTTCCTGCTTTTCTTAGCGGTCTTAACCACGGCGTTTCTATCGGTTGCTTCCGCTTGGTTTGAGGGGTGGATAAGCCGCTTCGTGCCAGCCGCCCATACGCTTATTGATAGCACCGCTTTCGAAGTGGCGCGCTTGGGGATCCCCACTTTCGTGGACTTCGTAATGTTCATGCTCATTGTCCGCTTCGTGTCTCGCATCCGCGTGCCGTATAAGACGCTGATGGTCGGCGCAATCATGTTTGCCATTGCCTCTACCGCTCTTCGCTACGGTGGCGGGGCGGTGATGGGCGCGGCGAAAGACCCGGTGCTCGTCGCGATTGCGACCGCAGCGGCACTGTTGTTGTGGATCAACCTGCTTGCGCGTGCTGCACTCATGATCAGCGCATGGATGGCAGACCCGCCCGCCGTTGTTACCAAGGTCCAGAAGCAGTACGTTCACGCTTATCAGCGCCCGAACTACGTAACTCTTTCCAACCCGACCAGTTTGAGCTGGCCGTACAACCCGGTAACCGGGGACATAATCCCCGCGATCCCACTAGATGTCGAAGAAACTAGCATCGACGCTGAACTTGAATCCGCGCTGCAGACCGAAGTGTTCCCGCGTTCCGTGCCCGAAGAGCACCACACTCAGCACCGGTCTTACACTTCAAAAGTCACCACGACAGGCGCGTGATCTGAGAAACGGGTGTCCCATGAGCGCGCCCGGTCGATGCGGAATGACACTGCGTTCTGCGCTAGCTTCCTGGTTGCATAGTGGTAGTCGATCCGCCAGCCGGTGTCGTTGTCGAAAGCTCTTCCCCGCCAAGACCACCAAGAGTAAGGTCCGTGTCCCGGACCTGCCAGGTCGCGCACCACGTCGGCCCACCCTTCGTCGACCCATCGATTCAGGTACGCCATTTCTTCATCGAGCACTCCCGATGTCTTGTTGTAGTTTCCCTTCCAATTCTTGATGTCGATTTCAGAACGAACGACGTTGAAGTCGCCCCCGACGAGCGCTTCAGAGCGAGGTTCTTCAAATTGTCGCAACGCGTGCATCCGCCTGTCGATGGCGTCGAGGTGGCGCATCTTGGCTTCTTGCTTCGGGTGGCGCGCCTGACCGGAGTGGAAGTAGGCAGAAACCAGCCGAACCAGCTGCCCACCCGCAGTTTCAACGTCGACTTCAATCCATCGCCCAGAATCGACGTCTTCTTCTTCGACGGACAACCCAATGTTGGGATCGACCTCTGCCACGACTCCCACCGCCGAAGAATCTTTACCGACGGCGATGGCGACGCCGGCTCGCCCTTTTATCTGAGACGGTGCGACGAAGGTATCGAAAGCGTCCCCGAGCAGATCTTGAGCGATCTTCTCTTCCGCGCGTACTTCTTGAAGTAGGAGGACGTCCGGCTGGGCTTGTTCCAGCCATTCGGCCATTCCCTTCCGGTACGCGGCGCGGATGCCATTCACATTTACTGAAGCTACAGAAAAAGTCGTTGCTGTCACGGCGCTAGTATTCCAGATCTCTCATCGTTGTCAGCCGGATGGCCTGCTTCCGAGGCTCATGGACACCGCCTAAGCTAGAGAGGATTGATATGACTGCTTCGCCATCGGCCCCTGCTGGGCGTACCCCTCACGCGGGACATTCTCACGGACACTCTCACAGCCATGCGAGCGCTGCTTCATCACGCAAGCGGTTGGCTTGGGCTCTGGCCGTCACCTCTTCCGTCCTCATCATCGAAATAATCGGCGCCATCTGGAGTGGCTCGCTGGCCCTCCTAGCCGATGCCGGGCACATGGCGACCGATTCAATCGGCTTAGTAATAGCCCTGTTCGCGGCCCATCTCATGACGAAACCTCGGTCCGACAAGTGGTCGTGGGGCTTCGCGCGGGTAGAGGTACTAGCTGCAGGCTTACAGGCAGGCCTTCTCATCCTGCTTTGTATTTTCATCGGCTACGAGGCCGTCGTCAGATTTTTCGACCCTGCAGTGGTTGAAGCAGGACCGATGCTATGGGTCGGGCTATTCGGTCTGTTTGCAAACGTCTTTTCCATGGCCATCCTGTTTCAAGGGCGCAGCTCTTCATTGAACATGAAGGCCGCCTTCTTGGAAGTCAGTGCTGACGCACTGGGTTCGGTGGCAGTCGTCATTGCGGCCTTGGTGCTGATGTGGACAGGCTGGCCCTATGCGGACTCTCTGGCTTCCCTGCTGATTGCCATCATGATCGCGGTTCGGGCAGTGTCGATATTGAAACAGTCGTTGAGCGTTTTGATGGAACGCACCCCGGCCGGATTAGAGTTGCAGCGGATCCGCGAAACCATCTGCGCTAATCCCAGCGTCATAGAAGTGCATGACCTGCATGCTTCCAGTATTGGCACGGGCTTGAACGTCTTGACCGCGCACGTGGTAGTCACGGAAGGATGCGTGGAATCTGGCCAGACTGTCGAAGTGCTCCACCAGCTTCAAACGGCCCTTCAGGAAGCGTTTGGTGTCGACTTACATCACGTGACACTGCAGATTGACTCTGAGCAGCACGCCGCGCACGAGGACCTATCCCACTAGGGTGTGGCTACCTGTTTCTCCGCTTGACGCACCACGTTCTCTAAGAGCATGACTCGGGTCATTGGACCGACCCCACCCGGGTTGGGAGTTAGCCAAGCGGCGACCCCTTCCACGCCGGACGCGACGTCCCCGGCGATCTTGCCTTCACGTCTGGATACACCCACGTCGACGACCGCAGCCCCAGGTTTTACGTCGTCCGCTGTCACCAAGTCTGGAACACCGGCGGCAGCAATGATGATGTCGGCGCTACGAAGTTCCGCGCTCAGGTCCACCGTCCCCGTGTGGCACAGGATTGCCGTGGCACCCACGTTGCGTTGGCCGAGCATCAGCGCTAGCGGACGCCCGGTGGTTAACCCTCTTCCCACGACGCAGACACGCGCCCCACGCAAGGCGACGCCGCTGGCCTGCAGAAGTTTGATCACGCCCTTGGGCGTGCATGGTTGGGGCGCGGTGCTCGTCCCATCGATGTCCGACACCAATAGCCCTAGGTTGTACGGGTGCAACCCATCCGCATCTTTTTGGGGATCCATCGCGCGTAGTACAGCGGCCTCATCCAAATGTTCAGGAAGGGGCAGCTGCACAATAAACGCCGTGCACTGTGGATCGCTGTTCAGCGCGTGCACGGCTTCTTCGACATCAGCCTGGCTAGCATCAGCGGGAAGCCTGACATCAAAAGAGGTTATGCCAACCGCTTCACAATCTCGATGTTTCGCAGCGACATAGATTTGGGATGCCGGATCGTCCCCCACTAAGACCGTCGCCAACCCAGGGATTATGCCTTGTTCGCGAAGCGTTGAAACTCGAACCGCAAGGTCGTGTTTCGTCTGAGTAGCCAGCGCCGAACCATCTAGCGGCTGGGCCAGTTCATCCGCATCGTCTACTGCCTCCAAAGAAGGCCACGGGTACTTCACTGCATCACTCGCAGTGTAGAAATGTCTTTGTAGAGTGGGAATTTGTCGGTCAGTGCCTTTACCCGTTCTACCAGTGGGAATTCATCCAAATCGCCCCGGGCTCCACCCCGCAGTGTAAGCGCTACGATATCCGCCACCTCTTGGAAGTCTTCGGTTTGGAATCCGCGCGTAGCCAACGCGGGCGTCCCAATGCGCAGACCGGAGGTAACCCGCGGTGGGCGCGGATCGAAGGGAACGGCATTGCGGTTGATGGTTACGCCCACTTTGTGAAGCAGGTCTTCACCGTCTGCCCCGCTGAGCGGGCTTCTTTGCATGTCGACGAGGGCGAAGTGGACGTCCGTTCCCCCCGTGAGAACGGTAATCCCTTCCGCTTCCATGTCCGGCGCCATGAGGCGTTCCGCCAGGATCTTGGCACCTTCTAAGGTGCGAACCTGGCGCTCGCGGAACTCTTCGGACGCAGCGATCTTCAGGGCAACCGCTTTCGCTGCAACTGCGTGCATAAGGGGCCCGCCCTGTTGGCCCGGGAAGACCGCGGAGTTGATTTTCCGGCCCCACTGTTCGCCTCGGCTGGACAGAATCATTCCTGACCTTGGTCCGCCTAGGGTTTTGTGGACCGTTGTGGTGACTACATCCGCATAGGGAAGTGGGTTTGGGTGCAGCCCGGCCGCCACTAAGCCGGCGAAGTGCGCCATGTCCACCATGAGCGACGCCCCGACCTCATCCGCGATTTCCCTAAACGCTTCGAAATCAAGTTGACGCGGGTAAGCCGACCAACCCGCAATAATCACTTTCGGTTTCACTTCGAGGGCGCGACGTCGCACCTCATCCATATCAATCAGGTGCGTCTGCGGGTCCACCCCGTAGGAATGGGATTCATAGAAGCGGCCTGAAAAGTTGATTTTCATGCCGTGTGTTAGGTGCCCGCCGTGGGCAAGTTCCAATCCCAACAGCCTGTCACCGGGTTCGGCCATAGCCTGGATTGCAGCCGCGTTTGCCTGGGCACCAGCGTGGGGTTGCACATTTGCAAAATCCGCGCCGAACAGTTCCTTGGCTCGCTCAATGGCAAGGTCTTCCGCCTGGTCAACCCATTCACAGCCGCCATAGTAGCGCCGCCCTGGGTAGCCTTCCGCATACTTATTGGTCAGTACGGAGCCCTGCGCTTCTAGGACGCCGTAAGGAACGAAGTTTTCTGAAGCGATCATCTCCAAGGTTCCCCGCTGGCGCCCAAGTTCGCCTTCCACGATGCTGTGGATCTGCGGGTCTACCACGGACAGTGGCTGATACAAGCTAGAAGACAAGGCTAATTCCCCTCAGGTTTCAGATACTGCAGACGACTCGGACTACGTACACTCTAGACGCGTTAGCCGGACCGATTAAGCAAGTAACCGGTTAGCGGTCTGCTGATCGGTGATGACCACATTTGCCAGGCCGCCTCGAATGGCCGCTGCAAATGCGGCAGTCTTTTCTTCGCCGACACCCACTGCGATGGCGGTGCGCATTTTCTTAACCGCCTCTAGTGATACCGCTGGTGTTCGGGAGTCCACGTCGGTGCAAACGACGTTGCCGGACTCATCCAAAAGTCGCGAGAGGACGTTGGCACGTGCCCCGCGCTTCCACAGGTCTTTCAGTGCTTCTGCCGTGAGGAACCCCGCGTGAACCAACATGGAAGAGTCACGGATCCCCCCGGGAGAGTAGACGATGACATCGGACGCTTCTGCGGCTGCCAGTGTGGCAGCATCGTTTGTACGTTCGCGAGGCGAAGAAGTCGGATGCTTACGTAGAGTGCTAGACAATGTCAACGCGCGGCCCGGCGCCCTTTGTGCCAGCACTCTCACGGCGCCCGCACCAAGAAGATCATCAACGACTTCTGGACTTGCGTGCGCTTGAGCCACAGTTGTCCCCGGCGACCAGTCCGTCTTGGCCGCCCGCGAGATGGCTGCCATGGTCCGGCCCCACCCCATCGCAATACTGGCCGGACGCGGGCGTATGTCTGCAAGATAGTCGGCAGCCGTCTGCGCCACCAGAGCCAAGGTCGCCCCGCGCGTTTCTTGCGTGGCCACGACATGAGCATCTAGCAGGCCCAATTGGTCGCGCAATCTCATCTCTAACTGGTGAAGTCGTGCGTGGGGGTGGCGGATACGAATGTCGATGATGCCGCGTTCTTCCCCTTCTTTCAGGAGGCGACCCACAGTCCAACGTGTACACCCCAGGCGGTCGGCAACCGCCGCTTGCGTCATGCCGTCTAGGAAGTAGAGCTGGGCAGCGCGAAGGACCGCCCTCATCCGTTCTGGCGAACCCATATCCATCCCCCCTTCCGATCTCCAAGCATAGTACTTAGATACAAAACCGCTGGTCAGGCCATAGACGGCGCGATTCAAGCATCAAGTGTGGTAGGAGTTAATACAAAATAGGCCAGAGCAAAACCCTCTGGCCTATTTTGTCAGGTTACTTCTACTTAATGAAACCCATTGCCTTTACCGCATCGTACTCTTCCTGGAGTGCGTCGATGTTTTCTGCAATTCCGGCCAGCGTCCCCTCATTGAGTTCAAGACCATCTACAATCTTGTACTCCCCGTCCACGGAAACGCAGGGGAACCCGAAGGAAAGCCCCTTGGGCACACCGTAATGTGAGCCATCGGAGTAGTGCCCAACTGTCACGAACTGTCCGTCCGGCGTGCCTTGCACCCAGTCACGCATGTGGTCGATGGCTGCCGAAGCTGCGGAAGCTGCCGAGGACGCACCTCTGGCTTCAATGATCGCTGCCCCCCGCTTGGCCACGGTCGGGCGGAAGTATTCGGCCAACCACTCTTCGCTGACTAGGTCATCGGCCGGCACACCTTTGACGGTGGCGAAAGAGACATCGGGATACTGGTCGGCGGAATGGTTACCCCAGACGACCACGTTCTCCACATCACGTACGTACGCGTCCGTCTTGGCGGCCAGCTGGGCCATCGCACGGTTTTGGTCCAGTCGCATCATTGAGGTGAATCGATCAGCAGGAACATCCGGGGCGGCATTCTGCGCAATCACCGCATTGGTGTTTGCCGGGTTTCCAACGACGATCACGCGAATATCGTCGGCCGCGTGGTCATTGATTGCCTTGCCTTGGGGGCCAAAGATTCCCGCGTTAGCCTCTAGCAGGTCAGCCCTTTCCATGCCGGCGGTTCGCGGACGCGCACCGACTAGGAACGCCATATTTGCGCCTTCGAATGCCTTGTCGGCGTCGTCAAACACTTCGACGGAATCCAGCAGCGGGAAAGCGGAGTCTGCTAATTCCATAGCGGTGCCTTCGGCCGCACGCAGGCCTTGGGGAATTTCTAGTAGGTGTAGTTTGACCGGCGTGTCATCCCCGAAGACTGCACCGGCAGCCAGTCGGAACAACAGCGCATAGCCGATGTTTCCAGCGGCTCCGGTCACGGTGATTATGCGGGGGTCTTTCATGCGGGAACTCCTCCTACAGGAACAATGGTTGCTTCGTTCAGTTTAGGGGGCTAGGGGCGTCTTAGTGGCGCCCTTAAGTCCCCCTCGCGGCTTTGAATCTATTTGTCGCGGTGCTCGAGGTAATACTCGATTAGCTCTCTCGTAGACGGGTCTTGCTGGGCGAGGACATCTTGGTCACCCTCAATTGCTGGTAGCAGTCCCATTGCCAGCACCTTGCCAAGCTCCACCCCCCACTGATCGAAGGAATCTACACCCCAGATCGACCCTTCTACGAATGTCAAATGCTCATAGAGGGCAACTAGCTGACCGAGTACTTCGGGCGTTAGGGACGGCGCCATGATGGATGTAGTTGGACGGTTACCCGTGAATACCCGGGCTGAAACCAGCCATTCGGCAGTGCCTTCCGCGCGCACCTCTTCTTCGGTCTTTCCGAACGCGAGTGCCTTCGTTTGGGCGAAGAAGTTCGATAGGAGCAGCTCATGCATGTCCGCGTCGCCGTCCTTCAATGGCCACACCGGGTTGGCGAAAGCAATGAAGTCCGCAGGTATCACTCGGGTGCCTTGGTGCAACAGCTGGTAGAAAGCATGTTGACCATTGGTGCCTGGCTCACCCCAGAACACTTCACCCGTATCGTAAGAAACGGGCGACCCATCCCAGCGGACACCCTTCCCGTTTGATTCCATAGTCATCTGCTGTAGGTAGGCTGGGAAGCGGTGCAAGTACTGGGAGTACGGCAGCACCGCATGGCTGGACGAATCTAGGAAGTTCGTATACCAGACGTTCAGCAGACCCATAAGCAGCGGCACGTTTTCTTTGGCGGGCGCATTGAGGAAGTGGTCATCCATCGCGTGTAGTCCACGCAGGAAAGCCGCGAATACCTTCGGGCCGAGGACGATGACCAAGGACGCCCCAACGGCGGAGCCCACCGAGTAACGCCCTCCTACCCAATCCCAAAATCCGAAAGCGTTATCCGGATCGATCCCGAAGTCCGCCACTCGATCAAGCGCAGTCGAAACGGCAACGAAGTGCTTCGCCACTGCTTCTTTGGCTTCTGATGAATCGGGCGCGGGGATAACACCCTTTTCGGTGAGTGTGTCTAGGAACCATGACCGCACGACGCGAGCATTGGTGATTGTCTCCAGCGTTGTGAAAGTCTTAGAGGTGACGATAACCAGCGTCGTCTCAGGGTCAAGGTCACGCACGGTGTCGGCTGCGTCTGTGGGATCGATGTTAGAGATGAAGCGCGCTTCCATGCCGTCCTTGGCATAGGGGCGCAGCGCCTCATAGACCATCACTGGGCCTAGGTCCGAACCTCCGATCCCAATGTTGACCACCGTGGTAAGGGGTTTGCCGGTTATTCCCGTCCACTCGCCATCGCGCACCTTATCGGCAAAAGCGTAAACGCGGTCCAGTTCGGCGTGCACGTTCGGGACGACGTCTTCCCCATCAACGGTGATGGTTGCACCTTCAGGGCTGCGCAGCGCTGTGTGAAGGACAGCTCGATCCTCAGTAACGTTGATCTTCTTCCCCGCGAACATCATATTCCGGTGAGCCTCTACACCGGTTTCTTCCGCGAGGTCTAACAGTTGGTCCAGAATCGTGGCGGTAAGCAGGTTCTTGGAGAGGTCGACGTGCAGATCCGCCACGTTCAGAGTGTATTTTTTCGCCCTGTCTGGATCGTCTTCGAACCAGCCCCGCAAGTCGGGGACAAAGTCAGCGGCCGTTGCTTCCAATGCCTCCCATGCGGCTGTAGTGGTCGGGTCTACCGGTGTACCCAGTGGGTTATCGGGATTCATTTCTTTCCTTTGCGAATTGCGGCGTTCATTACTTCTTGTTCGTGCAGGCTGGTCGGCTCCGCAGAAGACATCGGGATCTGATGAACCGGTTTCCCAGCATTTTCGAGAGAGACGATCTCACTCACGTATCTCAGGGGCAGCCACCACTGTTCGTATGGGCGTCGGTCCTCGATGCTGACTTCTTCGGGCATCATCGTGATGGGGTGGGATTGGATTCCCTCATCAGCCATCCCCAAGTAGACGGCGCTCGCATCCCCATTTGTTAGGGCTTCTTCGAAGTATTCAACGGCACCCGCCGCCAGTCGAGTCGCTAGGAGGCGGTCAAAAGCAGTCGGCTGTCCGCCTTGTTGGATGTAACCGAGGGCGGAATTGCGAACATCGAACAGTCCTTCACCGGCTGCCTCTATCGCTTGGGCAACGAAAGTGCGATCGTAGTGAGTGGAAGTCTCTTCATTCATAACCACGAGGAAGACATTGCGGCCGGCTTCGAATGACTGTCTGAGAAGAGAAATGTCGTGGGACAACCCTTCGAGGGTTAGCGATTCTTCGTTTGTGTAGACAAGTTCAGCGCCGGATGCCATCCCACTCATCATGGCTAGGTATCCGCATTTGCGTCCCATAGCCTCTGCTACGAAGCAACGGCGTGATGCGGCGGCCGACTCTTTCATGCGGTCCAGCGCCCACACTGCGTTGTTTAGGGCCGTGTCCGCCCCGATGGACAGTTCACTTCCAGGCAGGTTGTTGTCGATGGAGGCCGGAATCAACACGGTTGGAATTTTCAAGGCGGGGAAACGAGGGCGCTCCCCGTTCATCTCAGCCACAGCGACGTAAGCGGAAAAGCCACCGATCACCAGGAGGGCGTCAATCGAGTTTCTTTCTATCGCCCGCCCAAGACCGTAATACTCTTCGATTCTGGGTATATCGCGCCTTGTGCCTAGGACAGCCCCGCCATCGAAGGCCCACCCTTCCACGTCGTCCCAAGATAGTTCACGAATCTGCTCGTCAGCCAGTCCCCTCCACGATCCTTCAACACCGAGGACGGTCCATCCTCGGTGCAGGCCGAGGCGAACGGCGGCCCGAGCCGCAGTATTCATACCGGGCGCTAACCCACCGGCATGCAGGATTGCTACCCGATAAGACTTCAGGGGGGTGTCGCGTAGCTGCGGGGGGTCTGAGAGTATTCGGAAGACATCGCCCATCCGGTAGTAGCTGTTCCCACGCGCTTTACGGGCTGCCTCAAAGTCGCCCTCTGCCACTAGGTCGACAACGGCTCGAGTATCCTGGATCGATTCTTCCAACGGCAGCAGAGTCACACGGTTGCGTCGCACCCCGAGGATGGTTCCTTTGCCATGCATCGCTGGGTCGCACACTTGCTGAACGGCGCCGTAGCCCAGAAGTGTCGGCATCCAACGGTCATATGCCGAAGGCGCACCGCCCCGCTGGATGTGGCCCAAGATGGTGACACGTGCGTCCTCATTCAAGCCTTCTTTGAGGGCGATTTTGACGTCTTCAGTTGTGAGTCGGTTACCCGCTTGGTCTCTGGCACCTTCGGCAACGATGATCATCGATTCCCTACGGCCCGCCTCCCGTCCGAGGGCGAGTTTTTCACACATCTCTTCCCGCCAGTTCGGTCCGGGAGGATCTTCGGGCGTGAAAACGTAGTCAGCACCGCCAGCAACAGCAGACATCAACGGCAGATACCCGCACCGGCGCCCCATGACTTCGAGTATGAACGTCCTCTGGTGTGAGGCTGCCGTAGAGGCGATCATGTCCATCGCGGCGATAATCCGGTCAAGGGCCGTATCCGTCCCGATCGTCATATCTGAGCCCACTAGGTCGTTATCTATTGACGCGACCAAACCGACCAGCGTGAGATGTGGGTGCGCGGCCGCGACCTCTTCACTAATCGCCCCATCTTCGACGAGCGAACGGACGTGCTCTGGCCATTCGCGGCGGAATTCATCTGCGCCGGTAAGAGACCCGTCGCCCCCAATCACGATAAGGCCGTCAATCTTGTGATCCAGAAGGTTCTTTGCGGCTTTCTTTCGACCCTCTTTTTCGCGGAACTCCGTGCTGCGCGCGGTGCCAATTTTGGTGCCCCCTCGATTCAGAATCGAAGAGACGTCCTGCCAAGTCATCGACTTGATGAATTTACCGCCGCGGACCGCACCATCCCAGCCTTCCAAAATCGCAAACGGTTCGGCACCCGCGGACAGGGCGGTGCGCACAACTGCACGCACCGCCGCGTTCATTCCCTGCGCATCCCCACCAGAGGTCAGCACCCCAATCCGATAGGGGGCGCCAGTGCGCTCATTTATTCCACTGACAAGATGTTCTGACAGTCCATGGGCAGTCATCGCAGGTTCCTAACTGGAAATCAAGGGTTGGCTAATGGATCACCGCTTTACGCTATGACTTCAGCCTTGCTTGAAGATTCTCATCCACGGCGGACAAGAACTCTTCAGTGGTCAGCCAAGGCTGTTCTGGGCCAATCAGAAGAGCGAGGTCTTTGGTCATCTGCCCGCCCTCGACCGTCTTGATCACCACGTCTTCCAAGGTGTCGGCAAAATGCTTCACATCCGGAGTCTCATCCAGCTTGGCGCGATGCTGCAAACCACGCGTCCACGCGAAGATCGAAGCGATCGGGTTAGTGGAGGTCGGCTGCCCAGCTTGGTGCCTCCGGTAATGACGAGTAACAGTACCGTGGGCTGCTTCTGCTTCCACTGTCTTACCGTCCGGCGTCATCAGAACTGACGTCATGAGCCCAAGCGAGCCAAAGCCTTGAGCAACGATGTCGGACTGCACATCCCCGTCGTAGTTCTTACACGCCCAAACGTAGCCACCTTCCCATTTGAGGGCGGATGCGACCATATCGTCGATCAGACGGTGCTCATACGTTAGGCCCGCTTCCTCATACTGCTCGCGATACTCTTCATCGAAGACTTCTTGGAAGATGTCTTTGAACTGTCCGTCATAGGCTTTCAGGATGGTGTTCTTAGTGGACATGTATACGGGGAACCCGCGCTGAAGTCCATACGCGAATGAAGCACGAGCAAAGTCGCGAATCGATTCGTTGAAGTTGTACATTCCCATGACGACTCCCCCGCTTTCGGGGATTTCCACAACTTCAAATTCCATTGGTTCGGACTCATCCGAGGGAGTGAACGTAAGCGTCACGGTGCCGCCGGTGGGAGCCTTGAAGTCAGTTGCGCGGTACTGGTCACCAAAAGCGTGACGACCCACCACGATCGGTTTCGTCCATGTGGGTACCAGTCGCGGCACGTTGTCAATAATGATTGGCTCTCTGAAGATCACGCCACCCAAGATGTTGCGGATGGTGCCATTGGGTGAGCGCCACATCTTCTTTAGGTCAAACTCTTCGACCCGCGCTTCATCGGGCGTGATGGTTGCACATTTGATTCCGACCCCGTACTTTTTGATCGCCTCTGCTGCATCGACGGTCACCTGGTCGTCCGTAGCATCCCGGTTTTGAATTGAGAGGTCGTAGTACTTCAAGTCAATATCAAGGTACGGGAAAATCAGGCGATCCTTGATGAACTGCCAGATGATCCGCGTCATTTCATCCCCGTCAAGATCGACAACGGGACCGACTACCTTGATTTTCGCCATTTTCACTCCTGTGTGGGCCTGAAATAGTGTCAGGGCTAGCTTAGTGGAGCCAGAGCAGAACACGAGGCACACTGCAGATTCCCTCATCCAACAGTTCTATGCTGCTGTAACCGCTGCGACAGAATAGGGTTGTAGAGGGGCGGACGCCCCAGCATGTGCAGTGTCCGGCACGGCCGCTGGCCACTACCGACCTAGGAATAGGACCTCTCATGACAACTGATGAAGCCACCGCTCACGACCCGTCCGTCGACCCGGGTGTATTGGCCACTTTGGCACAACAGCGGCCTGATTTGCAGACGGTCATCGTGGCCAATCCGGCTGCTTATGACGGCTTGCTCCAATGGATTGCCGATTACGGAACACCGGAGGCACAGGCCGCCGCCAACTTTCGCTTAGCCAACCAGGCCAACCAAGCCAACCAGGCCAATCAGGCAGTGGCGTCGGAAGCGAGTGTCTTCAGTCCACCGGCGCCCCCAACAGACGTCGCGGTCGAAACGGTGAGTATCGAAGACGACACTGTCTTCTCTCAGTCGCGTGTAGATGTGGAAGATACTTGGGAAACTAAATTGACTGCTTCCCCGACACCGTTCCAAGCCAATTACGTGCAGCCGGCACCGTCGGCTACCACTTCGCCACTGCCTACCGGCAGTGGATTTTCCATGCCGACGACTCTTCCTCCGGCACCGCCAGAAGATTTTCAGGCCCAGCCAGTAGCCACCCCGATGGCTGACTCAGCACCCACACAGTCGGCCGAGAAAGAGCGCGGACTAGGCACTTCTATTGCTTTGGGTGCCCTAATAGGGCTCTTAGCGGCGGCCATCGTTATTGGTGCTCTCTGGCTTTTTGTTTTCCGCCCCAGCGACAGTGCGCCAGCTGCAGCGCCGGATAGCGAAATAGTCGAAATAGAAGAGGGCGACGCCGGTGAAGGTGAGGCGGCCTCTCTCGTCTCAGAAACAGAACAAGAGGAACAAGGGCTCGACGAATCCGATCGGGTAGACAACTCCGTGCGGTTTCCCGCACCGGCAACCGCAGTATCCGCGCCCTGGTTCATGTCTGAAACTAAGAACATTGCCTGCGAACTATCCGCCAGCGGAGCGATCTGTACGATCTACAAGGCAGACTTCTCTGTTTCTGCGCAAGGCTGCAGTACACCGCCTTACACCCTGAGGGCTGATGGCACCGGCGCTAACTGGGATTGCACCTTGCCCCCTGTGCCAAACGATTCAAATGGTCCGGTGTTGATGTACAGCACCTCTAGCAGCGTTGCCAACTCCGCCTGCCTTTCCACCGCACGCGGGATGACATGCTGGGATACGGTAAGCGGTGCTTCCTTCGCCTTAGCCAAACAAGGGTTTAGGTTTGGCAGTGACGGCTTGATTCCGGAAACCGAATTTCCGTGGCGCTAGTTCACTCTCAGTCTTGGCACTGCGCAATGCGTTTCAGTGGGAGCCCGCACCTACTTTGCCGATGAGGGTTGGGGTCCCGGATGAATCTGTCCGAATAATTAGAGAATCCCCATAGGTGATGTAACCCCAATCATCTTGAGACTTATTGGGGGTATCCACAGCGCAAACCCAGTCGCCGGCCTGCTGGCCAACATCTGGCCACGGAAGCGACTCATGTAAGGAAACACCGGTACGGAATCCCTTGTAGCTACCGTCGAACGGCTTACCACTTATAGCGTGGGGATCCGGCTGGTGTAACCACCCCAGAGCGTCCTCTATTAGCCCGCACCCGACAACGTCTGGTTCGATCGCGCGTGTGAGCTCTGAATCTGGGAACCGTGTGAGACCTGAGGACGTTTCATATGTAATATCAGCAAACCGATAGGCCCCCTCAGTCCAAGTCCAGTAGCTCTTGATCTGGGCAATTTCGTTTGACTCGCCAGTGACTTCGTAACGCATCATGCCGAGTTCTGCAGTCAGATTGCTGCCGCTGAAAAACGCGTCTTTGAACGTCGGGTAAATCGGCTGGTAGAAGTCCCCATACAGAGAAGTGGAAGAAATTAGTTCACGGCTGGGGGTGTAAACGGCTATTACAAAGTCGGCCTCTTCGGGATTGACCGGACAGGTGAGAATCAGGGCAGCCCGTGGCTCACCATCTAGAACAACGGGCGCAAACACTTGTTGCTCAACGAATGAACCATGAGCGCCGGGGGCAGAACCGTCACTGAAATGGGCGAGCACGGGCGGGTTTGGTAGCTCCATTGCCTCACCACGGGCGACCTGTTCTTCAACGAAGCCGGTGCTCCAGAATGTGCAGGATGCTGGCAGTGGCAGTGTCGCATCACGGAAATCTGCTTCCGTTGGCAGACCCAAACTCTCATTCTCTTCAACCCGCGCAGCAATAGACACACTCAATTCATCCGTAGAAGAACTCTGCACCCCATCGCCATCAGACAGCGGAAGAACGACCAACGATCCCCCACTAACCAGAACAACCTCATCACCAGCTATCTGGAAGCTCCCCACCGGGGCCTCCACCCGCCACAGCTCCTCACCAGTGGCTACCGATACCGCAACAAACGCATCCGGCGTGCCTAACAAAACAGCGTCAGCGACAACACCCCAAGTTGGCCGATCCGGAAAACCA
>CAYFWE010000023.1:0-25184 GCA_964346745.1 uncultured Actinomyces sp. | reverse complement strand
TACGCTTCGCGGCGGGAGCGGGCGCGCAGTGGCACGTAATCCCGCTCAACAACTCCGCGGTACACCTGTCGAGGGCGACCAATCTTCGTATTCGGGTCGTTGATCATCTCCCGATACTGAGCAATCCAACCGGGTAGACGCCCCAACGCGAATAGAGGCGTGAACATCTTCGGTGGGAATCCCATCGCGGAATAGATCAGCCCCGTGTAGAAGTCAACGTTCGGGTAGAGCTTTCGGGAAATGAAGTAGTCATCAGCCAAGGCGATCTCTTCGAGTTCCATGGCGATGTCTAGCATCTGATCCTTTTTGCCCAAGCGGGCTAACACGTCGTGAGCGCTTTCCTTCACGATCGCTGCCCGAGGATCGTAGTTCTTGTAAACACGGTGCCCAAAGCCCATTAGCTTCACACCGGCTTCTTTGTTTTTGACCCGCTCGACATACTGTTGAACTGAGCCGCCCCCGCTAACGATCTGGTTGAGCATCTTCAGGACCGCTTCGTTGGCGCCACCATGCAATGGTCCAGAGAGGGCACCGATGCCCGAAGCAACTGAGGAGTAGAGGTTTGCATCTGAAGAACCAACTAGGCGGACAGTCGATGTCGAGCAGTTCTGTTCGTGATCCGCATGCAGGATTAGGAGCATGTCGAGTGCTCGCACCAGTGCGGGATCAATATCGTATGCCTGGTACGGCATACCGAAAGTCATGCGGATGAAGTCTTCGGTGTAACCGCGCTGGCTATCTGGGTATAGCAGGGGCAAGCCCGCGGCTCTCTTCGCGATGTACGAAATCATCGTTGGCATCTTCGCAATGAGAAGTACGAGGGCGCGGTCAAGCTGTTCTGGGTCGTGTGGATCCAGCGTGTCTTCGTAGTACGTGGCCAGACCCGCCACCCCTGCTTGCAGGATCGCCATCGGGTGCCCGTTATGAGGGAAGGCGGTAAAGAACGCTTTGAAGTCTTCATGTAGCAGGCGGTGGCGCTGAATGCGGCGTAGGAAGCCTTCCAGTTCTTGGGCTCGCGGTAGTTCCCCGTAGATGAGGAGCCAGGCGACCTCAAGGAATGAGGAATGACGAGCGAGTTGGTCGATCGGGTAGCCGCGGTACCGAAGAATGCCTGCGTCGCCATCAATGTAGGTGATGTCTGACATGCAGGCTGCCGTGTTAACGAACCCGTAGTCTAGGGTCACATCCCCGGTTGTTCCCAGGAGTTTTGAGATCGCCAAACCATCGGACCCTACTGTTGCGGGAACCCTGGGGAGCTCTACTTTGTCATCGGCGACAGTAAGTAGGCCATCGGGCCCAGTTTCAACGGCGGCTTCTGTCCCAATGGTCTCTTCGGCCATAATCACTGCTCCTATAAACGCAGGTCTAAACACAGATTGCGGTCTGCACTGCCTCTTACCCTAGCCTGCCCTAGAGTGGCGTGACTACGCTAATTAGTTGCCGGGCTTAGGACTTATATCCCAAGGCCGGCAGCTGAAGATCTGCAGTTGCTTGAACTGTCACTAATCTTTCAGATGGTCGTTAATCGTCTCTGGTAGAGCGGCAACCACTTCGTGGTCCATGTCAATGACGCCGGTTTTCTGGGCTCCCCCAGGGGAGCCAATGGTGTCAAAGAAGTTGACGTTCGCGTCGTAATAGTCGGACCATTTTTCTGGTAGGTCGTCCTCGTAAAAGATCGCTTCGACTGGGCACACTGGTTCGCAGGCCCCACAGTCGACGCATTCTTCCGGGTGGATGTAGAGCATGCGCGCACCTTCATAGATGCAGTCCACCGGGCATTCGTCGACGCATGCGCGGTCCTTAATGTCTACGCATGGCTCCGCGATGATGTAAGTCATGACTCCTCCTTCAACAGATAGCTTATCGCGCCTGTCTAGGGGTCTAGACTGCAAGTGTGAAAAGCATCTTAGGACCTAATGATGGCGGCTCCAAGCCGCGCCGATTGCCGTGGGCTGACTGGCAGCCAGGCCAGCGCGTGGTGGTCCGCTACGTTGATGACGACGGCAGCAAGCGCGATGCTTTAGGGACCCTGGTGGAAAATGCCGTTGACTATCTGGTCATTGACGCCCGCCGGGGCAGAGTGCGGGTCGACGCGCGCAGCCTAATCGTTGGGCGACTAGTCACGTCACCTCGCCCTCAACCGCGAACTGATCATCAGGATGATTAGTTAGCTGGCGTCCCCTCGCTTGCGCCGTGCAGCCGCACGTGCCCGCTCAGTTTTGTCAAGAATCGTTTTACGAATCCGGACAGTTTCAGGAGTAACTTCCACGCATTCGTCCTCGGACGCGAATTCCAATGCCTCTTCCAGCGTTAGGTGTCGCGGCGGCGTCAGACCTTCGAAAGCGTCAGCGGTCGCGGAGCGCATATTCGTCTGTTTCTTCTCACGCGTGACGTTTACATCCATGTCATCCCCGCGGGAGTTCTCCCCCACGACCATGCCTTCGTATACGTCGCTGGTTGGTTCCACCAGTAAAGTTGCTCGCTCTTGTAACTGGACCATTGCATACGGTGTCGCAACCCCAGCACGATCGGCAACCAGTGAGCCCGTGGGCCGCCGCGTGATTTCCCCTTGCCAGGGCTTGTATCCATCGAAGACAGCCGATTGGATGCCTGTGCCGCGCGTTTCAGTAAGGAACTGGGTGCGGAAACCGATCAATCCACGGGCAGGTACTTGGAATTCGAGCCGCACCCAACCTGAACCGTGGTTGACCATGGAGCGCATCGTTCCCTTACGGGCCGCCAACAGTTGCGTGACCGCCCCCAGGTACTGCTCTGGAATATCGACGGTTAGCTGCTCCATAGGTTCGTGTACGATCCCGTCGATCACGCGCGTCACGACCTGCGGTTTACCCACGGTTAGTTCAAAGCCTTCGCGTCGCATCTGTTCGACGAGTATCGCTAGTGCTAGTTCCCCACGCCCCTGCACTTCCCAAGTATCAGGACGCGAGGTGGGGAGAACTTTGATGGACACGTTTCCAACTAGTTCCCGCTCAAGCCGTTCTTTGATCTGGCGAGCGGTGACTTTGGACCCCTTCACTTTCCCAGCGAGTGGTGAAGTGTTTATTCCGACCGTCATAGAGATGGCAGGCTCGTCAACCTGAATGGACGGCAGTGGATGGGGGTCGGCCTGGTCGACTAGGGAATCGCCAATAGTAATGTCTTCAATTCCGGCCACCGCCACAATGTCGCCGGCGTGCGCCTCGTCAGTTGGTTCGCGAGTCAAACCTTCCGTACGCAGTATCTCTGTTACCCGCACGTTCTTTTTGGTTTCGTCATCGCGAACCCAAGTGACAGTGTCACCTTTGCGCAGTGTCCCGTTGTGAACGCGCAGGAGAGCGAGGCGACCAAGGAAAGGGGATGCGTCCAGGTTTGTCACCTGGGCTTGCAGTGGGGCGCCGGCTTCATAAGTTGGTCCGGGAATATGGTTGAGAATCGTCTGGAAAAGCGGCTCTAGATCCCCATCGGGCAGCGTCCCGTCTGCCGGGCATTCAAACGATGACAGTCCCGCTTTCGCCGACGCATATAGGACCGGCACCTCGAGTACCTGGTCGATGTCGATGTCGTGTCCTTCGCTAACCAGATCATCGGCGAGGGCGAGCAGTAGAGTCTGTGTTTCGTCAACGACCTCGGCAATCCGCGCGTCCGGCCGGTCCACTTTGTTTACCACCAAAATGACCGGCATATTCGCTTGCAGTGCTTTGCGGAGGACGAAACGAGTTTGCGGTAGAGGGCCTTCGGAGGCGTCCACTAGGAGGATTACCCCGTCCACCATCGACAGGCCGCGCTCGACCTCACCCCCAAAATCTGCGTGTCCGGGAGTGTCCACCACGTTGATTGTGACTTGCGTATCTTCACCCGTATCGGGATCGCGTTGCAGGTAGTTCACCGCCGTGTTCTTCGCCAGGATGGTGATGCCCTTTTCGCGTTCGAGGTCACCGGAATCCATGACTCGTTCCCCGGCTTTTTGCTGTGTTTGTCGCGACGCAAATGCGCCAGCTTGCCACAGCATGGCATCCACCATGGTTGTTTTGCCATGATCAACATGGGCAATAATCGCCAGGTTACGGATGTCGGGCCTTTGTTCCACGTAAGTGCCTTCCGAATCATGCATTGGCAGGTCCGAACCGTTTATATAACCCGCCCGAACAGGGACACTCCAGCTTAGCCGCGAGTGGGCGACATACTAGATCCGCAGGCAAATACACACTGCGACCTTGCCCACGAACATGTTTACACTTCAGGAATGAACTACCAACTGACTTTCCGCTCTCGCTTTGGACAGCTAGCAGCCTGGGGGCTATTGGCATTCAGCGTGGTGTTTTTGATCATGATCTGGTCTGTTGACGGATTCAGCCAGATGCTGGCGGCCCTGCCCTTTCCATTAGGACTGGCGTACTTCACGTGGTGGATCTGGTCTTGGCCAGCGGTGATCGTGAATCGACGCGGTGTGGAAGTGCGCAATCAGATTCGTACCTGGGACATTCCTTGGGGTGATCTGGCTAAGGCGGAAGCACGTTGGGGCCTGTACTTGTACGCGGACAAGACGTCGGACACTCCCGCGACCGAATCATCATCGACCCACGTTGAGCGCCCTACCGGCGCAAAACTAACCATTGGTGACGTTGACCCAGTGAACCTAGATCCAGATGACTTGGCGAATAAACGCTCCATCTACGCCTCGGCAGTACCTGCTCGCGGTGGACTGCGGGCTGCAGCCCGCAAAGAAATGCCTGAGACTACCACCCTTGATCTGGCGGAACGGAATCGCGTCACTCTTCGGGTATCACCAATGGTCGCCGCGCGAATCATTGAAGAAGAGAAGCATTACATCGAAAACCCGACGCAAAGACCTGAAAGTCACACATCTCGCGAAGAGTTGGAAGTCAGCGGAGCCCCTTACGGATCTGTGTCTGCCCGCGTGAACTGGGTGCAGATCGCGATTTTTGCGGTCTTCCTGGGCTACTGGCTTTGGCGCATCTTCTAAAACCGAGAATTCAGGCCAGCAAAACGCCCCCGGACCTATGACATGATCCGGGGGCATCTTGGTTCTAGATTATGAACTTACTTCTGGAAACCGACATTTTCAGCGGGGACAGAAGACATTCCGAAGGCGCCGTAGTTGGCGAGGTTCTTCGGAACAGCAGTCATTTCCATGCGGCGGTACAGCGGCAGCACCATCGTGTTCTCCCAGATGACCTGGTCAACTTCGTTGGCGAGCTTCAAGCGCTCTTCATGGTTTGGCTCGGTGGCAACTTGAGCCGACAGCTCGTCGATTCGCTCGTCACAGATGCGGGCGTAGTTCTGGCCTTCAGGAGCCATCTGCGTGCAAGCGTACAGCTGGTTGATATTTGCCATTGGGTACGGGGTGCCCTGCCATGCGAAGGAGGTCACACCGAAGGAGCCAGCCAGCACATCGTCAAAGAAGGTTGCGGTCTCGACGTTGCGGATCTTGACCTCAACACCGATGTCCTTGAGCTGGGACTGCAAGAGTTCGCCCTCATTCTTAGAGGTGGGAATGTCGGGCATCATCATGTATTCGAAGGAAAGAGTCTCCCCGTCCTTCGTACGGTATTCCGCGCCCTCTTCGAGGACCCAACCCATTTCGTCGAGCTCTTCAGCCGCGCGTTCTGGATCGTAGGAGTAATCAACCCCGTTGTCCTGGTAGCCCTCTTGGCCAGGCATGAAGAAGTGGTTGCCCAAGACTAGGTCCGCTGGAACCAGGTCTGGAATACCGGAAAGGTCCGATTCGGTGATGGCAACACGGTCGATACCGCGGGCCAGAGAAGCGCGCAGCTCCTTGTCTTGCAGGACACCTGATTCACCGTTGAAGGTGAAGTGGCGCCACTGCAAGCCACCGGCGCGGCGGATTTCGCCATCGGCGCGGGTGTCAGCTTCCAGGTATTCCTGGGCGGTGACGATACCCGTGAGGACGTCGATCTCGTTGTTCGCGAAACCGGTGCCGGTAGCAGCCGGGTCCATTACACGGAATGTGATCGTGTCGAGCATTGGCTCTTCGCCCCACCAGGTTTCACTGGGCTCCATGGTGATAACTTTTTGGGCGTCATCCACGCTGGCAATCTTGTACGGGCCAGCGAGCCAGTCATTGTTCGGGGTATCCCAGCCATCGTTGAAGACTTCTGGGCTAGACACACCGGCTGCTGGGCTCACCGTAGACAGCGAGGCGGACCAGTCGGGGAAGATATCCTTGTAGGTAACGACGACTTCGAATTCGTCCTTACCTTGTTCAACTGACTCCATGTGGTCGAAGCCGTCGGTAGAAGCGCACAGGAACTTGCCTTCGTCCTCTTCACTCTCGGCAACTTCAGAGCCGTTGCAGGCTTCCCAAGTAGCAATGTAGTCAGCAACGGTAATCGGAGTTCCGTCGCCCCACACTGCGTCTTTGTTCAGGGTCAAGGTGACGACCTGTGGCTTATCGGTGCCGTTGCCGTCTTGCACTTCGTACTTCTCAACAAAGTTCTTGTTGACATCGAAGCTGCCGTCACCCTTGTAGAGCCAGTTCTGAGGGAAAATGAACAGGCCCATGGTGGTCGCTAGGTCGACCTGGTTGCCGTTTACGTTCATGGTGTTCCACGAAGATGGCAGATCGGTGATGGCGAAGCGGAGCGAGCCGCCCTTTTCTAGGTCGCCACGATCGTGAGCGTTGATGTTCTCAGTTGGGACTGCTTCGGTGGCGCCCGGTGCGCCCCCCTCATTGCCCTCAGCGCCGGATTGTCCACCCTTGGCTCCCCCGCTGGAACATCCAGCGAGACCCAGGGCCAGGACGGCGGCTGAGGCTGCGAAAACGCGTGCAGTGCGTCGCATCGATTAACCTCCAAGTTAACTTACGGTAGTCAGGCGCCGTGAAACGCACGGATTGCCTGAAGTTGCGTCACGCCTGGGTCGCCCCCGGCGCGCACACAATCGCATCAACCCTAATGCTTGGCTCGAACCTTGTTTAGGGCGCACCTAGGCAGCTAACGAGATTGCTACTAAACCGTGACCAACAGACCCTCTTTTAGAGAGCCACGACACAGCCTGTCCAACCGCATGTCAGGATGCGGCGATCCGAGTTGCCTCCTCATCCAGTTCTTGAAGGGCCTCCGGGGTGAACGGGTTAAGCGGTTCGGGATAGTGGCAAGCAGTCTTCATGTCGTAAGAGTTCGGCGCGGCCTTCAGTTCAGGTCGAATATCGATGCAAACTTGTTGCTTGTCTTCCGGCAGCTTGGCGAACAGAGGGCATCGGGTTCGGAAGCGGCACCCAGAAGGTGGGTTGGCCGGTGAAGGCAGGTCCCCTTGAAGAAGGATCCTCTCGCGTGAGCGTTCCAACTGCGGATCAGGAACCGGGATGGCCGACAAAAGTGCCTGCGTGTAGGGGTGTTGCGGAGCTTGGAAGACTTCCTCTACATCACCCTTTTCGACGATCACTCCCAAATACATCACGGCCACGCGGTCAGCAATGTGACGGACGACCGACAGGTCGTGAGCAACGAAAAGGTAGGAGAGCCCCAGACTTGCTTTGAGTTCATCGAGGAGGTTGATTACACCTGCCTGAATGGACACGTCGAGGGCTGACACTGGCTCGTCGAGGACGAGCAGCTTTGGCTCTAACGCCAGCGCACGGGCGATACCGATGCGCTGACGCTGACCACCTGAGAAGTGCCGCGGATAGCGGTTCAGGTGAGCTTTTTCCAGTCCGACTAGCTCGATTAGCTCCGAGATACGGTCATGTATTTGAGCCTTGCTGTAACCGTTGTACTTCAATGGCTCGGCAAGGATTTGAGAGATCGGCATTCGCGGATCCAGTGACGCCATGGGGTCTTGGAACACGACTTGCAAGTCTTTGCGGGTCTCTTTTCGTGACGCCTTGTTCATCGACCCAGTGTCATGGCCGAGGACGACTATTTTTCCGGATTCGGGAGCTTGTAAATCAAGGATTTGCAGCAGGGTAGTGGTTTTGCCACACCCAGATTCGCCGACAAGTCCCATCGTTTCGCCAGCTTTGATACGGAATGATATTCCGTCGACTGCATGCACGGTCCCCACGCGCCGCTTGAAAACTGCCCCTTTCATCAGAGGGAAAGTTTTCACCATATCGGTGAGTTGGAGGACGTTCTCACGTTCGAGTCGTCCCCGCCTTCCAGCCATCCGGTCGATGTGCTTTGGGATCGGATAGATATCTTTGTAGTGCAAGCCCTCTTCGGCGATTTCACCCTGGCGGATACAAGCCGCGCGGTGGGGTAAGTCTGCGTCTGGACCGCGATCTTCTCCCGACGCTGCTATCCGTTCGGCCTCAATCTTCGCCACTTCTGGGGGAAGAGTTGTCAGGGCTGGCTCCCCATCCAAACAGGCAGGAATGGCCATCGGGCACCGTGGTGCGAACGGGCATCCTGTCGGCACTTTCAGCATGGACGGCGGGTTACCATCCAGCGTTGCCAGGGCAGAATCCGACTTCTCATCCGGGCGGGGCAGCGCTCCTAACAACCCGATCGTGTAGGGCATGTGCGGGCGGTAGAACACCTCATCCACCGGACCGGATTCAACGACCCGACCGGCGTACATAACCGATACCTTGTCAGCGATTCCAGCCACGACTCCCAAGTCGTGGGTGATCATAATGACGGCGGCTCCGGTCTCACGTTGCAGGGTCTTCAGGAGCTCCAATATTTGGGCTTGAATCGTTACGTCGAGGGCGGTCGTTGGCTCATCCGCGATGATCAAGTCTGGGTCGTTAGCGATAGCCATAGCAATCATTACCCGCTGGCGCATCCCGCCCGAGAATTCATGCGGGAAAGACTTGTAACGCACTTCAGGGTTGGGAATACCCACGAGGCTAAGCAGTTCAACTGCTCGTGCTTCCGCCGCTTTATCCGACATTTTCTGATGGATTTGCAGCGCCTCAACCAGTTGGTCGCCGATGGTATAGACGGGGGTCAGGGCCGATAACGGGTCTTGGAAGACCATCGACAAGACTTTTCCGCGAATGTGGGACATATAGGCGTCGGAGCGGCCGAGGATTTCGGTCCCATACATTTCGATGGAACCTTCAACCTTGGCTGATTCGTCAAGCAGTCCCATGATTGCCATGGAGGTGACGGATTTGCCTGATCCCGATTCTCCAACGATGCCTAGGACTTCCCCGTTTTGCAATGAGAAGTTGACGCCGCGAACAGCATGCACGGCGCCGTCTTCGGACGGGAAAGTGACCTTTAAATCTTTGACTTCGAGGACCGGGGCGTCATCTCTCCGTTCCGGCAATGCCGTCGACTCAAAGGTTTGCTGGTCCGTTTTACGTCGTCTCACAGCGTCCCTCCGGACTTCGAAGTTGGGTCGATGGCGTCGCGCAGTCCATCCCCAATAAAGTTAATGAATACCAGCATCAGCGTAAGCACCGTCGCGGGAGCCAAGAACGTCCACGGGAAAGATGTGGCCATCGCTTGCCCTTCCGAGAGTAAGACGCCCAAGGATGTTTCTGGCGGCTGAACACCAAAGCCAAAGTAGGACAGGAACGTTTCCATCATGACCGCCCCAACTACAGCAAGTGTGGCGTCAATGATCAGGTAGGAAGACACGTTCGGCAAAATGTGTTTGGTGATCGTCGCCCAAGGCGGCACGGACATGTACTTGGCCGCGCGAACGTAATCCAAGTTGGTCACCGACAGGGTCATCGATCTAATGACTCTGGCAGTGAGCATCCAAGAGAAGGCCGCTAGCAGGAAAATGAAGGTCAGAGTTGAGCCTTTATTTCCGCCGAACTTTTGGGTGATGATCGCGATCAGTAGGAAAGCCGGGATAACCAGTAGCAAGTCAATGATCCACAGGATCGTCTTGTCGTACCACTTGCCAAAGAACGCAGCTGACGCCCCCACCAACGCTGCCACCACTGTTTGGATGGCTGCGACCGATAGACCGATGACCAACGATTTGCGCAAGCCCGCCACTGTTAAAGCGAACATGTCACGCCCAGTCTGGCCGGTTCCGAACCAGTGTTCGGCCGAGGGCGGTTTCAGGAAGTTAGCGTTATCTACCTGACGATATTCCCAGGGGCTAATATACGGACCAACGATGGCGAAGATGACTATGACAGCAAAGCCGATCAAACCAAGCATGGCTGTCTTGGAGCGAGAAAAACGCCGCCAGATCAGTTGCCCGCGGGTAAGAGGCTTGGCCCCTCCACTCGCGAGGAACTCTTCGTCCGCAACCTCTTCGTCTTGGACGGCAACCTCTTGGTGTACGTCCTCACCACGAGCAACAGACTCGCTGGGCGTAGTTAGCCCGTCAGGATCAACACCTAGTTCCCCTGCAGGGTCTGGCTGGTCCGCACGTGTATCGTAAGCATCTTCTTCACGGCGAATCGGATCGCGAGAGAAGTACGGGTGCGACGGGTCGCCGCTGGACTTTTCATTTTCAATAGTCATGGCAATCCCCTTCCTAGCTCACACGTACACGCGGGTCGGCGAGGACGGTAAAGATGTCAGCGAGCATGAGTCCCATGAAAGTAGTGACAGCAGAGAAAGCCACCACGGCTACGGTCCCGTTAACGTCATGCTGAGTTATAGACATGACGGAGAAGATTCCCATACCGTGCCAGGCGAACACCCGCTCTGTAATGGTCGCTCCAGTGAAGAGACCCGCAATCACGAACGCGAAATACGTGGCCATAGGAATGAGAGCGGTACGCAAAGCATGTTTACGCACTGCCGCGCCTTTGCGGAGGCCCTTCGCGCGGGCCGTGCGCACATAGTCAGCGCCAAGAGTGTCAAGCATCAAGTTACGTTGGTACCGCGAGTAGAGGGCAATACCGCCTAGCGACATCGACAAGGTAGGCAACAGCAAGTGCTGCAATCTATTGACGATTTCAGCACCCGGATAGTTCCCGATGTTGCCAGTTTCCCCAATGAACTCGAAGAAGGTCGTGCCCGTGGCTTGGTTGTACCGAACCGCCAGTATTTGCAGCACTGTGGCAATGACAATGGTCGGCGTCGAGATGATGATCAACGCGATTAGAGACACTGCTCTGTCTGACAGCTTGTGCTGTCTGGTTGCCGTCCACGCCCCCAAGGCCACGCCACCAATAATCCCGACTAGGGAGCCAATCGTGATGAGACGTACGGAAACCCAAATTCGAGTTGCAAGAACCTTATTGACATAGTCGCCTTTGGGGGTGCGGCCCCAATCCCAATGGAACAGAACGTTCTGGAGCCAAGTCCAATAGCGCTCTAGCAACGGGATATCAGGGTTGATGTTATAGGCGGTAAGCATCGCGTTGACAGAGTCGACGTCGAGCTTCGGATTGGTGAAGTCAAACTGGGTCCGTGGATTCAGCGCGGTTCCGGCCAGCAGGTACGCCAAGGACACCGCGATGAACAACAGAACTACGTAGTTCAGCAGTCGCCTGAAGAGATAACGGTACATGAGAACAATCTTTCGGTATTCCTCGCAACTTTACCTACGACTACCAAGTAGTGGGTGACAACGGTCTCCCTAGCGAGACTCAAGCCGTATTTTCCGCGCGAAATGGGAATCCTTGATAACGGCAGTCCTGCTGTGCGAGGACCTTTTCCGAGCAACCGCACACCCAATTACGCTAGGGGACCATGTCGGAAAAGCATAAAGAGGCAGTAACCATCGCCCTGATGATACTGGCGTGCGTGATCACGGCCGCCAGTTTGCGTCCAGGAGCAACCTCAGTCGGTCCGGTGCTGCCCGAGTTAATGGCCTCCCTTGGCGTCGGGGGCGCGATGGGTGGTTTACTCACAGCGCTCCCTGGGATCGCGTTCGCTGCGTTCGGGCTGGTCTCCAACCGATTTACTGCCTGGGTAGGACTGATCGGTGCGGTCCTCATTTCGGTTGCTCTCTCAGGCATAGGGCTGCTTAGCCGCGCCCTCGTCCCTTCCTGGTGGTTCTTCTTGCTGTTCACCACATTGGCACTGGCAGGGATGGCTATTGGCAACGTCGTCTTGCCCGCCCTCATTAAGAAAGAGTTCTCTCGACATTCCACGCAGATGGCTACCGCATACATCGCCTTCTTGGCGGTCGGTTCCACTGCCCCGGCTCTGCTTTCCCCTTTCCTACTACGTCAAGGGGAAACGATCCTCTCCCCTGGTCAGGGTTGGCGTCTTGCTTTGGGGGTATGGTCGTTGATCAGCTTCCTCGCTTTAGCCCTATGGATCCCAATTTGGGTACGAGGACGAAGAGCAACGCGCAAACTGCCCACACCTTCCGTGCGCACCAAGGCGCCTTCATATCCCGTGTGGCGCTCTAGGACCGCCCTTTATCTCATGCTGTTTTTTGGGCTTCAATCAATGCAGGCGTACGTCCAATTCGGCTGGGTTCCAGCCGCGTACCGCGCCGGTGGTTTAGATGCACCACAGGCCGGATTGATGGTCGGTATTATCGCGCTGGGCGGGGTCCCTGGCGGGCTGATAATGCCTTCGGTTGTCGCTCGAAGCCGCCCTCGAACCCTAGAGGTCTGGATTGTCGCATTCTCGTTGCTGCTCGCCACGGGTTATTTGGGAATCGCGCTCGCACCGACGACTCTGCCGTGGCTCTGGGCAGTGTGTCTGGCCATTGCAGGTTTCTGCTTTCCGACATCTTTAGCGTTGATCATCACCAAGACCACCGATCCGCACGTAACCGCTGCCGTTTCCGGATTTGTACAACCCGTAGGCTACGTGCTCGCGGCGCTCGGACCTTTCTTAGTCGGTTTCGCCCTTCAAATGGTTGGGGTTTGGCCACCTATCTTGTTCGTGCTCGCATCCATGGCAATCCCACTGGCAATTACTGGTGTCCTCGCTGTGAGAGGTTCTGCTGTGGACCAGACGGTCAATCCAGCCCCAACCCCGGCAACCACGGCGTTATAGAGACGTATTAGGCACCCTCACCCACGCCCCATGTCATACAGCGGACAACTTGAGTAGAATCTTCTGCAGACAGACCACGAGGAAGTGGGATCATGCCCGAAACAAACGTTCAGACCGTGCCTTGGTCGGCCGGAGTGTGGACTAATCCACCCGCAGCTACCAAACAAACGCCGTTGGGACTGACCGTCCAAGCCATTCGGGGCTCCGACGTGTGGACAGATCCGCGCACCGGTGAACCTACCAGGTCCGAAAATGCCCTCCTCTGTGAACTGCAGCCTGACCAGGGAATGGAAGTAGCGTTTATCGCCGATATGACGGAACAGTTCGATCAGGCTGGGGTGTTCATCGCCGCTGAAGATGGCACCTGGGCGAAAGCGGGAATGGAGTTGGCTGACGGTTTGCTTCAGCTAAGCGCCACCGTTACTCGGGAGCGCTCTGATCGTTCTATGTGCTGGCTGCCCGACTGGAATGGCCGTCCCGTACGCATCCGGATTTCGTGGAAGGACAGCACTATAGCTGTGCGGGCAAGCGTTGATGGGGACCCTTTCCGGCTTGTGCGGGTATTTTCTTTGTCGGAAGATCAATCCGTTTCTGCCGGCCCATATCTAGCATCACCGCACCGTCAGGGATTGTCGATCACTTTCACTGACTGGGCGATCACTGATGCCGACGCATATCTCTCCTGAGTTGGCGCTTCAAGCATCCTCCTCGTGGTGGAGGAACGCCGTCACGTACCAGGTCTACCCTCGCTCTTTCGCCGAGGACGGGAATACTGGCGTGGGTGACTTGGCGGGGATCACTTCTCGGCTGGACTATCTGCAAGATCTGGGTATCGACGCCATCTGGCTGGGGCCCTTCTACCCGTCACCGCAGGTGGATGCTGGTTACGACGTGTCGGATTATTGCGATGTTGACGATCTATTTGGGGATCTAGACGCGTTTGATGAGCTTCTCGAATCTGCCCATCGGCGCGGGATACGGGTGATCATTGATTTGGTCCCTAACCACAGTTCCGCGCAGCACCCCCTTTTTCAGCGTGCGCTGGGGGCGCCCCCCGGAACTCCAGAACGCGACTTCTACCACTTTCATGATGGCCAGGGTCCCCATGGCACGCAACCACCGAACAATTGGCAATCGGTATTTGGTGGACCAAGCTGGACTAGAGTCACCGATCAAGCTGGAAGGCCAGGTCAGTGGTACTACCATCTTTTCGCCGCGGAGCAGCCCGACTTCAACTGGGAGAATCCCGCTGTCTTTGAATTTTTCGAGGACGTATTGAGGTTTTGGCTAGACCGAGGCGTGGATGGGTTCCGTATTGACGTGTCGGACGCCCTCATAAAAGACAGTACGTGGCCGGACACGCCTGACGGGCAGCCAGTGATTCCCAAAGGCAAAGAAAGCCCGGTACACGAAATCTATCGTCGCTTCCGCTCGATTTTGGACGAATACCAAGCCATGGCGGTGATTGAGACGGGCGCTGATGACAATACGGTCGCCTTGTTCTTACGCCCGGATGAGATGCACCAAGCATTCAACTTTCGCTTCCTGAAAACCGGGTGGGATGCCGGTCAGATTGCCCGAGCGATTGAAGAATCGGTGCGCGCATACCAGGCGGTTGGGGCGCCAACTACATGGGTGACTGACAACCACGATACTGTTCGTTCACCGACGCGATATTCGAGTACCTCTTCACTGTCCGGAAACTACATTTCCCGCACCCAAGAGGATCCGTCCACTATTTCAAGCGTGGAACAGGTGGGCGACGATGTAGGGGTGCAACGAGCCCGCGCGATGGCCGTACTGCTGTTATCTCTGCCTGGCAGTGCCTACATATATGCCGGCCAAGAGCTGGGATTACCAGAAGTTCTTGACCTTCCGGACCATGTGCGCACCGATCCTGCTTTCTTCCGCACCAACGGCGAAGTGCTGGGGCGAGACGGGTGCCGCATCCCGATGCCTTGGAAGGGTAACTCCCCTCCCTTCGGATTCACAGCAGGCAAGGAAACTTGGCTGCCGCAACCTGAAGATTGGGCCGCCTTGACCGTCGAGTCACAGGAGAAGAATCCCCAATCCATGCTCTGCCTATACCGGCACATGCTTCGCCTGCGCCGAGAACAACCTGCCCTCGGGACAGGAACGATGACATGGGTTTCTGCGCCGGTCGACGTGGGCGCAAGCGGAGTCTTGCATTTGAGATTCAGCAAACCCGCAGACAGCGACGATACCAATTCTTCGGCACACGCTGCCGAACAACCCGGGGCAGCGGGCGCAATTGATTTAGTTGTCAACTTCGGGTCCGAAAGCTGCCCATTACCCCTCGGCCTTGCTCAATCTGAGCCACTAGCGGCCAGCGGGCCGATGTCGGGGGAATGCCTTCCCCCGAACACGGCAGCCCTGTTCCCGACCGGTTAGCCCGACCGATTAGCTCGGCTGGTTAGTTAGGCACCAACCTCGGAGCGGAGAACGGAGACAACTTCTTTCACCGAAGGAGCGGCCGCAAGCTCGTCGACCACCTTTTGCAGCGCCCCTTCCTTGGCGCGGTGGGTGAGGATCGTCAGCTCGGCCGTGCCGGCCTCGACCTCATCTGGCTTTTCGGACGCGTCTCGCTGCATGACCGACTTGATGGACACATTGTTAGCAGCAAATATTCCAGCAACTTCCGCCAGTACACCAGCCTCGTCGGTGATTGTTGCCTGCACCTGGTAGCGGGTTACTGCTTCAGCAGGGTCCAACACCGGCAAGTTCGCGTAGACCAGCTCCCTGGGAGCGTTCCCACCGTGAGCAATATGAGATGCGGCCGCCACAACATCGGACAGTACGGCAGTCGCCGTGGGTGCTCCACCCGCGCCTTGGCCATAGAACATGAGCCGTCCAGCCGATTCACCATCAATGGCAATAGCGTTGAAGGCGCCATTCACGTTGGCCAGGGCATTGCCCTTAGGAACTAGCGTCGGGTGGACTCTGACAGAGACGCCTTCACTTCCATCCTCTTGCGTAATGCGCTCCGCAACTGCCAGCAGTTTGATCACGTTCCCACCGGCTTCGGCTTGAATAATGTCGTCTGCCGTGACGTTCGAGATTCCCTCTACCGCGACGTCTTCGATGGAGACCCTGGTGTGGAACGCGAGCGAGGCGAGAATCGCACACTTCGCTGCCGCATCGAGACCCTCCACATCTGCTGTGGGATCGGCTTCGGCAAACCCAAGGCGTTGCGCTTCAGCCAGAGCGTCCTCATAGGAAGCACCGGTGGAGGTCATCGAATCCAAAATGAAGTTCGTTGTCCCGTTGACAATGCCCAGCACCCGCATGATCTTGTCACCAGCCAACGACTCACGGAGGCCATAGACAACTGGCACCGCCCCTGCCACAGCCGCTTCATAGTAAAGATCCGCACCCGACTGCGCGGCAGCGTCGTAGAGTTCGGGACCATGTGCGGCCAGCAGAGCCTTATTACCAGTGACCACGGTCTTGCCCTGGTTGAGCGCGCGCAAAGCGAAGGTACGAGCCGGCTCTATGCCGCCAATCAATTCCACGACTAGGTCGGCTTCATCGATGGCGCTTTCGGCGTCTGTGGTGAGAAGGCCGTCTTCCAACTCTACGTCGCGCGGAGCATCGACATCCCGGACGACGACCGACTGCACCTCAAGTTCTGTGCCGGCACGGGCCGCCAAATCGTCGCCCTGTTCTCTAATGAGCCGAATTACTTGAGAACCAACCGTCCCTGCACCCAGCACCGCGACGTTTACAGCTGACATTTCACCGCCACCTCTCTAGTGGTCCTTCACTACTTCTAGTTTCATGGCACCGGTAGGCGCCAAAGCATGCTGCGCCTAGTCGCCCTGCAGAAGAGGGTCGAGCTCTGGACTTCCTAAGTCTTCGGTAACGTCGAAACCGGCGATCGTCGCAAAGTAGTCGCGAGGCGTCTCGGCCCGACGAATCATTCGGAACGACCCGTCCTCTTCCAACAGGACCTCAGCGGAGCGGAGTTTTCCATTGTAGTTGTGGCCCATCGAATGTCCGTGAGCGCCGGTATCGTGGATCACGACTAGGTCCCCGCGATCGATTTTGGGGAGTTCTCGGTCGATTGCGAACTTGTCGTTGTTCTCGCACAGGGAGCCGGTGACGTCGTAAACATGGTCCTTCGGCGCATCTTCTTTACCGGCCACGGTGATGTGGTGGTAAGCGCCGTACATCGCTGGGCGCAACAGGTCCGAGGACGAAGCGTCCAGGCCGACGTATTGCTTGTGAATGTCTTTGTGGTGTCGCGCTGAAGTAACCAGCCACGCGTTGGGTCCCGTGATGAAGCGACCGAGCTCAGCTACGACACTGAGAGGATCCATACCGGCCGGGACAATGGTCTCGTTATACGCCTGGTGGACTTTCTTCCCAATCTGCGCCAAGTCTGCTTTCGGTTTGTCCGGTTCATACGGGATACCGATTCCGCCCGACAGGTTGATGAGGAAGAATTCGGCGTCGCATTCTTGTCTTAGATCTACCGCAAGTTGGAAAAGAATCTTAGCCAGCGCCGGGTAGTAGTCGTTATCTGTCGTGTTAGACGCTAAGAATGCGTGGATCCCGAATCGTTTCGCCCCCATCGCTTGCAGCTTCTTGATTGCTTTTGGCATCTGTTCGGGTGTTAGCCCGTACTTTGCGTCGCCAGGATCGCCCATCACTTGCGTTCCGAGCCGGAAGTCGCCGCCTGGGTTGTACCTGAGGCAAATGTCTTCCGGGATGCCGCCATTCTCAGCAAGAAAATCGATGTGGCTAATGTCGTCAAGGTTGATGATTGCGCCAAGCTTGCGCGCCAATTGATACTCTTCCGCTGAAGTCACGTTCGAAGAGAACATGATTTCGTGCCCTTTGAAGCCAAGCGCGTCTGCGAGCAGTAATTCCGTGTAGGACGAGCAATCAACTCCGCATCCTGCATCTTGCAACAGCTTCAAGATCGCGGCGTTCGGCGTGGCTTTGACTGCGAAGTACTCTTTAAACCCTGGGTTCCATGAAAATGCTGCTTGCAAATCATGGACGTTCTGCCGGATTCCCTTGGCATCGTAGAGATGAAATGGCGTCGGAATTTCGGCGGTGATTTCGCGCAGCTTAGTTTCTGTCGGTGCAGTGCGAGGCATCGTGTATTTCCCTTCCGCCCGCTGATACGCGGACGAATTATGTTCTTCGGTTCTAGTTAGCCAGGTCTGCTAGGACCTTTTCCAGGCGCTTGACCGCTTCCAAAGTGGTTTCGTAAGAGCCAAATGCGCTGAGACGGAAGTGGTCCTCTCCCGCCGGTCCAAAGCCGACGCCTGGTGTGCCAACGATCTGGGCATTTTGCAGCAGGTAATCGAAGAACTGCCAAGAATCCATTCCGCCTGGACAGCTGAACCACACGTAAGGTGAGTTATCCCCACCCACAGCCGCGATTCCGGCGCCGATCAAGGCGTTACGTATTAGAGCGGCATTGCGCAGATAGTAATCGGTAGCTTCCTGAACTTGGACTCGACCCTCGGGACTATAGGTTGCTTCCGCAGCCTTCTGAACGATGTACGGAGTACCGTTAAACTTCGTGGCTTGACGTCGATTCCACATTGCGTTCACGTCTTGGTCGTCGACGCGTAGGGCTTTTGGCACCACTGTCCAAGAACAGCGCAAGCCTGTAAAGCCGGCAGTCTTAGAGAAGGAGCCGAATTCGATGGCAACCTCTTCCGCGCCGGGAATTTCGTAAATGCTGCGCGGGATGGACTCATCAGTGATGAATGCGCGGTACGCAGCGTCGAAGAAGATCACCGAACCATTTGCTTTCGCGTATTCCACCCACTCTGCAAGTTCGTCCCGCGTGAGGGTAGTGCCCGTCGGGTTGTTGGGATAGCACAGGTATATGAGGTCGACTGGGCTCGACGGCAGTGGCGGCTTATACCCATTTTCAGCCGTGCACGGCAGATAGGTGAGGTTCGACCAGACACCGTCTTGGTAGTCGCCTAGGCGTCCAGCCATCGCATTGGAGTCGATGTATACCGGATAAACCGGATCAGCGACGGCCACGGTGGCGTCGTTATCGAATAGTTCCTGGATGTTGGCCGTGTCAGATTTCGCTCCGTCACCAATAAAGATTTCGTCCGGATCAATGTTGACGCCAATGGAGGCGTATTCCCCACGTGCGATTGCTTCGCGTAAGAATGCGTAGCCCTGTTCTGGGCCATAGCCCCGGAAGGTATCTGAATCGGCTTGTTCATCGACTGCCTCATGCAGTGCCTGAACCACCGCTGGTGCCAGCGGCAGAGTCACGTCACCGATTCCCAGGCGCAGTACCTGCTGATCAGGGTGGCTCTCTTGATAATCAGACACCCGCTTAGCAATCTCACTGAACAGGTATGAGGTGGGAATCTTCTGAAACTCTTTGTTGATCAATGCAGCAGTCCTTCTAACCCAACAGATCTTCCATTGTGTAAAAACCGGCCGGCTTTCCATCTACAAATGCGGCCGCCTTGAGTGCCCCAAACCCGAATACTTCGCGGGATTGGGCGACATGACGAAGTTCGACAATCTCATCATCCAGCAGGAAAGTTACCGTGTGTTCGCCGACTACGGTTCCACCGCGCACAGCATGAACCCCTATTTCGTTTCCGCGCGCACCCACTTCTTCCGGTCGACGACCAAAGACAAGTGGACGCCTAGGGTCGCTGGCTTGCTGGACAGCCTCTGCCAGCGTTAACGCTGTTCCAGAGGGCGAGTCGACTTTGAGTCTGTGGTGGGCTTCAACGATTTCAGTATCGACGGTTCCCAACATGGTCGTAGCGTCTGCAGTCAAGCGCCGCAGCACGTTCACCCCCACCGAAAGGTTGGTGGAACGAAGCAAAGGAATAGTGTTCGCGGCGTCCCGCATGCGATTAAGCTGCTCTTCACTATGACCAGTAGCCGCGACAACCAGTGGCGTCCGCGTGGACGTCGCAAAATCAAGGACAGCGTCCAGCCCCGCGGCATTAGAAGAGTCAATAATGACATCAGTCGGGTGCTGCGCGGTCGCATCTTGCATGGAAGCGTAGAGAGGCACGGTGAGCGCGTCAGCCCCTGATGAATCCAATAGGTGACTGTCGACTGCTGCGACTACATTGACGGAGGGGGAGGCACCGCGTTCACGCTCTTGTGCCGCAGCAGAAATTATCGCTTTCCCTAAGCGCCCAGCGCCATAAACGATGACGTCCACCCATACCCCCTCTAATACGGTGATCCTTTTGGAACCACGACTTCGAAGCCAGCCTTGTAACGTCTGACAGACTAACAACGGGCTCCGACACTTGACGCTTCCGTCCAACCTAAGTCAGGCATGCCTTCCCAAAGAAAGGGGAACGTTGACTCTGTATTTGCCATCAACCGAACCTGAGAATCCGCTCCCTCGCTCATTTTATGAGCGAGAAACACTTGAGGTGGCGCAGGATTTGATCGGCTGCCACGTCCACCGTCGTTTGCCGGCTGAGCTAGGCGGCCATACTCTGGTGGGACGAATCACTGAAACTGAAGGTTACTTGGGAGCCATAGATGACGCAGCACACACGGCTCGGGGGGTGACGAAACGAAATCAGGTTATGTTCGGACCCGCCGGCCACGCCTACGTGTACCTCATCTACGGAACGTGGTGGAACCTAAACGCTGTCACACGCCCCGAAGGGACTGGCGAGGGCGTCCTGATTCGGGGTATCGAACCAGTACTTGGGTTGGAAACCATGCGCGATTTTCGCAACGGTCGCAAAGCGATTGCTGACGGCCCAGGAAAACTCTGCCAAGCACTCTCGATATCTGGGGAAGACTACGGCACCGATCTGACCGTCGCTGAAGATCTCTTCATAACTGGGCGACGCGAACCATCGATCGAATTCCGGGCCACACCAAGAATCGGAATTGACTATGCGAGCACTCGCGATGAGCCATGGCGCTTCATCGACGTACGCGAAAAGCGCCGATAGCCAATCAGAAAACGATGGTTCGATTGCCGTCCCGGATCACTCGGTCCTGGGCGTGCCAAAGAACCGAACGCGCCAATACTTGTCGCTCCACATCTGCCCCGCGACGCGCCAACTCTGTTACGGAATCCCCGTGGGCAACCCGCACCGTGTCCTGATCGATAATCGGCCCCTCGTCGAGATCTTCAGTCACGTAATGGGAAGTCGCGCCAATTAGTTTCACACCCCGCTCTTTCGCCTTCTGGTATGGGTTTGCGCCAATAAAAGCAGGCAGGAACGAGTGGTGAATGTTGATGACGGGAACCCCGACCTGTTCCAGAAAATCAGCGGAGAGGATCTGCATGTATCGGGCGAGGACGACGAAGTCGACATTGCCTTGCAGTAAATCGAGTATCTGCTGCTCGGACTTGGATTTGTCAGGACCAACCTGAGAGGGGACGTGAAAGAACGGGACTCCAAATGAGCGGACGTCCTCCGCGGAGTCAACGTGGTTGGAAATCACCATCGGGATGCTGACCGGTAGTTCCCCACGTCGACGTCGCCACAGAAGGTCCAGCAGGCAATGGTCCTGTTTGGAAGCCAAAATCGCCATGCGCTGCGGTACGGATTCGTCCCGCAGATTCCAACTCAATCCAAATGGCTGAAGTGTCGTGTCAATGTCTTCTCGTAGCGCAGGCAGCGCCCCAGCCAAGCTGTCCTTGTGGAAGACAACGCGCTGAAAGAATTTGCCGTCGCGGGTTTCATCCGCGTATTGGTCGAGGGCGACTATGTTTCCCCCGTTACGCGCCACCATCGCGGTTACCGCAGCCACTATTCCCGGTGAGTCGGGGCCATCCACGGTAAGGCAGGCGTGGTCTTGAGGAAGATTCAAAGGCGTTTGATGCATGAGCGTATTGTGCCTGTTAATGCCGTTTGCTTGTCATGAGCAGATAGCCAGTGAGCAAAAGAGCTGTCACGGCGATTCCGAGAAGCCACTGGTTTAGCACCGAACCATGGAAGGACATCACTGTCCAACCTCCCAAACCGTAACCAAGACCACCCAGGAAAACCGTCCATCCCAAGCCACGCGTGCGTGCCCCGGGAACGAACATGCTGGCAACCACCCCTATCAGTGCACCAACCACGATCATCCACACTAGGTTCAGCATCTGTCACTCCCAACCTCTGCAGGCGTTCGCGCCGCCAGCCAGACGGCAATAGAAATCAGTACTAAACCTAGCAACTCTGCCGCCGAAGGTATCTGTCCAAGTGCGATGGCCCCGACCAAGGTTGACGTGGCTGGAAGCAGCGCCGTCAAAAGAGCGAAAGTCGCAGCCGGCAATCGAACAAACGCGACCGCTTCGAGCGAGTAGGGAATGGCTGAGGAGAATAGTCCAACTCCGATCAAAGCCAATGCCAATATTGGCAGCGAGATTGAACCCGCACCAGCCGGCGTCTGGTATCCAAAAATCTGCGTCCACAGGAATGGGAGTATCACCAAGCTTGCGGCCAGCGTACCGATAGCCAGTGAGGGTCCAGGCGGCGCTGTCGTAGCGATCCGTGCGCCAAGCAGGATATATAGTGCCCACGCGGTGGCCGCACCCAAGCCAAACAGGAAGCCACTTTTAACGGTGGGGTCAGCCAAGTCCAGGCCCCAGCCCCCAATCAACATGACCCCTATGAGCGCTATGCCTGCGGCGATGCGCGGCGGGGCACCACGTCCTCGAACAACAGCAACGGCCACGGGCCCGAGGAACTCAAGGGAAACGGTAGCTCCAAGAGGAATTCGAGCGATTGCCTCGTAGAACAACAGGTTCATACCGGCTAGGGCGAGGCCGAAAGCGAATGTGACAGCCAGAGATTCTAGCGACCACCGGATTCGCCAAGGACGCCAGATAAGCGTCATCCCCACCGCACCAATCGCGATACGCCACCACACCACGGCTGCCGGAGTAAGTTCGGTAAATAGCCCTATCGCAATAGCCGCCCCGACATATTGGAAGAGGGCGGCTATGACGAATAGGGCAGGTGCTGGGAGCTGTGAGTGCGTCAGCGCTGGTCTATTCCGCCCTCGCTTGGAACAAAGTCCAAGGCGACCGAATTCATGCAGTAGCGCAGTCCGGTCGGCGTCTGCGGAGCATCCGGAAATACGTGACCTAAATGAGAATCGCAGTTGGAGCACCGAATTTCGGTGCGAGGGTAACCCAAAAGGTAATCAGTATCTTCGATGACGGCACCCGGCTTGTTTTCAAAGAAACTTGGCCACCCGCAGCCGGCGTCGAACTTGGTCGAGGCATCGAAAAGTGCCTGATCACATGCTTTGCAGTAGTACGTTCCCGGTCGCTCTTCGTAAAGCAGCCTCCCGGTGCCAGGACGTTCAGTGGCGGCTTGGCGCAGAACTTGGAACTCCAATGGGGAGAGCCGCTGACGCCATTGCTCTTCACTTAGGTTGGGTGAAGTTGGTTGCGCATTCATTGTTTCTTATCCCCTTCCCACTTCGTCCTCTTCACGGTAGACCCGTTGCTGGGTAGTGCGCTAGGGGCTTGTGATTCCCCGTCATCCGCCGCGAGCTCTTCGTACCCCGGCGCTTGTGCAGCGGCCGGGTCAACATAGCGGACCGCCGGGTCAGTCTCGCTATCGGGAGAAATTTGCAGATCCTGCCCCGTGGAGTGGGGGTGCGCTTCAACTTGGTCAGCGGGGGGCGGGTTCTCTGCCTGTTGCAAGACGTCCTTGTCGAAAGACCCTTGTAAGGGGATCGCTTCTTCGTCCTTGTTTCGTTGAATCGTGCGTAGGATCCGATTCCGCCACGTCGTATCGCCTGGCCCGTCGTACAGGGCAGCGCGATGGTCACCGTCATGACTACCTGAGAAGAGCCGTGAACCGTCGACTCCCTTCTCTTTTTTCTTGTGCTTTTTCTTCTTCCCGTGGCCGTGGTGCTTCTTGCCGCCCTCTCCCCCAGAAGCATCCTGCGCATGCCTTACTTCAGCCTTTATCTCGGCATCAGGGTCGGGTTTGGCAAGTTCTTCCTTCGTATACTCACCGCCACCGAAAGGGCCGGTGGTCTCCGGTGGAGAGATCAACGTCTTGTCGAATGCGTCGGTACCCATTGCCGGTTCGACCTTCACCCCCTCTGCAGCGATGAAACGCTCTCTTGGGATTGCCCACGGAGTGTTTTCCCTTATCCAAGCAACTAGATTTTCCCGAAGATACGCTCTTAGATCTTGTAGTCGGGCCCAATTCGCTCCTGAGATCGTGATTCGCAGGGTCATGTAGGCCCCCTGCAAGTCGAACACCTGCAGGCTCCATGTACGGCCATCCCAAAGGTCGGTTCCGTCCAGGAGTCGCTTGATTTCAGCCCGAATTTCCGCAACTGGCGCAGTCCAGTCGACCTCAATATCGAACGCTGCAAGCTGCGAGGCCGATTTGCGTGTCCAGTTCTCAAACCCCTCGGTGGTGAACACGCTCGAGGGCAAGATGACCCGGCGCTCATCCCATATCCGCACCACCACGTAGGTAAGTGTGATCTCTTCGACCCGCCCTGGCTGCTCCTCTCCAGGTGCGACAACGTTGTCCCCCACCCGCAGAGCATCCGTGAACGCTAATTGGAGCCCGGCGAACACATTCCCCAGTGTGGTTTGTGCCGCCAAGCCGGCCACAACAGAGATTAACCCTGCCGACGCCAAGACAGATGCGATCGGCGCACGCGCACCGGGGAATGTCAACAGGATGAGCATGCTGGTCAAAAAGACGGTCAGCACCTGAGAGAATTTGCGAAGAATTTCTGCTTGAGTCCGGAAGCGCCGGATATCGCGCCCAGAGCGCACATCTGAAAGAACCTCTTTATCGGTGAGGACGTTCAACCCCAGATATACCGTGCACCCACCCCACATGATCGTAAGGACAACAAGGCCGTGGGCTACGTGCTGGTGCCACACTGGCGGGTCGGCGGGTGCCGAGAACACGAACCCGATCCACGCGCCAAGTGTGGTTAGAAAGAGTGCAGATGGAATTCGGGATCTGCGGGATAGTTGCCGAAAAACGGCATCCTTCTTGGAACCCCACACGACAAGGGAGTTTATGAGCAGGGCAAGGATTGCTCCTGCAACCGCACCGATCAATAAGCCTGTCAAGGGAACGGGTACGGAACTAAGGGAGCTAGCCACATCCTTCGTGTCATCCATGCCCTCAGGGTACGTAAGCAGGGGACGTATCGCCCGAGAAGTGTGTGTTCCGTTACCTGTTGTTCAATTTGTTGGAAATCGATTTGTCTCTGCACAAACTTTGCCCTATGATTTTCATCTTGGAGATGCCGAACAGCGGGGAACCGCTGAACGGCTCTTAGGCCCCCATCGTCTAGCGGCCTAGGACACCGCCCTTTCACGGCGGCGGCACGGGT
>CAYFWE010000022.1:0-26767 GCA_964346745.1 uncultured Actinomyces sp. | reverse complement strand
GGTGCGGTGCTCATCGCTGGGACCGGCGCGGTCGCCGCTCGCGTGGATGGCGCAGACCTGGTGACTACCATCGACGGATACGGATATTTGCTGGGCGATAGAGGTGCAGGGATCTGGCTGGGGATGAGGGCGGCACAGGCTGCCCTAGACGGGTTGACAGGTCGCGGACCACAAACACTGTTGACCGAACTGGTACTAGAAGGTCGGACCAAGGCCGAGTTCGTTTCCTCGGTATACCACGGAACGCCCAGCGACCTCGGCCGCTACGCCGTGGCGGTGGATGGAGCTGTCGAACAGGGGGACGAGGTCGCCGTAGGGATCACGCGAGATGCGACCGACGAGCTCCTCACGACTGTCGAAGCCCTGCCGGGAGGGAGTGGGCCGATTGTCTTAGTTGGGTCGGTTGCGGTCGGCGACAATCCCGTAGGTAACCTTCTGCGCGAGTCATTGGAAATGCGCGGATACGATGTTCTCGTGGGTCGATCGGGACTTCGGGGCGCCCTGACTCTAGCCTCCCGCGGGTTTGAAGACGACCTCCCCTTGACGTGAATGTCCGGCCACCAATTATGACTATCCGTGCAGGTCGCACGGTAAGACGAGCCCCATAAAAACATGCCCCTGCCATAGCATGGTGGCGCACGACACACACATGAGAGGGTGGTCAATAGTGGTTTCCACAACCGAATCGCGCAACGAAGCGACGACCAATTTAGACCTGATGGGGACCGAAGAGTTCCTGTATGTGATGAATGATGAGGACACTAAAGTTGCTCCCGCGGTGCGAGCAGCGATCCCGCAAATAGCCCAGGCAGTTGATAAGATTCGCGAATCTCTGGCTGCGGGTGGGCGACTCATTTACATCGGCGCCGGAACCAGTGGTCGATTGGGTGTGTTGGATGCGTCAGAATGTCCGCCGACGTTTGGCACCGATCCCGAAATGGTCGTTGGTCTTATCGCGGGTGGACCCGAAGCGCTAACCACTGCGATCGAAGGTGCGGAAGATTCAGCGGAACTCGGCGTAGAGGACCTGAAAGCAATTGACCTTACCGATCGTGACTCAGTGGTGGGTATTGCTGCTTCTGGCCGCACCCCATATGTAATAGGCGGCCTCGACTATGCGAACGAGGTCGGGGCAACGACAATATCTGTGGCGGCAAACCCGGGCGCAGCAGTCAGTGAACACGCAGATACTGCAATAGAGGTTGATAACGGGCCAGAAGTACTTACCGGCTCGACCCGTCTAAAATCAGGAACCAGCCAGAAAATGGTGGTCAACATGCTCTCCACCGGGGCCATGGTCGGCCTTGGCAAGGTTTACGGGAACCTGATGGTCGACGTCAAACCAACGAATGTGAAACTTGTCGACAGGGCGATTCGTATCGTTCAGGAAGCAACCGGAGCGGACCGGGAAACCGCTGAAAAAGCGTTTGAAGCGGCCGCTCGTCGTCCAAAGGTCGCCATAGTCGCCCTCCTAGCCGGCGTTGACAGCGATGAAGCGGAGGCTCTGCTAGATCAGAATGCGGGCTTCGTCCGTACCGCTGTAAATGCAGGAGAAGACACGACGCAAAATGGCTGACAAATATGAGGTGATGGCAGAACAAATTCTGCCCTTGGTGGGCGGCGCATCAAACGTTGCTAACACAGCCAACTGCATGACGCGGCTTCGCCTGACGCTACGGGATGATGCCCTGGCGGATATCCCCGGTCTAAAGAAGGTTCAAGGTGTCCTAGGGGTTGTCGAAGATCAAACCCTCCAGATTATTTAGGGCCCTGGAACAGTCACGAAAGTTGCCGAAAATTTCGAGCAACTCGTCAAGAAGGAAAACGAGGCGGCAGGTCCCACTGCTGTCTCGGATGCCGAAGCGTTAGCTGCTAAGGGCGCCGAAATGAAGGCGGCGCAGAAGGCGCGCAACGACACGCCGTGGAAGAACGCAATCCGCAAGATCGCCAACATTTTCGTTCCAATGATCCCCGCCCTCATCGGTGCAGGCATCATCTTGGCGATCCGCGGTCTGCTCCTCAACTGGCACACAAGTGGTGGGGCGCCCGGCTGGGTAGAGACTATCCTGCCCGGTCTGACCGTCATCGGGTCTGCCTTCTTCACCTACCTTGCAGTTTTTGCCGGATACAACTCAGCCAAAGAATTCGGTGGCACCCCGATTCTGGGCGGTGCAGCAGCGGCAATCATCGTTCTGCCAGCGGTTGCTGACATCAGTTACCAGATGCCTTTCGTTGGGGAAGTGCAGCTAAGCCCAGGTCAAGGTGGCGTTATTGGCGCTATTTTGGCGGCCGGCCTATGTGCCAGTATCGAGCGCTTCTTGCGAGGCCGCATTCCAGATGCGATTGACATTCTGGTTACACCAACCATCGCCCTTCTGGTTTCAGGGCTGGCCACGATCTACATCTTCATGTTCGTTGCCGGTGAGATCGCGGCCGGAATCGGTGCGGGAGCTGTCTGGCTGCTCAAGTATTCGGGTGTTGCTGCCGGTTTCATCTTGGGTGGCCTGTTCCTGCCCTTGGTGATGCTGGGACTTCACCAAGCGCTCATTCCCATTCACGCAACGCTCATCGAGCAGCTCGGCTTCACTCCGCTACTGACCATCTTGGCCATGGCGGGGGCCGGTCAAGTCGGCGCCGCAATTGCGGTCTACATGAAACTGAAGAAAAACCAGTCCATCCGCATGACCATCAAGGGTGCGATGCCGGTCGGAATCCTCGGGGTCGGGGAGCCCCTGATTTACGGTGTCTCTTTGCCACTGGGACGCCCGTTCATCACCGCCTGCTTCGGAGGTGCCGTTGGTGGCGCAGTAGTGGGCGCTACTCCCCCTGCTGCAAAGTGATCGCGGCCAAGGCTACGCGATCCTCGCCTACGTTATCGGGTTGCTGGTCGGCTATGTTGCCGGATTTGCAATCACCGCGTTCTGGGGATTCACACCCGAACTGTTAGCAGAACACAACCAAGACCAAGACGAGTATTCCGAGGTCGAACTGGTCTAAGTCGAGAACCTTTCGAAGTGGAGCCGTCGGCGCAACTGCGCTGGCGGCTCTACCATTATGAGATAGGTCTGTGGGAGAGGATCCTCAAAACCATGCCGAATGCGTCGCCTGGCACCATTTACTTGGCTGCTACCCCCATCGGAAATACTGCGGACGCCAGCCCTCGGCTGCGTGAAGCACTCGAAAATGCCGACCTTATTGCCGCTGAAGACACTCGGCGCCTGCGTGCATTATGTTCGCGACTGGGAATCGTTCCAAACGGGCGGGTGATTGCTTTTCACGAACATGTGGAGGGCGAAAAGTCTCGGGAACTTATCGCAGCGGCTCAAGATGGGCAGATGGTAGTGGTTGTCTCAGACGCCGGTACACCTACTGTTTCGGATCCGGGGTTTCGGCTGGGGCAAGAGGCTGCTAAAGCCGGGGTGCGCTTGTCGCCGCTGCCTGGCCCCAGCGCTGCGCTGGCGGCGCTGAGTGTCTCGGGTCTTCCTTCCGACCGGTTTACGTTCGAAGGATTCTTGCCACGCAAATCTTCCGATCAACGCCAACGACTCGCGGAACTGTCTTCTGATCCGCGCACAACTATTCTTTTTGAATCCCCTCGGCGGACCGCAGATACGCTCGGCGAACTAGCAGAGGCTTTCGGGGGTGAGCGGCCGGCAATAGTTGGTCGGGAACTCACCAAGACCCATGAGGAGGTAGTCCGCGGTACGCTCGCCGAGCTTCACAAGTGGGCCTCCCAAAATGAGGTGCTGGGCGAAATCACGATCGTCATCGCGGGACAAACTAAAAAGCCGGATGTAAGTGTAGAGGAACTGGGGGCCCAAGCCGTGGCTCTTTCGCGGCGCGATGGATTGAGACTGAAAGAAGCCTGCGCGCTAGTGGCCGAGGGCACCGGTGTGAGAGCCAATGCGGTTTTCCGCGCTGCCTTGAACCAAGCAGGATCTTAGACTGGTGTGATTCAGGCGCTGGTCACCAGTTGGATGCGAGTGTCTGCCATCGCCTTCAATGCCGCTTCACCCTGGTCGGGTGAGACCGGTTCGGTTAGGTCCACCAGCACCCTGACCCGGTCAATCCAGCGAAGTCTAGCTGCGTCTAACGCAGTGTCCTTAACGCAGTGTGACAAGGCCAGCCCAACGATATCGACCTCGTCCACGCCCTCATCCCGAAGGATATCTTCCAGCGAGTCGCCGCTTGGAGAGAAAGCCTCAAAACCAGAATAGGCGGCCGCAAACTCGCCCTTCTTCAGGCTGTAGTCCAGGCTTACCGGCTGTAGGGCGCGATGCAATTCAGCCTCCGCAGTGTCGGCCACGCCGTGTGGCGGCCAAGTATCCACATAGTCGGGGTTGTCCGAAAAATGGTCCCCTGGGTCCACATGCCAATCCTGGGTGGTTATCACCACGTCATAGTCATTCTCATGCGCCAGCGCGTACGCGGCGATTCTTTCGGCGCAGGCATTACCCCCAGCAACTGCAAGCGCGCCACCTTCACAAAAAGTCGGTTGTACGTCAACGATGACAAGTGCGCGGGCCATGGAACCCCTCCAGTCCCCAACAAGAGTCGAAACAGGTTACCCAACAGCCTAGACTCCCCGGCGAAGAAATGGCACTGCGCGCATTTGTTTTCGCCGGCGGCCTCACGCAACTAGGCTGGGCATATGAGTCGTATTCTTTCCGCAGTCGCTTGGCCCTACGCAAATGGGCCCCGCCACATCGGCCATGTTGCCGGTTTCGGGGTTCCCTCCGATGTTTTCTCCCGCTATATGCGAATGGCCGGGCACGACGTGTTGATGGTCTCCGGCACAGACGAACACGGCACACCGATCTTGGTGGAAGCGGAACGCAGCGGAAAAACTCCCCGTGAGCTCGCCGATGAGAATAACCTGATCATCGCTGAAGACCTAGTGAACCTGGGTCTGTCCTATGACCTTTTCACCCGCACTACCACCGCGAACCACCACGAAGTGACTCGCGCAATGTTCGAAGTGGTCCGCGATAACGGCTACATGCTTGAACAAACCGCTCAAGCCGCGATTTCGCCCTCGACCGGAAGAACCCTTCCGGACCGATACATTGAGGGCACCTGTCCTTTATGCGGCTATTCAGGGGCGCGCGGCGACCAGTGCGACAACTGTGGAAACCAACTGGATCCGGTTGACCTGATCGATCCGCACTCGACGATCAATGGCGAGACCCCAGAGTTCACTCAGACCACCCACTACTTCCTGAACCTGCCCGAATTGGCGGACGCCCTCACCGAATGGCTGAACGGTCGTGAGGCCGCCGGGTGGCGTCCCAATGTAATTCGTTTCGCCAAGAACTTCCTCGAAGAAGTCCGCCCACGAGCAATGACACGCGATATCGACTGGGGCATACCGGTTCCCGGCTGGGAAGCCCAACCGAATAAACGCCTGTACGTCTGGTTCGATGCAGTCGTCGGGTACCTATCGGCCTCAATCGAATGGGCGCGCCGCACCGGGGACCCAGAGGCGTGGCGTAAATGGTGGAATGACCCAGAAGCGCTGACCTACTACTTCATGGGCAAGGACAACATTGTTTTCCACGCCCAAATCTGGCCGGCGGAACTACTCGGTTACAACGGGCAGGGCGCGCTCGGCGGGCAGCCGGGGGAGTTCGGCACTCTCAACTTACCCACCGAAGTCGTGTCTTCCGAATTCTTGACCATGGAAGGCAAGAAGTTCGCCACCTCGCGCGGGATCGTTATCTACGTGCGGGACATGTTGGATCGGTACCAGCCCGATGCGCTCCGCTACTTCATTTCGGCGGCAGGTCCGGAAACAGCGGATGCCGACTTCACGTGGGAAGAGTTCCTGCGTCGAACCAACAACGAACTAGTGGCGGGCTGGGGCAACCTGGTGAACCGAACGGCCACGATGATCCACAAGCGATTCGGCGCCGTACCGGAACCAGGTGAACTGCAGGAAGAAGACGCAGCCCTTCTAGATGCGATTGAGGCCGGGTTTGCCGAGGTCGGCAACCTGATCCAAGAACACCACCAGAAAGCAGCGATCACAGCCGTGATGCGTCTGGTTGGCGAAGTGAACCGCTACATCGCAGATACGGCGCCCTTCAAGCTGAAGTCGGAAGAGGACGAGCCGCGCCTGCGGACTATTTTGTGGACGCTCGCCCAATGCGTGGCGGACTTGAACACGATGCTCGCCCCATTCCTGCCGCACTCCGCCAATGCGGTCGATGAAGTCATGGGTGGTGACGGGCTAGTCGCCCCCATGCCCCACTTGGTTTGGGTCAGCGAGGGTGAGGGCGATTCAGTCCTCTTGGCTGAAGCCCCTGGTAGTCCCCAAGATGTCGGTTCAGATGCTGATCTAGAGCCGGCTCAGCGAGAATATCCGGTGATAACTGGTGACTATTCGAATGTGCCGGCGTGGAAGCGCCATGACATTGCCGTGGGCACTCCTATCGCTAAGCCGAAGCCGGTGTTCACCAAACTTGACCCGAAGATAGTGGAAGAGGAGTTAGCGCGCTACGAGGCACGCTAACCCCTCTGTCAGGTTCAGGCTGGGCTGCTAGAACTGCGGTTCGTCCGGGCCGCCTTGAGGTGGCTGCATGGAGCTCGATGAATTGGCCACCGGCTTTTGGGATTGAGCAAGGACGTATGCCAACACCAAGAACGCGATGCCCGCTGCTGCGAACAGAATGACCACCAAAGCCTGGAATGCTCCGGGCCCAATCGCGCTGGTCAAAACCAACAGCAGACCGACGACCGCTAGGACAGCTCCCCAGACGAGCAGGCCAACGTTCATCGGGCCAACCGTAGTGGTGCCGACAGTGAACTGGCGTCCTGCTGTAGGACCGGGCGTTCCCAGAGGTTGTTGCGCCTGTGGCGGCCCCATGGGTGGCTGAGTCGGGAAACTTGGTGGTGCGGCGCTGCGAGGTTGGATCACTGATCCGTCCGGCGCGACGTAAACGACGTTCGGATTAGGTTGCGGGTAGCCCTGGGGTGGGGCACTCGATTGAGGAGCAGCGAACACCTGGGTTGGGGTCTGTGACGCGCCCGGCGTACCCGCCGGAGGGGGTGGAGGTCCCTGACTGTAAGCCTCGAAAACCTCTGTTTCTTCTACGGTTTCATCCATGGTCATTTAGTCCTTTCCACTCCGAGTCGCTCCGGACTGGGCATCTTCCAGGGTCTGGGGCTGGGATTGCTGATCCAACACAACGAACCGGACGGAAGATCCGTACTCCAGTTCAAGAGTGAAATCAAAGTTATTTGCGGCCTTCGCGCGCTTGGGACCCGGGTAAGACTCAAAGAAGTCAGACTCAACCCAGTCATGAAGAGCGGTCTCAAAATTCGGGTCCGCGCAGCCACGCATGGGTGCCAGCGCTTCGAAATACGAAGTTTCATCCCATGAGGCCATGTCGACATCTAGTCGTTGCGCGCAGTTCACCACCACCGTCAGGTCTGAATCCTCAAGCTCTACGTCGAACTCCAGGTCATCGCCCTCAGGTATGGACGTGAGATCCAAAAGAAGGCTCTCGCCATCTCCGATAACACTCGCGTCTTGTGGATCAAGCGTACGAGAATCCCGTCCGGAGAGATTCGCGAACTCGCTTGGATCGTCGTCGATCGCATTCGTCTCTTCTTCGTAGAGGAACGCGTGGTCCATATAGGGATCGTCCCAGCGTGGGGCCCAAGCACCCATGGCTATCCCGCCCATCAAAATTGGCAGGGATAGTATCGCCCCAACGATCGTGAAAGGCAGGAACCAGCCGGCTCTCTTACCGGTTAGCGCCGCGTAGATGAGGACGGCTCCGGCAAGCAGGATGATAAGGCCGGTTGCGATGAGGACCGCCATTCCCGACACGTGACCGTCCCGCGCAGAAACCATGACCAGAATGCCGATGGCTGCGATGAGGAGCATCACTCCGACGGCCGATAGGGAAATAGAGTTGTTCAGGGTGGGCGGCTCTTCTGGGGGAGCCGGACTTTGAAAACCAGGTGTTTCGCTCATATTTCCATCTTGGATGAATTCTTGGCTGTAAGTAATGGGGTAACCCCCTGATTTGTCCCCTATCTGGCCGGCAGGGGTGGGGCATGCAAGACGAGTCTGGGACGATGAAGACATGGAACAAGAATCCAGCCCTCCTCTGCGCTTAGCGCAATCGGACAGCATTGACATGGCACCACCCTGGGTGGGTGGCGTTGCTTCCGGTGTGGCCGCTAAGTACGGGATCCCAGTCGGGCCGACCCGCGCTGCCTTCGCTGCACTCAGCGCTGTGGGTGGATTGGGAGTCATTCTCTACATGACGCTGTGGTTAAAGACCCCGGCCGATCAACAACGGGCGGTTGAGGACGCGTCCCAGCTGAAGGCAACCCGCGCTTTTAAGGCTCCGATGCCTGAAGTTGGCGGTCGACGGGACACCCAAGTGACGATCGGGCGGCTCATCCTCTCGGGCTCTCTCTTCTTGGCCGTGTCGGCCCTAGGGGCCTTCGCGGGCCTAGTGAGTGGTTACACGGGACCCGTCCTATTTTGGGTTTTGCTCGCCATGCTGGGTCTTATGGTGGCGTGGATGCAGGCACCGCGCCTATCGGGCGGCCGCAACTTGGGTGCGATCGGAATCGCTGCGGCTGGCATTTTACTGCTGGTACTAGCGACGGTAATGGTCTTGAGAAGTAGCGGGCAGATCAGCTCCCAGGGACAAGGGCTGCTGACAGCCATCGCGGTTCTCGTAGTGGTGTTTGCGGCTATAGCCCCACTGGCCATCCGCGTGGTGAAAGATTTGACCGCCGCGCGTTCCCGCGAAGCAATCGAGGCGCAAAGGGCTGATATAGCAGCCCACCTGCACGATTCAGTTCTGCAGACCCTCACTTTGGTTAGAGCAGCAGCCGACGATCCAGCGCGGGTGCGGGCACTGTCGTTGGCGCAAGAGCGAGCCCTGCGGTCATGGCTTTACACCGGCCAGGAAGAAGCCGCCACTTCTGTTGCTGAAGCACTCAAGAAGCAGGCGGCTGAGGTGGAAGCCACCTACGGGGTGCCCATTGACGTCGTGACGGTTGGGGACATGTGGCCCGGTCCACGGCAGCTGGCTGCTTTAGCGGCCGCTTCGGAGGCTATGACGAATGCGGTACGCCACGGAGCCCCGCCGATCACCGTCTTCCAGGAAGCACGCGCGGGGGAGTTGGAAATATTTGTGAAGGATGCCGGAGCGGGTTTCGACCCCGCCCTCATCCCAGAAGATCGTCAAGGCTTGCGAAACTCTATCCTCGGGCGAATGTCGCGCGTCGGGGGGAAAGCCGCTATTCGCTTCTTGTCAACCGGTGGCACCGAGATTCAGATCCATTTGCCCGGTGGGAAAGAGGGAACCCGTGCCGGACTGGCCAACGGCGAATCGGATGGTGACACTTCACGCCAAGATCGGCCAGTGGTGTTCCACTATCGGGAGCAGCCAACGGGGGATACTAGTCAGTAACTGTTAACGGATCCTCTCTCAATTCTGAAAGTGAGCAGGGCAGTATGACTATCAGCGTCCTCGTCATCGATGACCATCCGCTGGTTCGTGCAGGGGTGAAGTCCGAGCTGGAGAAGAGCGACATAGTCGACGTTGTCGGTGAAGCGGCTGATGTAGATTCCGCAGTGGCGGCTTGCCAGCAGCTGCGTCCAGATGTCGCCCTATTGGACGTTCACCTTCCCGGAGGTGGGGGAGGGGGCGGGCCTGAGGTCGCTCGTCGCTGCGCGGAGTTGAAGGAGACGAGGTTTCTTGCCCTATCCGTATCGGACGCCCCCGCCGACGTTGTCTCAGTTATTCGGGCCGGCGCGCGCGGTTACGTTACCAAGTCGGTGTCCACCGCAGAACTACTTTCGGCTATCGAGCGGGTAGCGGCCGGGGACGCTGCTTTCAGTCCCCGCTTAGCCGGGTTCGTCCTCGACGCTTTTGGAACCGAAGAGACATTGCGAAATAGTGAGGACGAGCTCGACCTACTCACGGCGAGAGAGGCGGAGGTGATGCGACTGATCGCCCGCGGGTACACGTACAAGGAAGTCGCCGCGGAGTTGTTCTTGTCAGTGAAAACAATTGAGACCCACGTTTCGGCCGTATTGCGGAAGCTTCAGTTGTCGAACCGTCACGAACTGACCCGCTGGGCAGTAAAGCGAAACATCGTTTAGCGCCATGAATTTTGTCAAGTTAGTCGCACGCCGGTTTAAGTCATGGCTGTTATCTGGGCCGGTCTCAGTGGGTCTTATCGTTGCGCTCATCGTGGTGCGAACATTGGCGCAAAGCCTGGGATCTAGCACGCTGGTATGGGATATCGCCAGCGGTTTGGGGGAGCCGTGGTGGACTGTTTTCACATATCCCCTCTGGACCAGCACTTGGATCCACTTGGTCGTCGACATCGCCTTCTTGCTGAGTGTTGGCATCTGGATAGAGCGCCTGCTTGGGTCTCTTTGGTACGCGGGGATCGGATTCGTATCTGCTTGGTTAGGAGCAACCACCGCACTTGGGCTGGGACACATCATTGCCCGGTTCGATCACGCGTGGGGAGAAGCCCTGTTGCCCCAGTACGTATCGGGCGTTACCGCGTTTCTTGTCGCCGCTGCCATGGCGGTCAGTGTCAGGCTGGACACTCTGTGGCGGCATCGGATCCAAATCGTCACGTTCACGATCTTGGGCGTGTCCATCCTGTTTTCAGGGTCCATTGATTCTTTGTCTTCAGCGGTTTCAGCGTTGCTTGGTTGGGCCGGTGGAATCGCTCTGTGGGGTAAAGAGCGCGACCGCAGACCACTGACCGGCACAAGGCAGGAAGGACGCGTTGTCGTGGCGCTCGTTGTCGCTGCGGTCACCGTGGGGACACTGATGGCCCTTAAATCCGACGGCATGGTTGGGGCGCTGGCCAATCTGCGGGGCGAGTACCTGATCGACGTAGATGTTGCAGAAGTAGGTGCCGTGTGCGGTGTCGAAGGGCTGTCTAATCAGTGCGCGCACCTGACATACATGATGCGCTCGACAGGTTTCGCCGCACGAGTGTTAACCATCATGCCCTTGTTGTTGCAGCTGGTTCTAGCGTGGGGGCTTCGGGGAGGGCGCCGAGCCGCCATGTGGGCCACGATGGTGTTGCAGGGCGGCAGTCTGGTCGTGGCGGTAGTCCACCTACTTGTGGTCAGCAGTAAAGTAGCGGGTTGGCAAGGCGCTGCCCAGTCGCTTGGTTTCAACTCTGATGGGCAACCAACTGCGCGTTTCATCGTGCCCATCGTGGTGTCCGCGGTCCTACTGCTACTGGTGGCGGCAAACTCCCGGTTGTTCACGGTCGAGGCCGCCCCCGGAACATACCGGCGATTTTGGATAGTTGTCGGCGCTGCGTTCGCCCTCGGCCTCGTCGTTGTGCTGGTCGTAGGGCTACCAGTGCCGGGGACTTTCGTACCCCGCGCTACCGTCATGGCGTTGGTGGGGGACTACCTTATTCGTCTCTTGCCCGCTCCGGCACTGTACTTGGTCAGTCCTGCCCTTCAGACCGAATCAGTGATGCTTTCTCGTCTGATCGACTGGATGGCTTTGCTCCCTTGGCTGGTTGCGACCATCGCCCTTTGGATGTCGTTTAGGACGCGCGCCCTCCCAGGCGCTATCAGTCGTGATCGTTATAAAGAGATTGTGCGCGCCACTTCCGCTGGAACGATGGCTTGGATGTCGACATGGGATGGCAACCGGTTCTGGAAGTCGCCAACGAAGGATGCGGCGATTGCCTACCGAGCCGACGGAGGCGTCGCCCTCACCGTCACTGACCCGGCTGCCAAACCAGAAGATCTAAGGGCGGTGCTGGAAGAATTTGCACAGTTCTGCGTGGCTCAAGACCTAATCCCGGCACTGTATTCAGTGCATCGACCGGTCGTGGAAATCACCGATAAGTGGCGGTGGACGCGTCTGCAAGTCGCGGAAGAAACAGTCCTGGAACTGCCCTCTTTGGCTTTTACGGGCAAGAAGTTTCAAGATGTTCGGACCGCAATAAATCGCGCCAAGAAGGAAGGGATCGAACCCATTTGGACATCCTGGGACGAATGTCCAGACGACTTGCGGCGTCAAGTTGAAGCGATGTCGCAAGAGTGGGCTTCGGAAAAGGGGCTGCCTGAAATGGGCTTCACCCTGGGCGGCCTGAAAGAGCTGGACGACCCAGAGGTCCGAATACTTTTGGCGGTGGATCAAGACGGACATTTGCACGGCGCAACCTCGTGGATGCCTGTTTACGACCAAGGCGTAACTATCGGGTGGACCCTTGACTTCATGCGGCGGCGCACGGACGGCTTCCGGCCGGTAATGGAATACATGATTGCCCAAGCCGCCTTGCTCGCTAAAGAAGAGGGATACCAGATCCTCTCTTTGTCCGGAGCTCCGCTGGCTAAGGCGCAGGCCAAGAGTGATGAAAAGCAGGAAGACGAAAGCCGGTCGTCGACCGCTGCGCTAGATCTGACTCTAGAGGTACTGGGTAAGAGCTTAGAGCCCGTTTATGGCTTCCGTTCCCTACTGAGGTTCAAAGCCAAGTTCCAGCCCCAGTATGAACCCGTCTACCTTGCCGTCCCGGACGTGAGTTCACTTGCCGCGGCCGGCCTGGCCATCGGCCACGCATACATACCGCATATGTCTGGGCGAGACATGGCTCGTTTAGCGAAAGCAATGCGCCACGAGTGAGCAGCTAATCCCACTTGGTTCGAAGCTCATTCTGTCGGAGCCCTGCCCTAAAGTAGAGGGGCGATGGACTACCAGAACTTTCTTTTCGACGTTTCTTCCCCAAGCCCGGCTGAAGAAGCGCCCCTTGACGTGCTCAGCGGCCTGAATGAACAACAGAGCAGGGCGGTGCAGCACTCAGGTGCGCCCCTGCTCATCATGGCGGGTGCGGGGTCTGGAAAAACCCGTGTCCTGACCCACCGGATCGCTCATATTCTGCAGACGGGTCGCGCCAGTGCGGGGGAGATTCTGGCCATCACGTTCACCAATAAGGCGGCTGCCGAAATGCGGGAACGGACAGCTAACTTGATTGGGCCGCAGGGGCGCCGAGTGTGGGTTTCTACATTCCACTCCGCCTGTGTACGCATTTTGCGCGAACACCACGCTGCTGCGGGCCTCAAGTCGACCTTCAGTATCTATGACCAGCAGGACTCCCAGCGGTTGATGTCGATGGTTCTGAAAGATCTGGGTGCGGATACGAAGCGCTTCACACCACGTTTCATGGCGGGACGAATCTCAGACCTAAAGAACGAACTGATTACCCCCGCCCAGTACGCGCAAGACGCCCCTTCCGACCCGGTTTCGCAACTGGTCGCGCAAACCTATCGGGAATACAACAAGCGACTGCGTCAATCAAACGCCGTGGACTTCGACGATCTGATCATGCTCACGGTCCAGATGCTCCAAAATCATCCCGCCATTGCAGAGGCTTACCATCGTCGCTTTCGGCAGGTACTGGTAGATGAATATCAAGACACCAACCACGCTCAATACGTCCTCATCCGTGAACTTGTAGGGGACGGTAAAGACGGCGTCCCGCCGGCCGAACTTACCGTAGTTGGCGATTCTGATCAGTCGATCTACGCGTTTCGGGGTGCCTCGATCCGCAATATTGAAGAGTTCGAGCAGGACTATCAAGACGCCACCACCATCATGCTGGAACAGAACTACCGTTCCACCCAAAATATTTTGGATGCCGCCAACGCTGTCATCTCTCGAAATCGAGGGAGACGCCCCAAGAATCTGTGGACTGCCGCTGGAAAAGGTGACTTGGTTGCCTTGGATGCAGGGGACAGTGAACATGATGAGGCGCGCCTGATTATTTCAGAGCTGCGCGACCTCGACATGAAAAATGTGGACTGGGGCGACATTGCTATCTTCTATCGCACGAACGCTCAGTCACGGGTGATTGAAGAACTCCTTCTCCGCTCAGGAATCCCCTATCGAATCGTTGGGGGCACCCGTTTTTACGAGCGGCAAGAAGTGAAAGATGCCCTCGCCTATCTGCAAGCCGTCGTAAATCCAGATGACGCGGTGGCAATTCGGCGCGTTCTCAATACGCCAAGGCGCGGTATTGGTGATCGGGCGCAAGCTGCCATTGCCGCCCATGCGGACCGGTACGGCCTGTCATTTGGCCAAGCACTAGCTGACACGACAGAAACCGGCGAACGAGTGGTAGAGGGGATCGCCCCCCGCGCACGCGCTTCGGCTGCCCAGTTCTGGGGTCTGCTAGACGATATGCGCAAACTCGACGCAGCGGGTGAAAAGCCGGCGGTAATCTTAGAAAAGATCTTGGACGACACCGGCTACTTAGCTGGACTGAAAGCCTCCCAAGACCCGCAGGACGCTTCTCGCGTCGACAACCTGGCCGAACTGGTTTCGGTCGCCGAAGACTTCGCGAATGAAGGGACGGTAGAGCGAGCTGACCTGAACGCATTCTTAGAGAGAGTCGCCCTCGTTGCAGATGCCGACCAGATCCCAGACGAAAACGAACGGCGCGGGCAGGTAACTTTGATGACCGTGCACACGGCCAAAGGATTAGAGTTCCCTTACGTTTTCGTCACCGGAATGGAAGATGGCACCTTCCCGCACAAGCGATCAATGGATGATGAAACCGAACTTGCTGAAGAGCGGCGCCTCGCCTACGTCGCCTTGACGCGAGCTCAAAAACGCCTTTACCTTACGCGCGCCGCTTCCCGCAGTGCCTGGGGCTCAGTTGAGCACATGCCCGGATCACGATTCCTCGATGACCTGCCGGAAGACGTCGTCGAAGTCCGCAGTGAATCCACGCGCGAACAGATGTGGAACACCGCGCACGAGCGGGCGCGACAGAGAAGCTTCGAAGGTAGCGACTGGGGCGGATACGGCGATGATTTTGGTCCCGTAGTTGGTGCTGGGAAAGCTGCGCGTTCTTGGGCGTCGCCAGCCCATGACTCGTGGTCATCGAAGACGTCATCAAAACGCACGGCCCGTAAGACGACGAGCGCACCAAGTTCGACGCGATCCAGTGGCACAAGCGGGGCAGAGGGTAAGGCCGCTGATGGTTTGAGCCTCAAGGTTGGGGATCGCGTCATGCATGCCACTTTGGGCGAGGGCGTTGTAGTCGGCACTGAAGGGTCAGGCCGGTCGGCGGTGGCAAAAATTGCTTTTGACTCTGCAACCAAACGTCTTCTGCTGCGAATGGCGCCCCTAACCAAACTCAAATGATTGAGTTCGGCTCGCTTGTCCTGCGCATCACTGCTCGAAGCGCTATCTTGGTGTAAGCAAGGCGGGCCCTAGCAACGTAGTTGGGCGCACCTTCAGGTAGGCGGCCTAGGATCCGTGGGATTCGTCTGACTGGGTCGCCAGACCGCACCCAACAGGGGCAGGAAGGGAACAACGGAGTGGACCTTTACGAATACCAAGCAAAAGATATCTTTGAAGCCTACGGAGTGCCGGTGTTGCCGGGCGTTGTCTGCACGACGCCTGAAGAAGCACGCGCAGCGGCAGAAGAACTCGGTGAGTTCCCCGTAGTTGTCAAAGCACAAGTCAAGATTGGTGGCCGCGGTAAAGCAGGCGGCGTCAAACTAGCTTGGAACGCAGAAGAAGCAGAAGAATGGGCCGAGAAGATTCTCGGAATGGATATCCGCGGGCACACGGTCTACTCGGTACTTGTCGTCGCCGGGGTTGATATTGCTGAAGAGTACTACTTCTCAATCCTTCTCGACCGCGCCCAACGGTGCGACGTGGCACTGTGTTCCAAAGAGGGCGGAATGGACATTGAAACGCTCGCCGTCGAACGACCCGAAGCGCTCGTCCGTGTTTCACTCGACCCCTCGATCGGTCTTAATGACCATGTTGCCAAAGCGATCCTCGGGGAAGCGGGATTCTCAGAAGACGAAACGGCGAAAATCGCCCCCGTCCTCGAGAGCCTGTGGAAGGTCTACCAAGGTGAAGATGCAACCCTGGTCGAAGTGAATCCACTGGTGAAGGCCAAAGACGGCCGAATCTTAGCGCTGGACGGCAAGATTTCACTGGATGACAACGCGGCTTTCCGGCACGTTGAACACGCCGAACTCGTCGACCGGCGCCTCGATGATGCACTCGAAGTGCAGGCACAGGAAGCGGGTCTGAACTACGTGCGCCTAGATGGCGAAGTGGGGATCATCGGCAACGGCGCCGGGCTGGTTATGTCCACCTTGGACGTGGTGGCGCTTGCGGGGGAACCATATGGGATTAAACCCGCCAACTTCTTGGACATCGGTGGGGGTGCCTCTGCGGAAGTCATGGCGAAGGGGCTGGGAGTGATCCTGTCTGATGAGCAGGTTGAATCTGTATTCGTCAATGTATTCGGTGGAATCACCGCCTGCGATGAGGTTGCACGCGGCATTGTCGGGGCAGTCAACATTCTTGGCGATGAAGCCACCAAGCCACTGGTCGTGCGTCTAGATGGGAACGCAGTCGATGAGGGACGCCAGATACTTCAGGATGCAAAACTGCCATCAGTCACGCTGGTGGACAGCATGGACGCTGCCGCAGCAGAGGCGGCCCGCCTAGCCGCCGTAGCACTGGGCCGCACCGCCGCCGAAGAAACAGGGCCCACCGCCGACGCGACAGAAGGGAAGTAGCCGAAGATGTCTGTATTTCTAAACGAAGCCGACCGCGTAATTGTTCAGGGGATGACTGGCTCTGAGGGGATGAAGCACACTCAGCGCATGCTTGATTCGGGCACGAATATTGTGGCTGGGGTCAACCCTCGCAAAGCCGGGACGACAGTTGAGTTTGACGTGTCGGCATACGGTCCGCGTGGCGAAGCAGGTCTGGTAGAAACCGGGCCGCGCGAAGTTCCCGTATACGGGACAGTAGCCGATGCAAAGGTCGCGACTGGGGCGACCGTGTCTGTCGTATTCGTACCTCCCGCATTCGCAAAGAGTGCCGTGATGGAGGCGATCGATGCTGACATGGATTTGGTGGTGGTGATCACCGAAGGAATTCCGGTCGCCGACTCAGTAGCCTTCGTCCAACACGCCCTCGACAAGGACGTTCGTTTGATTGGCCCGAACTGCCCGGGGATTATCAGTCCCGGTAAGTCGAATGTGGGTATCACGCCCGCCGATATCACTGGACCCGGTCGCATCGGGCTCGTTTCCAAGTCCGGCACTCTCACGTATCAGATGATGTACGAACTATCAGATATCGGATTCAGCACGTGCATCGGCATCGGCGGTGACCCGGTCGTGGGCACAACGCACATAGATGCGCTCAAAGCATTCCAAGAGGACCCGGAAACCGATGTCATCGTCCTGATCGGTGAAATCGGTGGTGATGCGGAAGAACGCGCAGCCGACTACATTGCCGGCCACGTGACGAAACCGGTTGTCGGATATGTTGCTGGGTTCACCGCTCCTGAAGGTAAGACGATGGGACACGCCGGCGCAATCGTTTCCGGTTCCGCAGGGACCGCTGAAGCAAAGAAGAAGGCATTGGAAGAAGTCGGCGTTTCCGTTGGTCGGACGCCAAGTCAGACTGCTGACTTGGCCCGCGCTGCATATGCGGAGCTCCACAAGTCTTAAGACATGCCGTTAGGGTAGGTGCGAAGGCGTAAATAAGCGCCAAGATAGAGGCAATGAGCACCAACAAACCCATGCGGGGTCCCTCTTCCAATCAGGGTGAGGGACCCATCCGCGCTGGCACCCCCGCGAAAACGGCAGCAAAAGGTCCTGTAGAAAGTGGGTCTGCTGACGCTGCCCCGACATCTCCTGACCCAGAGGACACGGTGACGAGGGGAACCCAACTGTATCGGGAACGTCCGACGGTCACGATTGCTCTGCCTTCCGGATGGGCACGAACCGGGCTGGCGGGTATTGAAGCGGCAGTTCTCGGCTGGGCAGTCCCCGCCTTGATGTTTGCAGTCGCATTCCTCTTGGTCTCTTCCAACCCCTGGTATCAAGATGCTTCGGTGTCACAGGCCACGCGGATGGGTGCGACGTTCTGGGTGTCATCTTTCGGGGTGCCAGTGAACCTGGGGGGCGTCTCCACGTCGATTACGCCCCTGCTGTGGACGCTGTCTCAGATCGCGATCTTTCGTGCTCTACTGTTATCGGGCCGGAACTTCGATTCAGCTGCCCTATGGGTGGCGGCACCGTTCTATCTGGCTACCGTCATGCTCATCTCGGCTGCGAGCGGCGTGGATGTCCCCGTCTGGCACGCGTTGCCAGGAGCCCTGGTCGTGGCTGTATTGGCCATCCTGTGGGCGTTTGCTCGGCAAGCGAGCGTTTTCCCAAACTGGGTGACCGACATGCGCTGGATTTGGGAGGCCGCCTGGTTGGGCTTGCGATGGTTGGGAGCCACGGCTCTGATAGGTCTAGCAGGGTTTGTTTTCGCCCTGGTGAACGCATGGGGTTCCGTGGTGATGGCGACCCAAAGTTTCGGTGGAGGGCTGGGGTCAGAAGTTGGTATCACCGCACTTCAATTCATGTACTTACCCGTAGGTCTCGCCTGGGTGGTGGCTTGGCTTAGTGGTGCCGGGTTCATCTTCGTGGGCGGCGAGTTGGTTACTCCGACAAGCGGCTCGACAGTTGAGGCCGACTTCCTTCCAGTCTTGGCGGCGGTCCCAGCAACCTCCCCGGGCAAAGTGGTGATGTGGATTCTCGTAGCCCTCGGATTGCTGCTGGGAGCTCTGTACAGTGTTCGGGCTGCTCGCACTTCGATTGTCGGTGCAGCACGAAGTGTGGGCGTGGCCCTGACAGTTTACGGTGCGGGTCTCTTCGCTTGGATGTCCCTGTCGCGCGGCCACTTGGGGACAGGCTTGCTACAAGATCTGGGGCCGACCCCTCAAGCGTGGCTGGCTGTGACCGGCCTTGTGGCTGGCGTTGCTGCCCTCTCTTCGTTGGCATTGCACCCAGGCACACGCCGGTGGTTGGTGCAAACACTTTCGTCGTCTCAAAATGAAGAAGACACCTCTCAAGGTAGCGTTGAGGATACGCCCCCCAGCCAGGATGGTGAGGATGACACAACACAGCGGTGAGCCACCGGCCAGCAGCGCCGTTCGCCGTGTCGCGACCAGCCAGGCGGGCGTGGGGGACCTGCCCCCTCAAGCTACGGGAAAAGGCAAGCACCGTGCTCCAAGTCGGCTGTCAAGATTCCTTGGAACTTCTGGGCCCGACGCCCGTGCCTCACTACTCTTCGGGGTTGTCACGGCAGTTGGGGCAGTTGCAGGTATTTTGGCGGTTGCACTTCTGGCAATCTTCCATCGCCCCCACGCGGCGGTGCTGGTGCTGGGTACCGGGATGGTGACCATGGGCTTGTTGCGCGGACTCTGGCCGGGAAACCCATGGTTTTCCGCTCGTAATCGTTGGTCCGATGCGCTGGTTTACACGACTATCGGCGCGCTCATTTTATGGTTGTCACCCTGGACAGCCTTGGCACCGCTGGGCTAGTCGCCCACTTGCTTCCGGTCGGCCAGCCACCTGTCGACCTGCTGGGTCCAACGCTGCTTTGATGATGGGCTAGCCAGCGACGCGTCGATGCTCCCTTGAGCCAAATGCGCTAGTTCCGAGTTTGAAAATCCATGCTCAGTTTGGGCCAACGCATACTGATCAGTGAGGCGCGAGCGGAACAGGAGCGGGTCATCTGCCCCAAGGGCGATGGTCGCACCGGCGTCCATGAAGGTTCGTAAAGGCAGTGCCCGGGCGTCGCTAAAGACACCGAGGGAAATGTTTGAGGTCGGGCAGATCTCGAAAGCAATCTCGTCCTCCACCAACCGCTTCAGCAATTCGGGATCCTCGTAAGCTCGCACGCCGTGGCCCAGACGGTGTGGTGCTAGGTGGTTTACAACTTCCCGGATGGAAGGCGCCCCTAGCAGCTCTCCTCCATGGGGCATCAGGTGCAGTCCGGCCCGGCGCGCAATTTGAAATGCGTTGGCGAAATCGGCAGTTGAACCGGTCCGCTCATCGTTAGAGAGGCCAAACCCAATAACCTGGCCGGGCTGGTCGCCGGCGTACTGGGCAGCCAGTCGGGCGAGCACCCGGGCATCGAGCGGGTGACGCGTTCGTGACGCCGCGACGATCACCCCGATTTCTACGCCCGTAGCGGCGGCGGCTTCTTTGGCTTCGTCGAGGACGATCTCCAAAGCGGGAGTCAGTCCACCCACGTAAGGTGCGTACGAGGTCGGATCAACTTGCAGTTCTAGACGCACGGAACCTTCTGCGGCATCGTCCTCCGCCGCTTCGCGAACCAGGCGCCGCATTACTTCTTCGGAACGAACGAGCGACCGCGCCGAGTCGTAGGACCGCTGAAACCGGAACCAGCCGCGCGCGTCGGCAGGCACGGTCAGTGGGTCTTGCTCAAGCAAGTGCGGGGGAAGGCGCACCCCCTGCTCGCGCGCCAATTCGACCATGGTGGCCGGCCGCATGGATCCCGTGAAGTGCAGATGCAAGTGCGCTTTTGGGAGCGCGACGAGGTCCGTCAAGGAAGATTCCTGGCCGGCTACCACTTGTCATACCAGGCCAAGATCGTGTCGGTGTACTCTTGGTGTTCCGGTTCGTTGAGTAGTTCGTGGTACGCGCCGGGGAACACTTCAACCTCGACCAAGTCGCCGGCACGCTCAGCAAATTCGATTGAGCCAGAGACATCAGCCAAGCCGTCGTCTTCGCCGTGAAGAATTAGCACAGGCCGAGCCAGAATTGGCGCATTCTCGATCACTCGTCGACCTTGTACCGCCATCGTTGCCCCGGTCAGGAGGGGAACCTTGCCGTGGTGAACCAGGGGGTCTGCCTCATAGTCGGCTACTACTTGTGGATCACGGGAAAGCAATTTCACGTCAAGTTCGACCGCGTCTACGCCTGGAAGCAGTTTCCCAATACGCGCACCAACACTCGCCAGACGCGGATGCAAACGAGGAAGTGGATGGAGGGCGGGCCCCACGGCGGCAACCGCCTGCAAGCGCGTTGGATCAAGCAGGGTGGAAGCCAAGGTGATTAGGCCGCCCATCGAATGTCCGAACAGGAACAAGTTGGGTGTGCGGGACTTTGTCAAGACTCGTCGCCGAGCGTCCAGATGCTCGCCGATTAGGCGGGCCACATCCACCCGGGCGCGCGGCCCATCAGAGTGTCCATGGCCGGTGAAGTCGAATGACCAAGCGTCATAACCTCTGTCGTTCAGCGCGTCTATGAAGCGTTGATAGCGGCCGCGATGCTCCCCGAAGCCGTGCGCTAACAGTACGCTGCCGCGGGCCTGTCCAGGGGTGAGGGAAGAATACAACTCGAAGCTCATGACCCAAGTGTGGCACAGCGCCCCAAAAAAGAAGGGCGCCGTGCGTGGAACTGGTCTATCGCGCTCTAGGCACCGAACAGGTCTTGTAGGCGCTGGATGCCCTCGATCAGCTCTTCTTCAGCCAGGGCGTAGGACAGGCGAATGTAGCCGGGGGTGCCAAACGCTTCACCTGGCACGACTGCAACTAGCGCTTCTTCCAAAATGAGATCGGCTAGCTCTGACGATGTCTGGGCCACCCGACCGTTGATTGGTTTGTTCAGAACGCCCTCAACCGACGTGTAGATGTAAAACGCGCCCTCTGGTGTCGGTGTTTCGAAGCCGTCGATCTCACGAACCATTGACAGAATGATCTCCCGTCGACGGTCAAAGGCTTTGCGCATGTCCTCCACCGCGTCCTGCGGGCCGGTGATTGCTTCTAACGCCGCTTTTTGGGCCATATTGTTCACGTTGGACGTCAGGTGTGACTGGAGTGCCCCGGCTGCTTTGATGATGTCTGCCGGGCCAACCATCCAGCCGACTCTCCATCCGGGCATGGCGTAGGACTTCGCCACCCCGTCCACGATGATCATCTGGTTCGCAATTTCAGGTACTGCCTGGTGAAGAGGAAGAACTTCGGCCCCGTCATAGGTGAGCTCCGCATAAATGTCGTCTGAGATAACCCAGATGCCGCGATCCACGGCCCACTTGGCAATCGCGCGCACTTCGTCGGGTGAATACACGGCGCCAGTTGGGTTGTTTGGGGAACAGAAAATCATGGCGATGGTTTTTTCGGTGCGAGCCGCTTCCAACTGTTCCACAGTCACTTTGTAATCGTGCTCGATATCAGCGACCACCGGTACGGGTATCCCTCCGGCTAGTTTGACGGTTTCGGGATACGTGGTCCAGTAGGGCGCCGGTAGAAGCACTTCATCGCCCTCGTCAATGATGGCAGCGCAGGATTGGAATACCGCTTGCTTCCCCCCGTTGGTGATCAGAACGTTGTTAGCGTCGGGTATGGAGTTACCGAACTTTCCCACGCGGCTCGCCACCGCTTCGCGCAGGACCAGCAAACCGCTGCCCGGCGTGTATTTGTACGAGGTCGGATCCTCCGTGGCCCGCAAGGCGGCCTCGACAATACTGCGAGGAGTGGCAAAATCAGGTTCCCCGGGAGCGAAGTTGATCACAGGTTTCCCCGCCGCTTTCAGGGCCTTGCTCTTGGCATCGATGGCTAGCGTGGCGGATGGTGTTATTGCTGCAAGCCGCTTAGATACGCGGTGCACTGGCTCTTTACTCATAAGACAAGCGTGCCAGACAAGTTGGGATTGTGAACGGAAATCTGGCCGTCTTGACCCAAAATGGGGCCGATTCAAAAGTGGGATCGCGATGGCGTTGGACAGAGCGGCTGACCGTAACTACAATCGATCACGCGTCAGGACTGGTAACCCCATCCTGATGTGTAGGGCAGTGGCGCAATTGGTAGCGCACCGGTCTCCAAAACCGGCGGTTGCGAGTTCGAGTCTCGCCTGCCCTGCTCCCTAACAGGGTGTTCGATCGGATTCCAAGAAGCGGATTCCAAAAACTAGTGGTGGAGAAGACGTGAGCCAGACGACCAGCCTTCCCGGTGATGGTGAGACCCTCCCGGAACTGCAGTCGGGCGCCGTTCAGGGCCCAAAGGACCGGACGAAGAACGCCCCCACTCGTAAGCGGGATGATCGCCCGGCTGAGAAGAAACCCAATATCTTCGAACGCATAGCGTTGTTCATTCGCCAAACTATTGCAGAGATGAAGAAGGTAACCTACCCCTCTAAGGAAGAGTTGTGGGCCTACTTCTTAGTGGTAGTTGTTTTCGTAGCGCTCATGATGATGTTTACAGGAATCATTGACTTCGGCTCCGGTGAACTGTCTAAGCTAGTCTTCGGTTAGTAGAAGAAGAACCCGCCAGCAGATAACTGCAGGCGGGTTTTTTGAAACCGAACTGGTGCGCGGCCAAAACGGCTGGGCACTACGAAAGGAATAGATAGCCGATGGCAGAAGAAGAGTTCAGTGGCTTCGACATGGACGTGGATGTCGATGAAGTTGCCAAAGTAGATGCCGAACTAGAAGGCTTCGACGATTCCAAGGTTGACGACGGTGCCCCCGAAGCGTCGCCCAGCGCTGCAGAAGAGGAAAACGCCGCTAAAGGCGAAGCCGCTGCCGCCGCGGGCATGGCCCTGGATGAGGAAGAGCACGAGCAGATCCACGCTGCTCGACCCGCTGATCCAGTAGCGGAAGAAGGTGGGGAGCAGGAGGAGCCTGCCGACGTGGACCCTATGGTGGCCTTGCGTGACGAGTTTGAAGAGCAAGGTGGCGACTGGTACGTCGTACACACCTTCTCGGGCCATGAACGCAAGGTCAAAGAAAATCTGGAACGCCGCGTAGAGAACGAGGAGTTGCAGAGGCTCATCACCCGTGTCGAGGTGCCCATGGAAGAGGTCACCGAGATCCGTAACACGGTACGCAAGAAGGTTATGCGCTGCCGTATTCCCGGGTACGTCCTCGTACAAATGCAAGGAACCGGGTTTGACGACGTGATGGATGAACAGTTGTGGCGTGTGGTGAAGGAAACGCCGGCCGTCACCGGGTTCGTTGGTGACCAGTACAATCCGATGCCTCTACCTCTGGACGAGGTTATCGACATGCTGGCACCCGGACTGCTGGTCGGCAAAGAATCGAAGAAGACAGCCGCCAAGGCTGCGCCCACCGTCGTTGATTGGGAAGTCAAAGAGGTCGTGCGCGTCACCGACGGGCCATTCGCGGAACTCACTGCGGAAATCTCTGAAGTCATGCCCGAAACGCAGCGTCTCAAGGTGCTCGTCACCATTTTTGAGCGAGAGACGCCTCTTGAACTGCGCTTCGACCAAGTGCAGAAACTGGATAAATAGCAGTTGACTCCCGACGCAACCCGCGTGCGATTGTTAGTGAAGTCGCACACGGGGAGCGTTTCGGGGGCCTTTTCTGCTAGTAGAATCGCAGCTTGCGTGCGTCATTGTCAGCGTGCGCTCCGCCCCGGCTGGGGCGACTTTCCTCGCTTTCGCGGCGTCTGTTCTTGACGTCTTCGACGTTGGTGGGGAAGGACGAAATAAGTAGTGAAGGACCCACAAACTATGGCACCGAAGAAAAAGGTCACTGGGCTGATCAAGCTCCAGATTCCGGCTGGTCAGGCCAACCCTGCACCGCCCGTTGGGCCGGCGCTGGGCCAGCACGGCGTCAACATCATGGAGTTCTGCAAGGCCTACAACGCAGCCACCGAATCACAGCGCGGAAACATTGTTCCGGTTGAGATCACGGTTTACGAGGATCGCTCGTTCACGTTCGTGACGAAGACTCCTCCGGCCTCTCAGATGATTAAGAAGGCCGCCGGCATCGATAAGGGTTCTGCCACCCCACACACCTCGAAGGTTGGGAAGCTAACCTCCGCCCAGGTGCGTGAAATCGCAGAAACCAAGCAGGCCGACCTGAACGCCAACGACGTTGAAGCCGCGATGAAGATTATTGCCGGCACCGCCCGTTCCATGGGCATCACCGTAGAAGGCTAAGCAAACCAAAACTTGAAGTGGCAGGGCCGCGCAGCCCAAGGACCACGACTGCAAGGAGAGAAGCAGAATGGCAAAGCGCTCAAAGAAGTACCGGGCAGCCGCCGAGAAAATCGTTCCCGGCGTCCTCTACAGCCCGTATGAGGCGATGAAGCTCGCAAAAGAGACTTCAGTAACCTCTTTCCCATCCACCGTCGACGGCGTTATCCGCCTGGGCGTGGATCCTCGGAAAGCGGACCAAATGGTTCGTGGCACCGTAACCTTGCCAAACGGCACCGGTAAGACCGCTCGGGTCCTGGTCTTCGCCGTTGGTGAGAAAGCAACTCAGGCTGAAGAGGCTGGAGCCGATGAGGTCGGCGGCGACGAACTGATCGCCAAAGTCCAGGCTGGCTACACCGACTTTGATGTCGCCGTGGCAACCCCTGACATGATGGGCAAAGTTGGCCGCCTCGGCCGTATCCTCGGTCCGCGTGGATTGATGCCGAACCCCAAGACGGGCACGGTGACCATGGATGTCGCCAAGGCTGTCCGCGACATCAAGGGTGGCCGGATCGAGTTCCGCGTCGACAAGCACGCCAACGTGCACTTCGTCCTCGGCAACACGGACTTCACTGCGAAGGCCCTGACTGAGAACTACGCGGCAGTTCTGGAAGAAATCCTGCGACTGAAGCCAACCGCAGCCAAGGGACGCTACCTTCTGAAGATCACTGTTTCCACCACGATGGGTCCGGGTATCCCAGTTGATACCACCAAGACTCGCTCGCTGGTTGACGAGGTCGAAGAAGAGCAGGCCGCCTAACCAAAGCTAGAAAAACCCCCACATTCGCGGTGATTTACCGATGAATGTGGGGGTTTTAGCTGCTAGCTATCTCGGCCCGTCTGGTACACCGCCCCGAGCCCAGCCGCGGCCGCTGCGAACGCAACACCAGCGATCGGCCACAGGATCCAAGACCGGTCCCAAGATCCGGAAATGAAGCTCCACGCTAGGTAGATGGCTACCATCAGTGGCCAGTATCCGGCGAAGAAAACCTTCGCCCAGGATGGGTAACGGTCAAAGTCAGCTCCGGATGCCTTCGCCAGACTTTCCGTGGAGAGACGATCAGCCGCAGCGTACGCCCAGTTGGCCGACAAGAACACCAAGAGCCCACAAGCAACTAGCACTAGCGTCACCGCCATGCCGACAGCCAAGTACTGGTCGGCTTGCGGCTGGGGCATCTCTTGGGTAAATACTCCCAAAACGATTAGGGGCAGTCCCGCCAAAGTCCACAGTGCAATGGCAATAATCAGTGCCCGAGTCCGGCTGTCGGAATGCTTCTGTTTCAACTCTTGAGCGAACGCTTCCACGCCGCTGCTTGCCTGTCCCGCACCCTGGGTGATCAACGTGAAGGCTGACAGTTTTTGAGCCCGCCAGATCAGCATACCGACCCCGGCTGCCACTCCGGGTAGTAGGATACTCAACCCCACGGTGGAGGCCAGCATCGGGGACACGGACCCAGATGCCGCTAGGTTGAGTGACACGAGCGGAATGGGGGAGAGAACAAATAAGGCCACCGCCCAAGCCAAGAGCCACCGCGTCCGATAGTAGACATCGGCAAAGTTGCGGGCCTAGGAAACCGTAATGGTCGGCAGTGGGTCCGTGGTTTCCCTTCCGGCACGCCGAGGAGAGCAGTTATTTCGTCCATGCTGCCGAACTCTGCAATCGCTTGCCCAACGGCTTCGCTCTGCGTCCTTCCTGCGGCGATGGCTCCACTGTAAACGTCGTCCATCATGGCACGCAGTTCGCGCTTAACCTCTTCTGTTCGAGGCGTTTGTGGGTAACCGGTGAAGACCGTGTCCAAATAGTTGTCGATGATTTGCATCAGCAAAGTCCTTCCGTAAAACGGTCCACAACCGCTTTGGTGTTCTGCCATTCGACACACTTGGTGGTCAAAGTGGCGCGCCCCTCATCGGTAATGCCGTAGTAAGTTCGTGGCTTCCCTGAAGTCGCCTGCCCTGAAAACG